>DAOUCO010000130.1:0-10455 GCA_034432135.1 Dehalococcoidales bacterium | reverse complement strand
GTAAAGCGATGGCCGCCCGCAACATACAGAACCGGACGTACCTGCGTGATAGCCTGGGGCTTTGCGATTACGTCTGGCCGATAACGTATTCTTACAGCACGCCGGACGGCTTCGGCGACCCGGAATTGGAAGGGGAAATCTTTACCGCGGTGACGGGAATCCCGGCTACTGAATTGAACACTTACGCAGAGCGAATTTTTAATCTGCAAAGGCTTATCCGGTTAAGTGAGGGGCACAGAGTTCCAGAGGACGACTACCCGCCGGATTATAACTTTACCGTCCCGCTTAATATAGGTATGCACGGTCGCAAGATGATTATGCCCGGACCGGGGGGCAAAGCCGTAGATATGACCGGAAACAAGCTCGACCGACAGAAATACACTTCCATGCTTAAGGAATACTACGTCCTGCGCGGCTGGGACGAGAAGACCGGGCTGCCAACAAAACAGACTCTAAAGGCTCTCGAATTAGAAGAGCTGATTTGATTACACTTTCATCCCCAGCAGCATTTTAGTCCTGATTTTAAGCATGTTCCACCAGCCGACTTTACGAGCCAGGTTTCTCATATTATAGGCTGTTTTATCTTTAACCGGGACTTTTTCCGGCTCTTTTTTAACCATTTTATTCGCCCCTGTTGGGCAAAGAACAACGCAGTTACCGCAACCAATGCAGCGGTCGAGGTTAACTTTGGCGATACCATCGACCATTATACGGGCATCGAGCTGGCACTTTGATACACATTCCTCGCACCCGGTGCATAAAGACGGGTCAACTTCGGCATAGAAGTTGGTAATATACATTTCAACCGGCCTAGGGTGATTCTTCATCATCTTCAGGAAAACGCAGCAGTCGCCGCAGCAAACGCAGATTGCCTCCGGGCGCTGCGAGTTTTCTGGCTGGAGCACCAGTCCTGCCTGTTGCGCTTTATTTAGAATTTTAAAAGCTTCCTCTTTAGTTATATAGCGTCCTATCCCCATTTCGACATGGCGTTTAGCATGATCGGGGCCGATGATAAGGCACGACTCCATGAGGTCGGTTTTAATGCACTTGCCTCCCAATAATTCTGTGGACTGGCGGCAGATGCAGGCCGTGACCGCTATCCTTCCCCCGGCATTTTCGATAAGTTTCCTCACGTTATCATAATCACCGACGCGGTACTTATCTGGCAAAGGAATGCTTTGCTCGACAGGAACCGTGCGGAGCGGCAAGCCACCACCAGAAGTGCCTGTCCTGACTTTAGCGCTCCTTTCAGCCATGTATTGACGGTAATCAGCCAGTATTTCCGGTGACAGACGGTTGACCTGGAAGTTAAAAATACCCCCGGCAGTGAATTCCGCATTGCAGTAATGCGTTTCTTGATAGCCTTCCTCAATCGTCAGGATAGTCCCTTTGCGCATCATGCGGTCCAGCATCTGCCGCAACTCCTCAAGGGACATACCGCTTTTTTTGACGCGGGTATAAATACGTTGCAACGGTTCTGGCTTCATGGAAAGCTGCATGGCAATGGAGGCTTCTTCCGGTGTAAAAAACCTCTTTAAAAGTTTGATATCGAGGCCGGACTCAACCTGGGGGAAACCGCTGGGCAATCTATCCAGATACCTCTGCAAGGCGCGATAGACTTGTTCAGTTTTATCCATAATGCCCTCCTATCCTGCCATACTTTAGCGGAAAAATAGCCTGCCGAGCAATGTTTGTTTAATAGAAATAGCGCCCTCCGGACATAATTCCTGACAGCAGAAGCAGCGTATGCAACGGCTATAATTATGCGAGGGTGGGCGCGATTGGTCACCGTTAACCCAGTCGACGGCTTTAGGCGTGACCGGGCAATGTTTAACGCAGACGCCGCACTTTGTGCATAACTTTTTATCAATAACCGGCTTGGGGTTGGTCTGATTTTTAATATAAGTCCTGATAACCCCACTGGTAATGTGTTCTACCGGCCTGCGTACGACGTCAAAGTCTTTGCAGATAAAGTCAATTAAATTGCCTCCTATGACCTCAATATTTTCATCATGATAGGTGCCGAGACCGGCTTTTTCACCGGGTTCTGAGGTGGGCACAAAAGAGGGATTCAAATCGATTATTTTACAGGCAACGGCATCCAGAGCAACAGGGTCGCTGGAAATAAGCAAAGCCCCAATTTTCCTCGGTTTGCCACCTCGCGGACCGTTACCTTCCATTGCCATAATAGCGTCCATGATAACAAGTCTGGGCTTCACGAGCACATTTAAGTCTACGAGCATAGTGGCGAAAGCAAAGGGGTCAGCCATTCTGGCATGCTGCTGGTTTTTCAACAAACCGGGGACACAACCGAATTGATTTTTCACGGCTCCTGTCATCCTGGTAAGACCATGTGTTTTTAATTTCGGCAGGCTAACCAGACCGTCAGCCGCTAGGACGCAATCGGCGATAACAAAACGTTTGACCAGCAATCCGTCTTTATGAGAGACCGCCGAGCCTTTAGAAAAATCAGCCAAAGGGATACCTAGTTCATCGGCCACCTTTTTAAGGCCGGCGATTCTCATATTCATACCAGTACTGCCGAAAGCCGGAGAGTCGCCGGCTGATACTTGTGCTCCGGCTTCCAGAAGTATCTTCCCCGCCGCTTTTAGTACTGCGGTGTGAGTACAAACACATTTTTCCGGCGCCGCGCCGATAAGTACATTAGGCTTAAGGATAATGTGTTCCCCGGGTTTTACGAAGCAAGAAATCCCTCCCAGAAGGTCGAGACCTTGCTTGATAGCGTCATAGACCTTGATATCGTCGTAAGTTTCACAGGATACTAGCGCTACTTGAGATTTAGCCATCTTTTTAAAATCAATTACCTCTAAAAATGTTACTTATAAAATCAGCATCGCATCGCCGAAGCTGTAAAAACGGTATTTCTGCTCGATAGCTTCCCGATAGGCTTTGCTTATCAGCTCTTTTCCGGCAAAAGCCGTGACCAGCATGAGAAGGGTCGACCTGGGCAAATGGAAATTGGTTATCATCGCATCAACCATGCGGAAACGGTGGCCCGGTAGAATGAAAAGGTTGACCCAGTCGTTAAAAGGTTTGACTTCATCTCTTTTACTATTCAGGGCGACCTGTTCAATCAGTCTTACCGAGGTGGTGCCGACACAGATAATACGACGTCCTTCGCGGCGAGCACGCGTCAACTCTTCGGCTACGTCACGTCCCAAGATACCGTATTCTTTATAAATTGTGTGCTTTAAAGGGTCGTCTTCCGTGACAGGCCTGAAAGTATCAAGTCCCACGTGCAGAGTGGTGAAAAGACAGCGGACGCCTCGACTTTCTACTTTGTCAAGTAAAGCTGGAGTAAAGTGTAAACCGGCTGTAGGCGCAGCGGCGCTGCCCACGACCTTCGCATATACCGTCTGATATCTTTCCGGGTCTTTAAGAGGGGTGTGAATATAGGGAGGCAAAGGCATCTCGCCGGCGATGAGCAGGCGTTCTTCATCGGTAAAGCGGACAGTCCTGATGCCTTTATCGGCAACTGCGGTGATGCGGGCGATAATGGGCGCAGCGGAGCTTTCGTTAGTATGAATCTCGACCTCGCTACCGATAGTAAGGCGGCGGGCAGGCTTAACGAGAGTTTCCCAGACCTTATCCTCAAGACGGCGTAACAACAGAATTTCCACCGCCCCTTCACTTCCAGCCTTTTTACCCTTAAGGCGGGCGGGGATGACGCGGCTATCGTTAAAGACCATGACATCGCCGGGGAGAAGGTAATCAGCAATGTTATAAAAATACCGGTGCGTTATCGAGCCGTCCTTACGGTTCAGGACAAGGAGTCGCGAATGGTCCCTCGGCTCAACAGGCGTCTGGGCAATGAACTCTTGGGGTAGTTCATAATCAAAATCGCTGGTTTTCATAGATACTCAATATACAATATAGCGGGAAGGCTGGATAAAGGCAACGATAGAGATTGCCACGACCCGATTACATCGGGTCTCGCAATGACATAAAGAGATATGATAAAATCTGTTGACCGTAAAAGGAGGGAATATGCCGAAAACAGCAGCGATGAAATACGATAATCTAGTGAAAACGATACCCTTCAGGGAGTACGAAAAGGGCGGGTTCCGCCAGGGTGTGGAACTGGATAAGAAATGGCTGGGTTTCGATGTGCATATCAAGTATGGGTGTTACTGGACGGCGGGGAGAATGGGCAAAGAGCCTTATGTGCCGCACGTGCATGACTTCGACCAGGTGTTGCTTTTCGCCGGGTCGGACATGGACGATATCGGCGACCTCGGGGCGGAGGTGGAGTTATGTCTGGGCGATGAACTTGAGACGCATATGATTACGACAACCACCGCCATCGCGATTCCTAAAGGTATGCCGCATTTCCCATCGACCATTAATATATTGAACAGGCGGTTCTTCTACTACGAAATTTCAATAACACCGAAATATAAGGAAAAACCGGTACTCACTAATAAAAAACCGGGACCAATAGCGGGATGGCGGTCAGCGACGAAGAAATATGTTATGCCACTGGCTTTCATAAGGAAGGGAGCATGGCATTACGGGCCGACCAACCGCGACGATGGCGGGGGCCACATAGCCTTTATCCGCACTAAAGAAGCGGCAGGTTTCGACTTTGTTATGCTGTACGAAAGCATGAAACGGGCGCCTTACCGCATCGGGCCGGAGCCGGATAAGCCCCACACCCACCCTACTACTCAGATAATGTGCCTGCTGGGGACGGATACCGATGATTTAAGCAATTTAGGGGCGGAATTTGAAATATGCATGGGTAAAGAGCAGGAGAAACATAAGTTCAATAAAAGCACGGCAGTGCTTACGCCACCCTTTATACCGCACTGGCCCGGCGGTATAATCAAGCTGGAAAAGCCGGTGATATTCGCGGATATACACCCGTTCGGGAATGAGAGGTAGGAGACAGACGAGAAGTTGACAGAAAAACCAAACGAAGAAAAGGCTGTAAAACCCCCGCCGGGGCCGCCGTACTGGGAATATATCTGCCAGGACTGCCAGAACAAATTTACGATGCCGTCGCCGAAAGGTCCCGCTGAAGAAAGGGAACGTTCCTGCCCCAGGTGCAGGAGCAAGAATATTAAGTGGACGGGTAATGTTAAGTCCGAGGCATGCCCGCCCGGGGGCTGATAGCGGCATCCAAAGGCCGTGTGCCTGCGTAAAGTAAAAAATGTACACGGAAAAGCTATATTCAGACGGTATGATAACCATTTTCCAGGACAGGATAATATTCCGGAATTACTATTTCATCGGAATAAATAAAAAGGTGCCCGTCAGCGATATAGAGAAAATAGTCGGTCACGAGCCGACTATCTCCAACGGCAAGTGGCGGTTGTGGGGCAGTGGAGGCTTTAACCACTGGTTTCCTCTAGATATATTCCGGCCAATGCGAGAGCGTATATTCTTCGCCAAGCTGAAAAACAAAAGCTTCGTAATCGGATTTACCGTCACAAATTCAAGATTGGTTGAGAATATCTTCCGGGACATGCATCTTTTAGAATAAGAAACAAAAACCAAGTATCAAGGGAATAAAAAAAATCCCCGACTCATTAAAAAAGTCGGGGATTTAATTTTATCCTAAAATAAATTTAAAGTCCGGCTAAAGCCATGATTTCCGGCACTTTCTTCTCCCAGCCGATAGCCATGATATGCACGCCCTGGCACATCGGCTTAACCGCTTTAATCAGATCAGCGGCAATCTGGATGCCGGTCTTTTCCCGGTCTTCTTTAGAAGCCGCCGCCATTTTCTGAATCAGGTCTTCCGGGACGCGGATGCCGGCGACATTGGCGTTCATAAACCTGGCAAAGCCGGCGGTTTTCAGCGGGATAATGCCGGCCATGACGGGCACTTTATATTTTTCCACCCGTTTCATAAATTTACCGAAGGTAGCGGGGTCATAAACAGCCTGGGTCTGGAAGAATTTAGCGCCGGCGGCGATTTTCTTGGCAAACTTGTAGATTTGCAGTTCTTCCGAAGCTTCAGTGTTGGACTCCACCTTAACTATTGCGCCGGGGAAGAAAGCCGGTTTACCCTTAAGCTCGTTTCCGACAAGGTCGTAGCCCTCGTTCAGGCGGGTGATGGTTTGAAGAAGGGTCACGGAATCGAGGTCGAAGACACCTTTAGCCTGGGGGTGGTCGCCGAGGTCAGGGAGGTCGCCGGTTAAAGCGAGGACATTCTTAATGCCCATAACCCAGGCGCCGAGGAGGTCGGACTGTAAAGCGATGCGGTTGCGGTCGCGGCAGGTCATCTGGAAAATCGGCTCAAGGCCGCCCTGCACGCATAAAGCGGCGGTTACCAGCGAACATAATCGCATCACGGAACTCTGCTGGTCGGTTACGTTGGCGGCATCCACTTTGCCCCTAAGAACCTCAATGTTCTCTTTTATTTCGTGGGTATCGGTGCCTTTTAAAGGGCCGAACTCACATGAGACGGCGAACTTGCCGGATTCAAGCTTGGATTGAAGGCTCATGACGCTTTCACCTCCTTTACCGGATTTTCCACCTTAGGAGGATTCTCCAACCCGTACCGGGGGGCGGACATCATTTCCGGGCGGGGCATCAATTTCCTGTGGTCGATAGGCTTCATCATATCATTCAAGCGGTCTAAAAGACCCCGTTCCTTGAGTCGATTGTAAATCAGCTCCCAGCCGCAGTCGCGGTCTGGAGAAACCTCGCACTTACCGTTTTTGGCGCCGCCGCATGCCCCGCTGACCAGACTCTTGGTACAGGCGGTGAGGGGGCAGATGCCGCCGGTATGGTAGAGCAGGCATTGTCCACACTCGTAACAGCGCTCGCTGCCTTCCCATTCCCCACGACTTCCGCCTAAATTGACGGTATTGCAGCCCGGATAAACCGGCTTGTTGACTGCCGCGGCGACACACTGCACGCCGATACCGCAGGTCAATACCAGCAGGGCATCGGCGGCTTTTAGCTGGTCGAGCTTTCCTTTCAATTCCGACTTAATCAGGGCTTTTTCACAGAGAAAATCGACAGACTTAATGCCGGTAACGTTTTTACCGGCTTCCGTCAATTTTTTCCTCATTTCTTCAACCTGCTGGGGACCGCCGCTACCCGAGGACTGGGCACAGCCGTTACAGCCGATGATAAAGACGTTTTTATCTTTTTCCAGATAGGCGATTATTTCGTCGAAAGGTTTTGGCTCTGATAAAATCATCTTGCCTCCTTAAAACCTACACTACCCTGAACTTACCGAGGTCTCGACCTTTAGGGGTAATGCAATGTACGGCGCAGGCGATACACGGGTCGAAGGAGCGGACGATGCGGACGACTTCAAAGGGATTTTCCTCGTCCTTGACCTTCGTGCCGATAAGCGCCTGCTCGATAGGCCCGTGCTGGCCTTTATCGTCCATGGGGGAGACGTTCCAGGTGGTGGGGACGACCGCCTGGTAGTTGGCGATTTTCTTGTTTTTAATTTCAATCCAGTGTCCCAGAGCGCCGCGGGCACCTTCGGTGATGCCCATGCCAGCGGCTTCTTCCGGGAGCGTATATTCAACATAAGCGGGCTGACCGGGCTTTAACTGTAATGCCCAGCCTTCAAGCGAATCGACGATAAACTTGGCGGATAGCGCCCGCGCCAGGTGACGGCCCAGGACAGAGAAAAGGGCGGCAGGTCTGGCTTTTAGCATCTTTAAAGACCCCTCCACCATTTCCTTCATTTTAGGGTCGCCCTTAGCGTAGGTGACGGCGACGCGCGCTAAAGGGCCCACCTCATATACTTTGCCATCGTAGCGGGGGGCTTTCGCCCAGGAATAGGCGTCCTTCTTCCCGTACTGCGGTTTAGTGTCACCACGGGAAGGATGTCTATTGGAAGTGGCATCCTCATACCAGGAGTGCTTGACCAACTCGGTAATTTTTGAGGTATCAAGCATACCCGGCTTAAGGTCGGCGCCAACCGTGCCCTGCTTGAAGAGTCGCTCACGTTTAGTGTAGTCCGGGTTTTTACCATCAAGGTCAAAACTGCCGTAAGAAAGCAGGTTTTTGCAGCCGACGCCGATTTCCGCGTAGTCCATATAAGCGCCGGCAACGGCGAGCACATCAGGGATATAGACGTTATTGATGAAATCCTGCAGGATTTTGATTTTCCAGATATAAGCCATGATATTATCAGCGGTGGGGACGGATGTAACGCCTCCAGGGACGACGCCCACGCTGTGGGGTATCTTGCCGCTGAAGATAGCCACTGCTTCGTGGCCGATACGGCGGATTTCCAGAGCTTTAACGTAGTGGGCGACTGCCTGCTGATTAATGGCGGGCGGGAGGCGGTAATCGCCTTCATAGCGGGGGAGGAAAGGCTCTAAAGCGCCGCGCTGGATAAAGTCTTTAATCGAGTTCAATTGAGAATCGTTACCCTCATATTTAGCAACATCGGCGATATTGACATAGTCCAGTGCCGCCAGGTGATAGAAATGAAGGATATGGTCCTGGGCGACATGCGCGCCGTGAATAAGGTTGCGGATTATTCTGCCGTTATCGGGAATTTTATCGGCAATGCCGAAGGCGCTATCCAGATTCAGCGTGGCGGCGATACCATGGGACTGCGGGCAGACGCCGCAGATACGCTGGGTGATTACCTGGGCATCGCGCGGGTCGCGACCGCGAAGGATTAACTCAAATCCCCGGAAGAGGGTACCGGTAGCATGCGCATCTTTAACGACACCATTTTCGACAACACATTCTATCTTGAGATGGCCCTCAATCCTGGTTACAGGGTCGATAATGATTTTGCCCATTACTTCGCCTCCTTTGCCTTGTTCGCCCAGTAAGCACCGACCACCGGCAGGTCGACATCAATGAGCTTTTCATAGAAAGGAGCGGTCTCGGTGGGGAACTCGGGCTGGGTACAGCCATTGCAGGGAGCGCCGGCTCCAATGACCCAGTTGGTGCCGCTGTTCCAGTGCCGGAGAGGGCAGTCCGCGTGGGTGATAGGGCCCTTGCAGCCGAGTTCATAGAGGCAACCTTCATCGCCGAATTTCTTGGCGAACTTACCTTCATCAAAATAGGCGCGCCGGGGGCAATTTTCGTGGATAAGCTTGCCATAGAAAAGCCTGGGACGCAGGAAATCATCAAGGTCTTCAGCCTTCGGCAAGCCGCTTAAAATAATGCTGGCTACCGTCCCAAAAAACCAGTCGGGGTGCGGGGGGCAGCCGGGGATATTTATCAACGGTTTATTGATGTCGGCTGTGGCGAGCGCTTTTTGTACTGAAACACAGCCGGTGGGATTGGGTGGAGCGGCGGGAATGCCGCCGAAGGAGGCACAGGTGCCCATAGCAATGACAGCCATGGCATCTCGGGAAAGCTCTATTACCCTTTCCTGCATGGTAACAGGCTTGCCATTCCTTTCACCGACAGCGCCGTAAACTCCGCCGTCAGCCGTGGGCACAGCCCCGTCCACCACGAGGATATACTCGTCTTTCTGCCGTTTTGCGGTGTCTTCCATGACTTGAACCGCCAGGTCGCCGGCGGCCGCCATGACCACCGGATGGAATTTAAGGTTGATGTGTACGCCTGGCGCCAGCTGGTCGATGAGTACATTTTTAATGGTGGGGCTGGCAGAATTGAGCATGGTAACAGCGCAACCGCTGCAGGCAGCCGTCTGGAGGTAAATAACGGGAAGTTCTTTAACCATCAAGACCAACTCCTTTCTCGATAGTCTCTATATTCACGCGTCATTACACGCTTTTTCATCAAGTGGAGCTATACAACGGAAAAGAACCGGTTATGGAATACCGCCATCCGTTCTAGGGTCTTAGGACTTCGGGTACATCATCCACTTTTATTATATTACGAGGCGGGGAAACATGTCCAACCTCGATTTATCCCGCATTTGGTTATTTTTTAGAGTTTTTTAATCGGCTAAAGCTCTAGCCACAATTTCCGCCACGTCCAGCACTTTTACTTTGTCCGAGGCTTGTTTATCTTTAAGCCCGTCATCGAACATAGTCATGCAATAAGGACAGCAAACACAGACCGTGTCCGGCTGCCTCGCCAGCGCTTCTTCCACACGGGCGACGTTAATAAGTGTGCCCTCTTTTTCTTCCATCCACATTCTGCCGCCGCCGGCGCCGCAGCAGAAACTTTTATCACGATTACGCTCCATCTCGCACGGGACGGAGCCGGTGGCGGAGGCGATGGTGTGGCGGGGGGCATCATATATTTGGTTATACCTGCCCAGATAACATGAATCATGAAAGACAATTTTACCCAAGTCCGCGGTGGACTTAAGCTTTAATCTGCCTTCTTGAATCAGGCTATTAATCAGTTCGGTGTGATGGACGACCTCCAGCTTGAGTCCGTACTGCTGATAGTCGTTCTTAAAAGTACTGAAGCAGTGGGGGCACTGGGTGATGATTTTCTTTACGCCCTTATCCGTGAACATCTTGACATTCGCCTTTGCCATGCGGTCGAAGACATATTCATTGCCGAGGCGGCGGA
>DAOUCO010000129.1:0-16080 GCA_034432135.1 Dehalococcoidales bacterium | reverse complement strand
GGGTATTTTATATCCACAGTAGGTGTGGAACGAGAGAAAGTACTTAAATACGTTGAATATCAGGAGCGCCAGGATTCAGGTCAAGCGAAGCTTGAACTGTAAAAGAACCACGCGCTTGCGCGTGGGTATCTATTGGGGGGTAAAGGGGTGGCTGGATTATCGGGTCAAGCCCGATAATGATAATAAAAATATAAGGAGGTAGACTACCGTGGCAATAAAAAAAATATTCGTTATCGGGGCGGGGACGATGGGCAACGGAATCGCCCAGGTAAGCGCCCAGGCTGGTTATGACGTAACTATGTCAGATATTAAGGATGAGTTTATACAAAAAGGCATGGATACCATCAGTAAGAGCTTGGACAGGTTGGTAAAGAAAGGGACGATACAGGAGAGTGAAAAAGCCGCTATTATTGCCCGTATAAGGACTACCACGGACAATAAAGATGCTAAAGACGCGGATTTGGTTATCGAGGCGGCGCCAGAAATACTGGATTTGAAGAAGAGCATCTTCAAGCAGCTAGATGAGATATGCCGGCCGGACGCTATTCTGGCAACCAATACCTCGTCACTACCCATTGGTGAAATTGCTGCCGCTACGAAGAAGCCCGCCAGAGTTATTGGCATCCACTTCATGAATCCGGTGCCGGTAATGAAAGGCGTCGAAGTTATACCGGGGCGGCAAACCTCTATGGAAGTATTAGAAGCTTCAAAAGAATACGTCAAGAAAATTGGGAAAGAGCCATGTGAGGCTAGAGACTATGCCGGTTTTATCGTTTCAAGGCTGGTGGATGCTTTAATGAACGAGGCATTCTGGTGCGTCATGGACGGTAACAAGCCGGAAGAGGTTGATAAGGCGGTCAAACTCTGCCTCAATCACCCGATGGGACCATTAGAGCTTTGCGACCTTGCCGGCGCCGATGTGGTACTGCACGGGCTGGAAACGATGTATGAAGAGTTCGGGGAGAGGCTGATGCCCGCGCCGCTTTTAAAGAATATGGTGCGCTCCGGCGAGCTCGGGCGCAAGACCGGTAAAGGCTTTTACGACTATACTCAACAAAAATAATTATGCACACGAACTAGCAAAGGAAAGGTAAGGTTAAAAAATGGCAAGTGATAATGATGTTGTAATCGTAGGTGCGGTAAGGACGCCGTTCGGCAGGTTCGGCGGCTCGCTCGCCAACTTCGACTACTATGAATTAGGCGCTATACCGATGCGTGAGTTAATCAAGCGTACTGGTATTAAACCGGATGTCGTGAACGAGGTTTTTTGGGGGGTGGGCGATACCTCTGCCTGCCGCGACCCTTATACTCCTGTCGCTGGAAGGCAGTCGCTTATCCGGGCGGGACTGCCCCATGAAACGGTATCGATTTCGTTTGACATGGCCTGCGTCTCGGCGATGAACGCCGTCAGGCTGGCAGCTCTGGAGATGAAAGCGGGAGAAATCGAGGTGGCTATCTGCGGCGGTGCCACTTCTTTTGGGCAATCGCCTCTGGTGGTCAGGGGCGTGCGTTTTGGGGGTTTTCGGTTGGGCGATGTGAAGATGGAGGACCCGCTTTACGCCCTCGGCTACAAGGATTTTAACCCTGTGTCTGTCGATAGCGATAATGTAGCCTACGAATATAAGATTGACCGGCAGGAGCAGGACGAATGGGCTTTCCGGAGCCACCAGAACTACGGCAACGCCTGGAAAGCCGGCAAATTTAAGGACGAAATTATGCCCCTCCCCATTCCACAGCCGAAGGGCGACCCCAAGATACTGGATATTGATGAGCAGTACCGTGCCGATACCACTATGGAGAGGTTGGCCAGCCTGAAAACTGTCTATAATACGCGCGCCATTACCGCCGGTAACGCTCCTGGTCTTAACGACGGCGCCACGGCTATTCTGGTGATGACCCGCAGGAAAGCGCGGGAGCTTGGTTTAAAGGTGCTGGCTACGGTTGTTGCCAGTGTCTCTATCGCTATTAACGCCAGTCGCATGCCGGAAGGGCCGGGTTATGCCATGAAGAAAATCCTTAAAAAAGCCGATATGACGCTGGATGATATGGCAGTCCTGGAGATCAATGAGGCTTTTGCCTGTGTACCGTTGGTATCCATGAAACTGGTCGTCGATAAAGATAACGTTAAATATAAAGAATTGCAGAAAAAGATGAATATTAACGGCAGTGCTATAGCCATCGGGCACCCTAACACGGCGAGCGGCGCCAGAGTAATGATGAATCTGATGTACGAATTGATAAGGCGGGGCGGCGGTTATGCCATGGGCGCTATTTGTGGCGGTCTGGCGCAGGCGAATGCCTGTATTATTAAAGTAGAATAATATATATGCTGTCATTGCGAGCGAAGCGTGGCAATCCCTATGAAAAAATAAATCGATGATTGAGATTGCCACTTCGCTTCGTGACGTGCAATGACAAAAAGAATATAAAAGGAGTAATGATGGACGTATCTCAATTTTCTTTAGAAGGTAAGGTCGCCCTGGTTGTCGGCGGGGCAGGGGATATCGGGAAAGCTATCGCCGAGACCTTTTCTGTTGCCGGCGCGGACGTTATCATCAGTAGCCGCAAACAGGAAAACCTGGATAAAGCTGCGGCGGAGATTAGAGCCAAGTCTAAAGGCAAAGTCCTGGGGATAGCCGGGCACCTCGGCAAGCTGGAAACTATCAAAGCCCTGGTGGATGCCGTCATGAAAGAATGCGGCCGTATTGATATCGTCGTTAACAGTTCCGGTTCCAGCTTCATGGTGCCACTAACAGACGTTGAGGAGTGGCAGTGGGACAACGTGATGAACGTTAACCTTAAAGGTCCCTTCTTTTTGTGCAAGCAGATTGCTCCTATTATGAAAGAACAGGGCGGGGGCAGTATCATTAATATTACGTCCTATATGGGCATCAGGACGGAGGAAACGCTGGGAGTTTATTGCATCAGTAAAGCGGCCGTGATGCACATGACCCGCGTCATGGCAAAAGAATGGGGCAAGTGGAATATTAGAGTCAACTCCATCGCACCGGCCTGGGTGCACAGTCGGCTATCCGACCCATTCCTGAAGTTACCGGGCGTCAATGATCGGATGCTGGCGCAGACGGTCATCGGGCGTTTCGGCGAGCCGGATGATGTAGCGGCCATCGCACTTTACCTGGCTTCCGATGCCGCTAAGAACCAGACCGCCGGTCTCTTCCCGCTCGATTACGGTATGCTTACTTAAATATAAATTAGTCTTGTAAAGGAGGCACAATATGGCACTTCCACTGGACGGAAAAGTAGCTATGGTTACCGGTGCCAGGCAGGGCCTGGGCAAGTCGATATCGCTGGGCATGGCGGAAGCTGGCGCCGACCTCGTCATCTGCGACCGTATTACCGATGACGGCAAGCTGGCGGAAACCGCTAAGGAAATCGAGGCCATGGGGCGAAAAACGCTCTCTTTGGGTGGCGACATCACCATCGAGGATGATGTCAATAACGTCGTTAATAAAGCGTTGGAGAAGTTCGGTAAAATAGATGTACTGGTCAATAATGCCGGCGTTACCGCGCAGGACTCATTTTTACAGTTGCCTTACCGCCGATGGCGGTTAATTCTTTCCGTCAACCTGGATGGCACTTTTCTCTGTTCCAAGGTGGTCCTGCCGCACATGTTAGAGAAAAAGAGCGGTATGATTATCAACGTTTCCTCCATCCTGGCGCATCAGATACGCATGAATATCGCCTACGGCGTGACTAAGGCGGGCGTGGAGAGATTTACCCTAGGTCTGGCGCGAGAAATGCGGCGGGAAGAGGGTATCGCTATTACCTGCATCCGACCTTACTTCGTTAAAACCGAGGTGGTCATGGGCTTTATGGAAGGGCGTGACACCAGCGATTTCGAAGAGCCGATAATCTGGCAAAAGTACCCGGCTATGCTGGCTGCTTCCAAACCAGAGGATGTAACTGGCAAAATATGGGATAAAGCGGCGTTAGAAGAAAAGTTTGGGAAAATTTAACCTTTGTTTTTAATCTAAATGATATATGAGCCCCAGTCACATTAAGCTGGGGCTTTTTTATTAATTACAGAGGTTAAATAAAAATCCGAGAATTTTCTGTTTGATTTTTTATATTTAATTATTGTTTACTGTATTTCAGGGGAGCAATTATGGCAAAATCAATAAAGGAAAACGTAAAGACATGGCTGATGATGTTTAAATTTGGTTTGGTTATAATCTCCGTGTTGCTGTGGATTGTCGTGCTGCCTGGATGTGGTCAATCCGAACCCATCCCAACAATAATAGGGCCGGCTGGCGCTGATAACATTACCGAAAAACTTATACTGGCTTATGATGCTATGGACTATGAGGCATATCTGGAGAATTTCGATGAGTTAGCAACCGGGTCTGTGGGGATAGACTGGTTTATGCAGACATCAAACATTATTCGAAAGAATGTGGGTAGTTATATCACCGGCTCCAAAGTATTAATGGAAGTTAAGCCGAGTGGAAACTATACCGATGTCACTTATAAGGCTCAATACTCTAAAGAGCCGAATGGCGTTACTATCATCGTTAGTTTAAACATTACCGATAGTGGCACCTATGCCGTGGGTATTTGGTTTAATTCGCCTAAGCTATTTGGTCAGCAACTGGATTAACAAATAAGCGGAGTTTAAAGGGCTATTTCTTCTTCAATAATCTAAAAGAGGAAACAAAAACAGCGACAACGAGCAGTCCGGCGATTAATAATAATAGCCACCACCATTTATCCAGCAATCCGCCGTCGCTGGAAGAAGGAGCGGTTTTACTGGTAGATTTAATGACCTGATTAACGGAAGCAGTAAAAGAGACCGTCCGTGATTTTGTGTTGTTTTGCTCATTACTTTCCATATTTGTCTGTTGGGCATCAATAAAAGCCGTGATTTCATGTTCACCCTCCGTGATTATCCAGGGGAATTCGACCGTCTGTGATGTAGCTAAATCGATTTCCGGCAAGTCCTTGAAGTCTATTACGGAACCATCGATAGATAGGGTCAGTCGTACATTCGTGGCTTTAGCGATGCCCCGGTTTTCCAGCGTAACCGTGAAAGTTATTGTATCACCGACTTTAGCATCCAGCGGCTTATAGCTGATTGTCCTGACAACCAGGTCGGGGGCGATTGTCGAAAATGAAATGACACTTTGATTATTGCCTTCATTCAGCTCAATGATTTCGCTATCACAATCGGCAATAATAGTGACTGTATGTTGCCCTATAGCAAGGATGGTAATGAAGGAAAAAGACACCGTTTCTCCTGCCGGAATCGCCGCGATATTTTCTATATCGGCGGGAGAAATATCAAAGAGATATTTTACGTGTGACTCTCCGGCGGCGCCGGTACCGATGTTTTTGATGGTAATGGTAAAAGTAGCTTCATTGCTATTCGTCTGTTCGCTCATGAGCCAGCTTATGCCTTCGACTATCAGGTCGGGGGTCGCTGTTGCATGGTTTATTTCCTTTTCATTATTGGTTTCATCGGACTCTACAACCGTATTATTATCGTCGATGGTAATTTTAAAGGTATGTATGCCAGCCTCGGCAGTCCAGATGAACACCACTGGAAACGATTCTCCGCTATTTATCGAAGGCAGTTCTTGAGAAGCGATTTTAACGCCGTCGACATAGAAGCTGGCTTGAGATATTTCTGTTTTACTTTTTCCCTGGTTTTTCACCAAAGCAGTTATCGTAAGATTATCGCCGACATCAATATCCGGAGGTGAAAAAGTAATGTCTTCTACAATGATGTCGGGCAAAGGGATATTAATTACTGTAGTATTATTGACTTCATCAATTTCCACAATCTGATTATTAAAATCGAGGATAATTTTAATAGTATGAAAGCCTTCCGAAGCAGCCCAGGTAAAACGTTGCGGCGTATCGGAGCCAGGCTCCAGTCGTCCTACATCGGCGTAACCGGCGACGTCGCCGTCGACATAGAAGACGATGCGTGAAGGAGCGGCGCTGGTAAGCCCCAGGTTCGCGATAGTGATATTGAAAACTATGCTATGCCCGGCAGATATTTCAGACGGCGACCAGATAATACCGGATATGGCTAAATCCGGCAATTTGGGAGCGAATATTATCGAGCTTTCATTATTGGTTTTATCACTTTCAATCATGTAATTGTTATAATTAACAATTGCTTTGAAGGTGTGACGGCCGTTCAATACTTTCCACTGATAGGTTGCGTTTATCGACGCTCCTGCGTTGAGTTGATGAATTAGCTCGGATTTCAGTAGCGCATTATCCATGAAGAAGGCAACATAGAAATTCAGCGCTCTGCCACCGCCCTGGTTAATAATATTCACGGTAAAAATGACGATTTCATCGAGAGCCGGGTCTTCCGGCGACCAGGTTATATTCCGAATAATTAAGTCCGGCGGGGCAACGGTAATTGTTATGTTTGTATCATTGTTATCCCTAAACTTCTCGTTTAGTGTTTTATCGTAATCAGCAATAACTCTGATATAATGTGTACCACTGATAGCCAGCCACGAAAAATTTACGTTTGCTTCCGCAGTAGCGTTTAGGGATGATACATTTAAATAAGATATAAACTGGCTATCGATATAGCAAGCGGCGCGTGAGGCAGCGGCTCTACCGCTTCCCTGGTTTTTAATTTTTACGGTAAAGGTAACGTTATCTCCTGCGCCGGGGTTCATTGGCAGCCAGGTGATATCGCTTACAACGAGGTCGGGCAGCAGGGTGGTAATCGTCACATTATATTCGTTATTGGTTTCATCGATTTCGCTTAGCTGGTTGTAATAGTCGAGTATTATCCTGATATCGTGTTTATCCTGTAAGGTCAGCCAGCTTATGGTGATATTTGCAGTGGCGTCGGACTCTAGCGGTTTCCCTTGTATAGTGCCCTTGAGTGTACCGTCGACAAAATAAGCCAGAGACCATGAATCAGCACGTCCCAGGCCGTAGTTGATAATGGTAGCGTTGCAGGTTACCGTGTCGTATTTCGAGGGGTTTTGTGGCGACCAGATAACTGCCTGGAATGCCAGGTCTATTGAGCCAGTACTGAAGGTTACGGTCAGTTCATTGTTTGTCTCATCGCTTTCTTTATTGTTATCGTTGACATCGACCACGGCTCGAAGCGTGTGCTGACCTGTGAGCGCCGTCCAGGTATAGGTTTTCGTTTGCGATGCGCCGGGGTTGATAGCGGCGACGTCTTGCGAGCCTCTGTTATTGGTGTCGATATAAAAGTTTATATTTGTATAATGGGACTGGATATTCCCCTGGTTTTTAATGACAATGCTGAAAACAACACTATCACCGCCCGAGGGATAGGCCGGTGACCAGGTTATCGACTGGATAATCAAGTCCGGCGCCAGTGTTGTTAGCGTGTAGGTTTTGCTATTATTCGTTTCATTGGTTTCATCGATAATTTCGCTGGCATCGGCGATAACTTTAATAGTATGCGTACCTTGCGTCGCCTGCCAGGTGAATGTAGTTGTAGCCATGACGCCTGCATCAAGGGCGCCAATAGATTTTGTTTCCAGGATAATGGTATCAACGTAGCAGGCAACGTAGCTGGTACCGGCACCAACAGCGCCCTGGTTCTTTATGGTCACCGTTATGGTTACGGTATCATCGATAGCGGGATTTTCCGGGAACAAAGTGATGTCCTGCACGATGAGGTCGGGACCAGCGTCGGCAGATACCTTCGCCGGAAACTCCCCGTAGATTGTTACACACAGAAAGCAGATTAACAATAAGATAGCAGTTTTGGTCAAATTTTTCTTTGTGAAATTAGACAAAAAGGACAATAAAGGATTCCTCCAGCTTAATCTGAATAAACGTTCCCTTACTAAATATATTAATATTACATAACATTGTAGCCAATAGTCTTTAAGTAGGATTATAGCAATGATTTAGTACTATGAACAGGTTATATTTTTTTAAGGCAGGCGGGGTACTCTATATAAAGGATGATGACTAAAGTAATTGACAATTAAAGGCACAGTGGTTAAGATATTTCAGATTGTAGGCTGTATGGTAACAATAAAGGCGGAGAGGCATAAAATTGCCCGAATTCTGAGGATAATCGCCAAAGTCATCGGCATCCTTGTAGCGGTCTTCTTTTTAGTGTTGCTCATCGCTGATGCTGAAGCAACCATTAGGTCCCAGGGCTTCAAGGGCATAACATCGGAATGGCTTTTTATCATCATACCCCTGGTAATTGCCTTGGCGGCTTTTATCATCGCCTGGATTCGGGAACTTTTAGGAGGGATTTTGCTGCTGGTGGCTTATCTGCTGTTATCTTTCGGCCCGAGTGTGCACTCCATTTTCTATAGCGAAGAGCCAAGCTTTTATGATGGGATGTTTTACTTCGCGGCACCGTTTCTGGTTTCCGGAGTATTTTTTATTATTGCCTCACTGATTGATAAAAGTGAATCCTCATTAAAACGGGAAGATATTACTAGCTAACTCGGCAAGCTTCATTACCATACCGGGGATGACGCCAAGCAGCAGTACGCCCAAACAGCAAATTGATAGCGCTACTATAGGAGTCGCGGAGGACGACATCTTTTCCGTCGCAGGAGCTTCATTAAACCACATGATCTTGACCACGCGGAGATAGTAGTAGGCGGAGATAACGCTGTTGATAACAGCAATGATAACGAGCCAGAGTAATCCGTGCGTCACTGCCTGGCTGAAGATATAGAATTTAGCCATGAACCCGGCCGCTGGCGGGATGCCAATAAGCGATATCAGGCAGAAGGTCAGCGCCAGGGCAAGTAAAGGCGACCGCTTTCCCATGCCAGCATAGTCGGCAATCATATCGCTGTCAATCTTATAAGAAATAATGACCACGGCGATAAATGCCCCCAGATTGGTCAGGGCATAGCTGGCGAGGAAGAAAAGAAGACCGCTTTCGCCCAGTGATGTAGACGGCATAGCGAGTCCGAAAGTGGCGAGACCAACCATAAGGTAGCCGGCCTGAGCGATACTGGAGTAACCGAGCATCCGCTTGATATTTGTCTGGGGAATAGCCACGATATTGCCGATAAACATGCTGATGACGGACAGCACGGCGAAGATGATGCCCCAGTCATTACTTATCGTAAAAGGTGTGCCGAAAGCGGAGAAGAACACCCGCAGAATAATGGCGAACCCCGCCGCTTTACTCCCCACGGAAAGATAAGCAGTTATCGTCGTCGGTGCGCCTTCATAAACATCCGGTACCCACATCTGGAAAGGCACGGCGGCAATCTTAAAGCCGAAGCCGGCAATCATCAATATGATGCCCATGTAAAGCGCTGGGTTGCTGAGCGGGGTAGTGTCGGCACCTGTCTGTAGCGACTGTGCGATAGCGGCTAACTGCGTCTCTCCTGTTGCTCCAAAGACGAGTGCCATACCATAAAGCAGCACTGCCGAGGCAATAGCTCCCAGTAGCAGATATTTTAAGGCGGACTCGGTGGATTTCTTATCCTTGAGCAGGCTCACCAGCACGTAGAGAGGTACGCTCGTTAGTTCGAGGGCAATAAAAAGCGAAATCAGGTCGGCCGCGGAGGCCATCAGCATCATACCCAGCGTCGATATTAAAATCAGGGCATAATATTCGCTCCGGAAGCCGCCGAATTTATTTTCGTAGTCGGCGGAAGCCAGTATAACCAGGAAAGCGATACCGAGGAACAATATCTTGAAGAATACCGCGAAGTCATCGGCTGCCATCATGTTGTTAAAGAGCGCAGGATTATTATCGCCCCACATAATGACGGCAAAGACCCCGGCTGTTATCAGTCCGGCCAGGCTCAAGTAACGCGTTATGTACTTCTGCTTTACAAATAGGTCAAGCAATACAACCAGTACGGCGGCTACCGTCAAAGTAATTTCCGGTTTTAACAGCGCTAGATTCAAGTACCGCTCTCCTTCCCTTTTCTCCTATTTATGGTGAGCTTGCCGAACCATTTTCTTATTTAACCGCCGATCAAGCCCATGATAGGCGCAATCCCCGTCTTAAAAACGTCCGTTAAAATTGCCGGGTAAATACCGACCAGCATTATCACCGCTACCATCGCGAACATGTAGACTTTTTCCAGATTATCGGCGTCTTTTACGCCGTTAAATTTTTCTTTCACGGGACCGTGGAAAGCCTGCTGAAGCATCCAGAGGATGTAACCGGCGGTCATAACGACACCGATGATAGCGATAATTGTGTAAACATTAAGGTGTGCCACTGCCCCGCTGGTATAACTGCCCAGGAAGATAAGGAACTCGGCGGCAAAGCCGCTGGTGGTGGGGAGTCCTAAAGACGCCAGACCGGCAATGGTGAAAACAGCGGTCATGACCGGTACCTGCTTCGAAAGCCCGCCCAGCTCGCGCAGGTTGCGTTCTTTAATATTGTGGATGACCAGTCCAGCCATAGCGAAGAGCAGTCCAGTGACGACGCCATGGCTGAACATCTGTAAAGCGGCGCCGGTTAGGCTGACTTCTCCCAGGGCAAAGATGCCCAATAACACATAACCCATGTGGCTGATGCTGCTGTAGGCAATCAGGCGCTTGATATCCGTTTGCAATAGAGTTACGGCGGCGCCGTAAATAATGCCGACCAGCGCCAGTATAATTAATATCTGCGCGTACTGCTGCGCCTGCGCCGGGAACATGCTCACGCAAAGTCGGATCATGCCGTAGCCTCCCATCTTGATTAAAACGCCTGCCAGCATCACGCTGACGGCAGTGGGGGCGTCCGTATGAGCGTCCGGCAGCCACGTATGTAGCGGGAACATCGGCAGCTTAACGGCAAAGCCGATGAACAGCAGCCAGAATATCGCCGCGGCTGGCATCGCTGTCTGCACCATGCCCAGACCGTAATAAGCGATATCAATCATGCTTAAGCTGTTGGTGGTGAAATAAAGGCTTAAAATGCCTGCCAGCATTAGGGCGCTGCCGAATAGAGTATAAATAACGTACTTGGTAGCGGAATATCCCTTCCTCCCCGAACCCCAGATGGAAATGAGAAAATACATGGGGATAACCTCGATTTCCCACATGATGAAGAACAAAAGTAAATCGAGGGAGATGAACACGCCGATGATGCTTGTTTCCAGTAGGAGTAGCCAGGCGAAGAACTCGCGTGGCCGCTCATGGACTTTCCATGAGATAAGGACTGCTAGGAAGCCGAGGAAGGTAGTCAGCAACAGCAGCGGCAGGCTCAAGCCGTCCACGCCTAGGTGGTAGTAGGAGTTAAGCGGGGATATCCAGAGGTACTTTTCCTGGAATTGAAATACTGCTGCCCCAGAAGAGCGGTCGAAAGCAATAAAGAGATAAATCGATAAAATCAGCGGGATGGCTGTAAAGATAACAGCAAGCGGCTTGATGAGCTTATCGTCTTTGCCTTTCATCAGGGCGATAACGATAGCCCCTGCCGCCGGCAGGAAAAGTATGGTTGATAAATAATTAAAATCCATTTATCTCCCGAACACCAACACGCAAATTGCGATGATTGCCAAACCGATGCCGATAAACAGCGCATAAAGCTGCAGTTGCCCCGTCTGCGCCTGGCGTATGGCTTTACCGCCCCGCACCACAATATCCGCCGTTCCGTTGACCGCTCCGTCCACGACCTTATCATCGAATATCTTAAAACCAGCGAAAAGTCCTTTGACCAGCCCCATCTTTACAATGATATTTTCATAAAGCTCATCGAAGTAATATTTCTCACGTACAACTTCATAAAACTGTCCGAAGAATTTAGCGATAGATTCTGCTGTGACCCAGCGTTTGATGTAGACCGCGTAGGCGGAATAGATGCCGAGCAGGGCGACCAGTAATGATATCAGCGGCAGCGGTACGCCGTTAACAGTATGGGTGAAAACGGTAAATATGGCTCCGATACCGCTCCCGGCTTCCGTTTCGTGGCCCATGAAGGCGCTGAAATTGCCGGTGGTATTCCACCAGCCGACGCCAATTGCCATTATCGCCAGGAAGACCAGCGGCGCCACCATCACCCACGGTGATTCGTGGGTATAGCTATAATCTTTACCACTTTCTTTATCGCCGCCGCGGTACTCGCCGTGGAAGGTCATAAAAATGGCGCGGAACATATAAAAAGCGGTCAGGAATACCGTTATCAACGCCAGCACGAATAGCACCTTCTGGCTCATAAAAGCGCTGGCCAGTATTTCATCTTTGCTCCAGAATCCTGCCAGTGGCCAGATGCCTGCCAGACTCAATGAGCCGATGAGGAAAGTAGCGTAGGTCCAGGGCATGGTCTTGCGCAGGCCGCCCATCTGCCGCATATCGAACGTACCGGTAGCATGATTGACGCTCCCGGCCGCCATAAATAATAGCGACTTGTAGAAGGCATGGGTGAACAGGTGGAACATGCCTATTGCTACTGCCCCTTTGGCAAGGAGGAGCACTTCATTAGCGGTGATGGTTAGCGAAACGCTGTTTAATTGAGTTGCCAGCAGCGTACCTGCCGTCCCCAGCCCAAGCATCATGTAGCCAATCTGGCTGATGGTGGAATATGCCAGCACGCGCTTAATGTCGTTCATTACCAGTCCCATCGTGGCGGCAAAGATAGCCGTGAACCCGCCGATGACGGCCACGACCCTAATCGCCTCCGGGGAGAAAACGAAGAGGGGCATCATACGCGCTACCAGGAAGACGCCGGCGCAGACCATCGTGGCGGAATGGATAAGGGCGCTGACCGGGGTAGGTCCTTCCATAGCGTCCGGCAGCCATACGTGGAGCGGAAACTGGGCGCTTTTACCAATCGCCCCACCGAACAGCCCGATACAAGCCCACATCAAAACCGAACCGCCTAAAATACCGTTTACTGCATAGTTATGCAGTGTTGAAATATCGAATGTATTCGCGTTGTAATAGAGTATCAAAATACCTGCCAGGAACCCGAAATCGCCTAATCTGGTAACGATGAAGGCTTTTTTGGCGGCGTTGGCGGCCGAAGGTTTATGGAACCAGAACCCGATGAGCAGATAGGAACAGAGTCCTACCAGCTCCCAGAAGACAAAGGTAAAGAGCAGGTTATCGGAGAGCACCAGTCCCAGCATGGAAAAGGTAAACAGCGACATAAAGGTATAATAGCGGTAGTAACCCGCCTCGTCGTGTGCCATGTAGCCGATCGAATATATCTGCACCATCAGGCTGACTACGGAGACGACCACCACCATGATGGCGGAGAGCTGGTCCATAATTATGGCGACATGGAAGTTGAAATCGCCGATGATTATCCAATTGACATCGGGGACGGCAATAGTATGGCTTTCCGCGGACATTACCGAAATCAACGCCCAGACAGAAAATATCGCCGATACGGTTATCAAGCCGATAGTGATATAACCGTAAATTTTCGACTTTGGTTTAATAAAAGGCCTGACAAGCAGTCCGTTGATAATGAACGCCGCCAGCGGTAGCAAAAAGATGAGCCAGATTAGCTGATAAGGTATCATAGCTTCCTTAAAATATCCTTGATAACGTGTTCTTTATCCTGCGGCACCATGATGGAATAGTCCGCGACCTCCTGTCCTAATGGCAGGCCGGTGCGGGGTATAATGCGGCTGGGAATGCCTTCACCCTCGAAGCATTCCTTCCACATTTCCGCGATTGCCAGCGTCTGCGCTTTTTTAACTTCTACCCACATTAAATTGTCCTGTAATATAAATTAATTACCATTTCAACAAGTTGATATTATCGGTATCAATATTTTTGAAATGGCGGTAAATCGCCAGCACTATCGCCAGCCCCACTGCTATCTCGGCGGCAGCCACTACCATCACGAAGATGGCAAAGACCTGGCCGGTCAATAGTGTCGGCACGATATAGCTGGAAAAGGCTATTAAACTTATATTCACTGCATTGAGCATTAACTCGATACACATCAATATAATCACGGCGTTGCGTCGGGTCAGCGCGCCGTAGAGTCCGATGCAGAAAAGCGCTGCCGAAAGTACCAGGTAATGCGTCAGACCGATGTTCACTTTTTATTCTCCCTCGTAACCACGATAGCGCCCAGTATCGCTGCCAGCAGCAGTACCGCGCCGATTTCTACCGGCAGTATAAAACCGTTTTCGCTGAAGAGCTTGGTTGCCAGGGGCATAGTCGTCGGCATTAGGGGCAGGCGGGGGGAAATGCTCCAGGGCGTAGCGGTAACAACATAGACCAGGATTCCCAGCAACACTGCGGCAACGATAGCGGCGGGCAGGCGTAATTTATTGACCGGGCTGCCTTTTTGTACTTCCCGCGTCATCATAATTCCCAGAATAATCAGCACGGATATTGCCCCTACATATATCAATATCTGCACCGCCGCCAGAAAATCGGCGCTCAAGGTAATGTAAATGCCGGCTACGGTAATAAAGCAGAGTATCAGCGCCAAGGCGGCGTGGAAGACATTACGCAGGAATATCACGGCAAATGCTGCGGCTATCATTACCACCGCCATTATCCAGAAAGAAATTTCCAGTCCCATTATTTCTTCCTTTTTTCCACTATTTTTTCAATCAGCAGGGTTTGTTTGGGCAGCTTTTCCGCTATTTCAGGATGGAAATACCCGCTGGCAGGCCTTTCCGTACTCTCCAGCAGTTCGTCACTGGACTGTACAAGGTCGCCACGACGGTACTTCGCCCTTTTATAGGAGTAACCCATAAAAACAGCATCGTAGGGGCAGGCTTCGACGCATAAGCCGCACTGGATGCAGTAGCCGGTGTCCACGCGGTAGGTTTCCACTTTATATTTATTTTCCTCTAAGTTGGTGGATGTAACGATTTCAATAGCGCCCTGCGGACAGGCTTTGGCGCAGGTGGCGCAGCCGGTGCACCTCTCGCGACTCCAGATAAGTTCATTGCCACGAAAACGGCGTGAAACATTAAGCCACTGTTCCGGGAACTGTGTCACTACAGGATGGCGGAAGTTATGTATTATCGTTACCGCCAGGCCCTTGATAATGCCTAATCCAAAATTCTCAAACTTCAATTCTGCCCCACCCCGTTTTAAATAGTCTTGACCACAGGAGTATCAATACCCCCGCAATGGCAATATTGATGATGACAATAATCCATTGAGCAGCGTCCGGCCAGACGACTATCTGTATCGCTGTGATGAAGAGATTTATCAGCGCCAGCGGGAAGAGGAATTTCCAGGCCAGCGCCATAAGCTGGTCGATACGCACACGCGGCAGCGTCGTCCTCGTCCAGACCATAACAAAAAAGACGATAATTGTTTTTAAAATAAACCAGAGCCACGGCGGCAGCCATGGTCCGCGCCAGCCGCTTAAGAAAAGTGTGGTGATGATGGCGGACATGGCAATTGCCTCGGCGTATTCCACCAGGTAAAACATGGCGAACTTCATGCCGGAATATTCGGTATGGAAGCCCGCTGTAAGCTCGGAGTCGGCCTCGGTGAGGTCGAAGGGACTTCGGTTAATTTCGGCACAGACTGCCGTGAAAAATATAAGGAAACCCCGCGGCTGCAGCAGAATATAAGGTATGTCCTGGGCGATGACAATATCATTCATGGACAGAGACCCTGCCACCATCACGACGCCAACAATAGCCAGTACCATCGGTATTTCATAGCTGACTACAGCGGCGATGTCGCGCATGGCGCCCAGCAGCGAATATTTATTGCCGGAACCCCACCCCGCCATGAAGACCCCCACCGTGGCGATTGAGCTGACCGCCACGATATACAGGATGCCGATGTTAAGGTCCGCCAGCAGGGCACCGTTCTGGAAGGGCATGACAGCAAAAATCAACAATACCGGCGTAAAGGCGATAATGGGCGCCAGCCAGTGGATAACTTTATCGGCTGTAGAAGGAACGATATTTTCTTTGAGTAACACTTTTAGGGCGTCAGCTACCGGCTGCAGTAATCCGAAAGGCCCGGTGCGGTTAGGTCCAAGGCGTCGCTGCATGCGGCCCATGCCGCGGCGTTCGATATAGATAGCGCCCATGACCATTATGATTACGAAGGCGATAATGACAACGGTGAAGAACAGCCAGTGCCACCAGTAGCCGCCGGGCCAATCGGAGGGCGTTACCTGCATGGCTAAACCAGTGTTTATCGTTAAATCAACCGTAACCACTATCTATCGACCTCTCCCAT
>DAOUCO010000128.1:0-23967 GCA_034432135.1 Dehalococcoidales bacterium | reverse complement strand
GCTTCCGCTTCCCGGAGCACGGCGATGATCTGTTCCTCGGTGTACTGTCTGGCTTTCATGAGTCCTCCTGGTTTCTTTATTATACCGGAAGACTCTAAGTCATGGTGTAGCTGTTTTCGGGGGAAAGGTCAGTGTTGACTTATAAATTGTGTTGATATAATATTTTTATGTTTGAGTATTGGCGCAATAGCAAGGATAGAGGCTATAAGCCGTTGGTCATTGATTCAAACCCAGTCAATAATACTCCTAAACTAAATAAAATATTTTAGGCCACGGGTTCTTCGAGAAAGGTCAAAATTGACTCATCATTATATTTTATAGATAAGATATGCATATATGAAAGGAGACAAGTTATGTGAGAGAAATAATAATTAGAGTTCAATTGGATAAATCTATAAAAAGGAGATGACGCTAAGTATGAAAAAATTAATATTTTTTTCCACAGCATTTATCATCATTGTTGGTATGTTGTTAACTGGCTGTGGTCAAGAAGCAACAACGACAACAACGCCAAGTGCATCGCCGACAGTCACTGGGGTTCAACCTGTATCTGGTGGCACCCTGAGAATTATCGCCTCATCTGGACCCCAGATGCTGAGTTATGTTCCTATGATGGGTCCCGGTGACCGCTCATTTATTTTCCCGGCAGCCGAAGCACTGGTAGACACAACCACCGACAGGGGAGGTTTTTCAACTGGAGTCGAACCAGTTTTAGCCGAGAGTGTCGACGTAGACGCTGAAGCCCTGACAATAACCTTTCATATAAGAAAGGGTGTCTATTTCCATGATGGTTCGGAACTAACAGCCGAAGTAGCGAAATGGAATATGCAACAGGTTATCGATGCCGGAGCCATGCCTTACATGGATTACTTTAAGGGTTTTAGGATTCCCGATAAATATACACTCATTATTGACATGACTGCTTTTAATAACCAGATGATGCCTACTTGGGGCTGGTGGACAGCCATGTATTCTAAGGATGCTTGGGAGGCAGCTTCAGGCGGAGACCTTGAAAAAGGCAAGGAGTGGGCTCGTACTCATATTGTCGGCACCGGTCCTTTTATGTTGCAAGATTTCCAACGCGACGTTGGTTTGAAGTGGGTAAAGAACCCCAATTACTGGCGGAAAGATAGACCATACCTTGATGCAATAGAGGTTAAAATCATCCCTGATGCCGTTACCGCCCGGGCTGCTTTCGAAGCGGGTGAAGCAGACATATGGGGCGCTCCGCCGAAGGATGCGCAGGAACTAATAGCCAAAGGCTATGTAAAACAGAGTGCCTGGCCGTTGTTACCCTGGGGCCTCTGGCCCAATACCGCCAACCCTGACTCAAAAATGGCCAACAAGAGCCTACGCGAAGCAGTGGAATATGCCATCGATAAAGAGGGAATTACCCAAGCAGTTGGACGTGGAATGTATAAGACCATAAAAGCCCTGCCTGTGGAAGGGGAATGGGGTTACGACCAGGCTCGTGGCCGCGACTATAGCCCGCAAAAAGCTAGGGACCTACTGGCGGCGGTTGGCTACTCTGCCTCCAACCCCTGTAAAATCACCATCCTGACCACGAACGCATTTGGTCCAACACCAATAGATGCCTGTACCATGATAAAGCAAAATCTTGATGCCGTCGGTTTTGATGTTACGATTGATGTCGCCGACGCTGGCAGATACTTCGGCACTGCCTACGGGAAAACCAATATCCCCGCGGCAGACATAGACATGTTGTTCTATTTTGCCGGAGGCATGGATTCAAACTACTTGCAGACCTACATACGCTGGTTCAGCTTTGATCCGTTCACCTGGATCTCCTTCCTAGGACGCACGGACGAAGCTACGGCGATGGAAAAGCAGGCCATGGCGGCTATCGAGGTTGCCGAACAAGTAGAATGGTGCAGGAAGCTGATGGACTATATGTCGGATAACTGCCGGATCATCCCGATTTACGGTAGTGTGGCATATGTTATACAACAACCCTGGGTACACAGCACGCAGTATACTCAAGGCTTTGTCCGCTGGCAGACTGAAGAAGTCTGGATGGAAAAGCATTAAATAGCCCGATATGAAAACGCTGGGTGGCTCATCTTAAAAATGCTATCTTGAGAGATGGTGAGCCACCCAGTATGGTGGTACAGTAGTGATTGTTGGCATATGTATTTTGAAATTGACTTAGATTTAAGATGACCACATATATTCTTCGTCGGTTAATTCAAGGGATTATTGTTCTCATCTTGATGACGCTGATTGTTTTCTTCGCAATGCGTCTGTTGCCTGGAGACCCACTGGTTATCTTCATGGGGCAGCAAGCTACTTCAGGCTCGATGTCACAGGAACAGATGGAAAGCCTCCGGCATGAGTATGGACTAGATAAGCCTATAATGATACAGTATCTTGACTGGTTTGGGGGGCTTTTTCGGGGGAATCTGGGAACTTCAATATATTATCACGAGGATGTAGGCAAATTATTGGGAAATCGTTTCCCCATAACGCTACACCTGGGCATAGTGGCCTTCATCATTTCCAATATTTTTGGCATCTTGTTAGGCCTGCTTGCGGGTATAAGGCGCGGCACTTGGCTAGACACAATATCGACAAGCTTGGCAAATATCGGTATCACTATACCGGTTTTCTGGCTGGGAGTTTTATTGATATATACTTTCGGCCTAAGGCTTTCTTGGCTACCTATCTACGGCTATACTTCACCATTTGAGGATTTCTGGCTCAACACAAAGCAGATTATCATGCCGGTTATCTGTCTCTCCATTACCGGTATGGCATATACGGCTCGCCAGATGCGTTCAGCCATACTCGAGGTTATCCGACAGGACTATATTCGCACGGCATGGTCGAAAGGACTGCGCGAACGTACCATAATCATTAAACATGCCCTGAAAAATAGCATTATTCCGGTTGTTACCTTGATGGGTATTGGCCTTGGCATGGTTTTTGGCGGTTCCGTTCTCGTGGAAACCGTATTTGCTATTCCCGGTATCGGTAGACTTCTGGTAACCAGCGTCTTTGCCCAGGACTACGTTGTGGTTCAATCAGGCACTCTATTAATTGCAGCGTTAATCATTTTCTGCAACTTGATTGTCGATATATCCTACGGCTGGCTTGATCCTAGGATACGTTACAACTAGGAGAATTTGGATAATGACCGAAAAGACCCCGACGATACAGGAATTTATAGAAGCACCGCCACGTGTGGACGAGAGGCGTCGCTTTATCCGCGTATTTTTTCAACGTAAGCTTGTTTTGTTCGGGCTTGTAGTAATATCCCTGCTTGTTATCAGCGCCATCTTTGCCCCATGGCTGACACCTTATGACCCGTATGTTGGAAATCTTAGTGAATCTCTAGCTCAACCATCTTTAAATCATCTCCTCGGAACGGATATTCAAGGCAGAGATACATTATGCCGGCTCATCTACGGTTCCAGGACAGCCCTAATCGTGGGGTTTGCTACCACATTAACCTCCGCTATAGCGGGAATTATTCTGGGTTTAGTCGCGGGTTATTTTGGTGGTATCATTAACATGATTATCATGAGAGCCATGGATGCACTTATGGGATTTCCTATGCTTTTACTCGCCCTTATGCTCTCTGCAGTGCTCGGCAGCGGCATCCAAAACGTCATTATCGCTTTGGCCGTCGCCATGCTCCCCGGGTATGCCAGGGTAATGCACGGTTTAACCCTCAGTGTCCGGGAAAATGATTACATTTTAGCGGGACGGGCTATGGGTGCCGATAATCAGCGCATTATGCTATATCACATTTTGCCGAATACTCTGCCGCCGATGATAGTGCTGGTAACACTGCAGCTCGGTTCCGTTATACTGGCTGAAGCCGGTTTAAGCTTTCTTGGCATCGGTATCAGGCCGCCGGGTGCGGCATGGGGTTCTATGGTATACGACGGCTACCGTTTTTTGCTATCAAATCCCGTTCTTTCCTTTGCTCCTGGTCTAGCCATTATGCTGGTCGTTTTTGCCTTTAACATGGTGGGTGACGGTTTAAGGGATGCGCTTGACCCTAGACTCAGGGGCATTCTCTAAGAAGAGGTGAGTAGTATGGCAGAATTATTAAAAGTAAATCATTTAGTGACGCAGTTTAAAACTGATAACGGCATTGTCAAAGCTGTAAACGATATTTCCTATTATATTGACGAGCAGGAAATAATAGGGCTGGTGGGAGAAAGCGGCTGCGGCAAGTCGGTAAGCCAGCTTTCCGTGATGCAGCTTATCAATGCCCCGGGGGAAATCACCGGCGGTGAGGTCATCTTCGAAGGGCAGGACTTGCTTAAATTTCCACAGCACAGCCCGCAGATGCGTTCCATTAGAGGCGCCAAGATAGCCATGATTTTTCAAGAACCGATGACCTCTTTAAATCCTGTTTTAACCATTGGTCAACAGCTTACCGAGATGCTGGTATTACATTTAAAAATGAACCAGAAAGACGCGCGCGAAAGAGCGATAGAACTACTAGATATGGTAGGCATTCCCGCCGCAGAAAAACGGATTGATGATTACCCGCATAACTTCAGCGGGGGCATGCGGCAGAGGGTGATGATTGCCATGGGGCTTTCCTGTAATCCCAGGATTCTTATTGCCGATGAACCTACTACTGCGCTGGACGTTACTACCCAGGCGCAACTCCTGGAAATGATGAAGGATATGGTGCAGCGTTTCCATGCATCGCTTATCATTGTGACGCATAATCTGGGTGTTGTGGCACGTTATGCCAAGAGAATTTATATCATGTATGCCGGCCGTATTGTCGAATCCGGCAACACCAAGGATATCTTCGGCAAACCGCGTCACCCCTATACGATGGGTCTCCTGAAATGTATCCCCAGACTGGATGAAGAAGAAGGTAGAAAGCTAGTGCCCATCGAAGGTTTGCCTCCTAACCTTATTAATATGCCCCCTACCTGTGCCTTTCTCCCGAGGTGTTCCTGGAAAATAGACAGATGTTTTAAAGAACCCTGGCCGGAGCTTAATCCTGTCAATGGTAATCATTATATAAGATGTTATGCCGATACAAAGGAAAGTAGAAATGAACCAAATGAGTGATAATATCATATTAAATATAACTGACCTGAAGATGTATTTCCCCGTTCTACGGGGTTTATTCCGCCGTAAAGTGGCTGACATTAAGGCCGTCGACGGTGTTTCTTTCAACCTAAAGAAAGATGAGACACTTGGGCTGGTAGGCGAAAGCGGCTGCGGCAAGACAACTATCGGACGGTGTATACTCGGACTCTACCGCGCAACTGCAGGTAAAATTCTGTTCGAAGGCCAAGATATAACCTCAATGTCTGAAAAGAAACTGAGGGAGATAAGGAGGAAAATAGCGCTTATCTTCCAGGACCCGTATTCCTCCCTGGACCCGCGTCAGAACGCCGGCAGTATCATAGGAGAGCCGCTGAAAATTCACGGAATGTTTATGAGCAGAGGAGAATATAAAGACAGGGTGGCGGAGCTTTTCCGCATTGTTGGTCTTGACCCATCGATGGCCAACCGTTTTCCTCACGAATTTTCCGGGGGCCAACGTCAGCGTATCGGCGTGGCGCGCGCCCTTGCCTGCGACCCTTCACTCATTATCTGCGACGAGCCTATCTCCGCCTTGGACGTTTCCATTCAGGCGCAGATAATCAATCTGTTGGAAGAACTGCAGGACAGCGTTAAGGGATTGAGTTATCTCTTTATTGCCCACGACCTCTCCGTGGTACGCCATATCAGCGACCGCGTGGCGGTGATGTACCTGGGACATATTGTAGAAATATGCAAGTCTCGAGTTCTTTATGAGAACCCCCTGCATCCGTATACAAGAGCTTTGCTCTCCGCCGTGCCCATTGCCGACCCATTTATCGAGGAGACCCGGGAGCGCATCATTCTCAAGGGCGAGGTGCCAAGCCCGCTGAATCCGCCGCCCGGCTGCCCTTTTCACCCGCGCTGTTTTATGGCCATCCCCGAATGCAGCCAAGCAGTACCATCTTTAAAGACTGTCGGCGACGGCCACGAAGTAGCCTGCATAAGAGTGTAGGCTTATCACTCATGATGATGGCAGAAATAAAAAATCAAATCTTAAAAACTCCCGATTACATACGGGATGCCGTATGATAAAAAGAATCAGCACAAAGCACAGATAAAAAGTTAAAGATGGGGAGTTCGACTCTCCCCCGTCTCCACCAGAAACAAGAAAAAGCCCACAGCTATAGAAAAAGGGGGTTTTTATATTTAATTATAAAATGAATTTAATATTATAGTAACAATTAATTTATTAAAACGTAAATACCAATTCCAATAAAAAATAACCCAACAATAGTATAATATATCCTTAATCCTTCTCGTTTAATCAGTTTAATAAGAGGCCAACTAGTCGTAATAAGCCAATTCCAATCTTTGGTAGCTCCTAACAGGAAAAATACGCCAATAACCGGTGGAAATATGCCAACTGGGTTCATCTATTTCCTCCGTGTAAATTTAAGACGAATTTTCATTTTATCTGAAAGGGTATCCATACTTTTCTGCTAAGTGATAGAATAGCCTACTATCTTGTTCAAAATTATATATCGTTAAAAGACCTGTGGAAAATAACTGTACTCGTTCATATGATTAATGACACCTGACCTCCTTTAGATTTTTGTTGTTCCAGGAATTTTTAGGGAGTCAAGTATCCTCGCGATTGATGTGGTCTGATTGTATTATATACGTGTTCCCATTGTAATAGTTTTTATCTTAATTCAACAAGGTCAAAGGTGCTATAGGTGACTTCATTAAATTCTTCGGTATAAGTTCGGTGAGCTCTCTCCGCACCACCGTTGAGCTTAGGAGAGCGCGGTGGTAACACAAAGAGTCGAATACCGCATAACTGGCATTCTTTCTCGAAGACAGCTTCAAATTCTGGTCCGCCGTCTACCTTTATAGCTTTAACAGGGAAGGGCATCCGCTGATGGAGGATATCCAAGAAATGGGCGGCAATGGAGGCATTAGCCTGGCGGTGGACACTTATCACATTCCGTTTGGAGGCCACACTATGAGCGGTAAAGTGTTTCAGGAGCAATCCCGGTAATGGTCTCAGGTCTAATGTATCTAATTGCACGATGTCACCTTTTTCTTGAACTGGGTAATCCCTGGGCTTTCTTGTCGCAAAGGGACGCTGTCTTTGCCGCTTCCTGGCGGAGACATGATTAGGTATCGGCTCTTTAAGTACGCCTCTCTCCTTGAGCCGGCATAATATCCTGCCTACCATAGTTCTGACATTAATCATTGTAATCACTAAGATTTCTGTCTTAAGGTGAAGGAAGCCAGTATTAAGAGACCGACAGCGTAAGCCGCAAGTATCCCTATATCGTTGCCGATATCCAGCAGACTTTGCCCCTGCAGCATTAATGCTCTTATTCCTTCTACTCCGTAGGTCAGCGGCAAAAATTTGGATGCCCATTCCAGAACGATTGGCAATTGATTAACCGGAATAAAAAGTCCGCTAACGAATACCTGTGGAACGATAACCAGAGGAATAAATTGTATCATCTGGAATTCATTCCGGGCGAAAGCGGAAAAGAAAGTCCCCAAACAGACTGCGTTGATGCCAATGAGAACTTGGAAAACGAGAATTTGCCATAAGTCGCCGCGGTAGTTAATATTCAGCACGTAGACCATATAGAAAAACATTATCAGGGTCTGGAGCAGGGCAAAAAGCAGGAGTCCCAACAGATAGCCCGCCACGACATCCATTTTAGATATCGGCGAAGCTAAAAGGCGTTCCAGCGTGCCCTGGGTGCGTTCTCTTAAAAAGCTGATGCCGGTTATCAGAAACCCGAAAAATAGTATAAGTGTAGCTAATATCGCCGGGGAGAAAATATCCAGCGAGCTTTTATCCGGAATACTGAATCCTGCAATACTGGCTATAACCAGCGGTACGATGAGAATCAGGGCGATAGTGCGGCGGTCGCGGATGACCTGGAGCATCACGCGGCGGGCAATCACGAACGTATTACTGGACACTTTTTTGCTCCTCGTCGTGACGGATAAAATAGAGGAAGGCGTCTTCTAATGAACAACCTGTGTTGCCGGTGGCGGCACGGAGTTCCGCCGGTGTTCCTTGAGCTACCACCCTGCCCAGCCGCAGGAAAGCCAATCGCTGGCAGTGGGCTGCATCATCGAAAGTGTGACTGGAAATCACTAGGGTACGACCTGATTTAGTTAGGTTTTCAAAATATTCCCAGAAATGTACCCTTAATTCCGGGTCGAGGCCGACTGTCGGCTCATCAAGAAAAATTAGGGGAGGCTGGTGGACGATGGCGCAGGCGAGGCTGACGCGCTGCTTCATGCCGCCGGAGAGATTTAGTATCTGTGTCTTGCGTTTGTGCCAGAGGTCTACTATCTTGATGGTCTCATTAACGAGTTCCGCCCTTTTCTTTCTATCTTTAACGCCGTAAATCCTGGCAAAAAAGTCGATGTTTTGCTCTACGGACAATTCGGAATATAGGGCGGGCAATTGCGGCATATAGCCGATATTCTTAGCCATCGCTCTGGAGGGTGGTTTATCCAGGCATAAAACGCTGCCAGACGCCGGCTTTAAAAGCCCCACCATCAAACGTATGAGGGTGGTTTTCCCCGCCCCGTTAGGTCCCAGCAGACCGTAACTGTTGCCTGTTTCTATCGCCAGCGTCATATCGTCGATAACCTTTAAGCTGCCGTATTTAAAAGATATGTTATTGACGGCAATAGCGATGGCTGTCATCTGGCAAACTCCTGTTCTTTAAGCAGTCCGTGCAGTAAAAGGTTCACAATATCTTCAGCAATTTTATTTTGTTCGAGCTTATTGAGAGGGCTGGTATCGCTCTCGATTACCCTTAGCATCAGGAAGCCCATAATCATACCTCCAACCGCCCTTACGGCTACGGTCGGTTCCAGGCGGCGGAATTTTCCTGTTGCCGACATCATGCGGTAGCCCGTCTCTATCCTTCCAAGGAAAGGCTGGAGGAACTCCTTCAGCCATAATGTTTTTAGCTCGGGGTCGCGCATAACTTCTCCAATCAGCGATGGCATCCGTGCAAAAACCGGATTTTTAATAAGGTCTAACCTGTCTTTTAAGATGTTTCTGAACACGGTATCGATATTTTCCTGCGGTAACTTATTAATCAATTTTAGAAGGGGAGGGGTAATAATAAAATTCTTAATGACGGAAACGAACAGGTCTCTTTTGCTGGGATAATAAAGGTAGATGGTGCCGGCGGCGATATCCGCCGCTTTAGCGATTTCCGGGATAGTGGCGGCGGCATAGCCCTTTTGTGTAAAAATTTCTAAAGCCGCCTTGAGAATTTGCTCGCGGCGTTTTTCGGTGCTTTTCTTTTTCCGCGAAGCTTTGTCTGCCATTGCCGTTTCCTTAAATATACTGAATGAACGTTCATTCATATAATATATAGAAATAGGGTTTTTGTCAAGGGGGTTTTAGAAAAATCAATCGAGGAACTTAAAAGTACCAATCAAATGGTCAAAATCGGCTTTGGCTTCATCCGGCGGTTCTATGTTTGTGCCCATGGTGATAAACCAAATTTGCCCTTTACCTTCGAAAACGGCGACCCAGCAGGTGATTTGGCTAGGCATTCCTATGTCATTTTCTAATTTATACGTATAAACCAGTTGTTCTCCATCTACCCCGGTAATACGAATCGGTGAACGCTCTGTAATTTCTTGATTTGTTCCCACATTCTTAATATTAGAAGCATAATAGTCCAGTCTGGTTTTGGCATCCGGGTAATCCGCCGTTGGATTCCATAGTTGTATGTTTATCTGTTTACTGGTTTTGGTTTCATCATACAGAACAAGATATCTCTCTCCGACGACATCCGTTTTAACATCGGTGGACTCATAAGGATTGGGGTCACTCTTTTCGTAGCCGACAGGATATTCAAAAGAGAACCTGATATCCCGTTTCGTTAAGGTCTCCAAATAATATCCCGGACTGCCGCTTTCGGGAGCGCCTGAACAGGCAGTAAAAGATAGGGGCGCAGACAATATCATTAGAAGCAGGATAGTTGAAAAAATAACTTTTTTTATCATTTTTTGTTTTTAACAAATTGTTGCTAGATACATTTATTATACACACATTCCACCTGTTCGGCTATAGCGCCCCACCCGTATTTCTCATGCACCAGCGCCTGCCCGGCCCACCCTAATTTTTGCCTTTTTTTATCATCCCCGAGCATCTGCCGCAGGGCTTCTTTAAGTATCGCTGTATCGTAGGGGACGACCAGTCCCGCTTTGTCTTTAATGATATCTGCGATACCACAGCGGTCGGTTACCACCACTGGCGTTCCGCAGGCTAACGACTCGAAGATAGTGATACCGAAGATTTCGTAAGATGAGGTTAAGGCACATACGTCGGCGTCCACATAAGCGGCCAGTTTTTGTTCCCCGTAAATGGGACCGGTAAAGATAACCTTTTCTTCCAGTTTAAGTTTGCTGACGAGACTTTTTAACGATGGTAGGTAGCCGTCGTCCGATCCGGCGATTACCAGCCGCGCATCGCTAAAGTCCCTCGTGATTCCGTCGAAGGCGTTAACCAGTAGGTCAAGGCCTTTAATTCGGTGCAGTCTCCCCAGGAAGAGTATAATTTTATTCTTCGTCTCCAGTCCGTGCTTTTGACGGAAACTTCCCTTCAAGGGGAGGTTATTAAATTCCATAAGGTCGATACCGTTGGGGATAATATCGATTTTCTCCGCACCAACGCCGTAGCGCATATACTGGACGGCTTCGAGAGGCGCTACCGCTATGAGCCGCTTTGCGTCTCTTAAAAGCGACCGCCCGCCTATCAGGTCGTACAGGCTCTTGAGTCTTTGCTTGGCGAGAACGTTCACCAGAGAACCCCGCGCCTGCACTATATAAGGTATATCTTTTTGCCGGGCATAACGGTGCGCCAGCAAGTTTTGCAACGTACGGAACTCATTAAGGTGGATGACATCATAATTCTGCAGGTTATGGCGCATCGCCCCAATCATCCCCGGCGAGAGGAAAATCCGGTGCCGGAAAGCAACGTAGTTGCTCCAGTTGCGGAAACGCCTTATCTCGATGCCGTCCGCTGTTTCCCGTATTTCTTTTATCCGGTTACGCCCGTCCAGCGCGTCCGTAGTGAATACAGTAACCTTATGTCCCCGCTTTGCCAATTCCCTGCAAAGTCCGTAAGCATTACGCGGCGGCCCTCCGTACGACCACGCCGGATAGAAATAGGGTATTACCTGGAGAATTTTCATATTCTGTCCATTATAGTCTCTCTTAAAGATAACGGGCAAATATGCCCATCTTGATTGGGGGTGTCTAAAAGAGCCTGTCTTAGTTCCCTGAAGGTCACCATCGGTGTGAGCCTGTCGGAGGGTTTGTATATGTCTCAAAGCTAGAGTAATATATAATCAAGATTAGACATGAAAATCTGCTATATCGCCGAGGGGGGCAGCATCCATACCCAGCGGTGGCTCAACTACTTTGCCGCTAAAGGGGATGAAGTCCATCTGATTTACTGGCAAGCGAGACCCGGCTATCATGAAAATGTCCACATTCACCTGTTGAAAAGATTTGCCCCAAAAATATGGCCGATAACCAGATACTTCAGTTTCTTGCAGTGGATTTTTCAAATTCGCAGGCTGGTCAAGGAAATAAAGCCTGATGTTCTCGATGCGCACTTCGTTATTGATAACGGACTTCTGGCGGCATTTAGTGGTTTTCATCCATACATAGTTACCGCCTGGGGCTCCGATGTGCTGGTGTTTCCGCGGCGGAATTTCATCTGGAGGGCGGTGGCTAAATACGTGCTTAAGCGGGCGGATAGGGTAATTTGTGATTCCGAAGTGGTGAAAACAGGATTGCTTTCGCTGAATACCAAAGAGGAAAAAATAGCCAGGGTATACAATGGCATCGATACGAGTCAATTCAGTCCGCGGAGGGTGGATGAAGCCTTAAAAAATAGGCTGGGTATAGCAGGTTTTCCTACAATAATAAGCATCAGGCACTTGAGACCGCTTTATAACGTAGCGATGTTGGTTAAAGCGATTCCTCTAGTATTAGAACAGGCCCCTCAAGCACATTTCATCGTTGGTGGAGACGGCCTACAGAGGGGCTACCTGGAAAACCTGGCTGCGACTCTGGGAGTATCGAAGAACGTCAATTTTATCGGCTATATTCCTCACAATGAATTACCGGGCTACCTGGCTTCGTGCGACGTCTATGTAACGACGTCACGTAGCGATAGCTCATCGCAGAGTTTACAGGAAGCGATGGCATGTGAGCTGGCTCCGATCGTTGCCGACCTGCCGGCTAACCGCGAGTGGATAAAAGACGGCGAAAACGGCTTTATCGTGCCGCAGGACGATCATAAGGCTCTAGCTGAAAGGATTGTGTTTTTAATCCGGAATAGTGAGACCAGAGCCAAATTTGGTAAAATAAATAGAAAGCTGATTGAAGATAACGCCGAGTACGAGAAGGAAATGGCCAAGGTAGAAAAATTATATGAAGGGATGATCAAAGCTTTTAAAAAGACTGATGTAAATTAAAGATAGAAAATGAAGAAAATACTGTTAATCGCTCCGCCGTTTTACCGCCTGCTGGGCAGTCATTATAACGGTCTGCATCTGGGTATTGCCTATATCGCCGCGGTATTGCAACAGCATGGACATCAGGCAATAGTCTATAACGCCGACTATCTGGATACGGCGGAATATTTAAACCAGAAACAACTTTTTGAGAATTACCAGTCATATAAAACTGCTTTAAGCAATCCTGCCGACCCGCTCTGGGATGTGGAAATCAGGAACAAAATTTCCGGATTCAACCCCGATTTTATCGGTATCGTGATGATGACGGCCAATTATAAAGCGGCGAAGATTATTGCCGACATCGCCAGGTCAATAAACAATGATGTCAAAGTGGTCGTCGGCGGCGCGCATCCGACTCTTGACCCGGAAGGCACCATCGCCGAAAAGGAATTTGATTACGTCATCAGAGGTGAAGGGGAATTTGCCTTTTTGGAACTGGTAGAAGAGAAAAACGAGGAGAGCATCAAAGGACTTTCCTATAAGAAAAACGGCAGGGTGGTGCATAATGAAAACCGTCCATTCCTCAAAGACCTTGATATACTGCCTTTCCCCAGCCGTAATGCCTTCCTTAATGACACGAAGTATCTGGACGCCTGCCATCTTGTTACCGGGAGGGGGTGTCCCTTCAGCTGCGCTTACTGCGGCAGTCCGGCTTTATGGCACAGACAGGTCAGATTAAGGTCGGTGGGCAACGTTATGGCGGAACTGGAATTTTTAAAGCAGAACTACCCGAACGGAACAATACACTTTGCCGACGATACCTTTACTCTGAAAAAATCACGCGCTAAGGAAATCTGCCAGCGGATTATCGATAGTTCTTTAAACATTAACTGGCTTTGTGATACCAGAGCCGATTGCCTGGATAAAGAGTTGATCAAACTGATGAAAAAAGCGGGGTGCATAAGGTTGAAAATTGGGGTGGAATCAGGCAGCAACCGGGTGCTTAAAGCAGTGCATAAAGGTGAAACCAAAGAAAGAATACGGCAGACCGTAAACTGGATAAAGGAGGCGGGGGTTCCGCTGACGGTCTATTTCATGACCGGGTTTCCTACCGAGACCAATGAAGACCTCAAGGAAACCATAGAATTCGCCCGGGAACTTAATGCCGATTATTACAGTCTTAGCGTCCTGGCGCCTTATTACGGCACGCAGGTCTGGAAGGACCTGGAAAAAGCAGGAAAAACGATTGATAAGGAGCACTGGGAGTACTTTTATCACCAGAGCCAGGAAATGCTCATCAATGGGAATCTGGACCCCATGTTAATCAGTCAGTTCTGGGCATTGAACGATACCCCGACCGGTGAGAAGAAGAGGGTGTAGTTGTAGCATCCGGATATTCACAGGATAAAAAATGAAAAAGGTATTGCTGGTTTATCCCGGGTTCATCTCACGGGAAGTCCCTCTCAACCTTTTATATATTTCGGCTGCTTTAAAAAAAGCCGGCTATGATACTAAAGTATTTGAACTCACCAGGTACCTGAAAAACGCCAGCCTCCGCAATCCTTTAAAGAGGATTCTGAAAGATTTCGCCGGAATTCTTGATACTTACCGTCCGGATATCGTCGGTTTTTCCGTGATGACCGTAGGTTATAACATTACTAAAGAGATGGCGCAGGTGGCAAAAAATAAAGGACAAAAAGTCATCTTCGGCGGTATTCATCCTACTGTCTTGCCGGAGGAAACCATCGACGAGAACTTTGTAGATTTTATCTGTGTCGGCGAGGGAGAACTGCCCGTCGTTAATCTGTTGAATAGGTATTTTGGCGGCGAGGATTATACTAAAGTAAAAGGAATATGGGGTAAGGATGAAGGCGGTAAAATCTGGCGTAATGATATCGAAGAGCTGGTAACCGAGCTTGATTCGCTGCCTTTTCCCGATAGAGAGGCTCTTGACCCGCGCTACTATAACGCGGAACTGACGGGCGCTAATGTTTTTACTTCACGCGGCTGTCCCTATCCCTGCTCCTTTTGCCAGAATAAATTCCTCCTTGACCTTTACGAGGGCAAGGGGCCTTTCATCAGATACCGTTCCCCGGAAAATGTCTATAATGAACTCGAAACAATTATATCAAGGTACGGAACCGAGCGTTTTTATTTTTCGGATGAGACTTTTACCCTGAATAAAAAGAAAACGCTGGACTTCCTGAAAGGATATAAGGAGCGCTTTAAAAACGTGCCCTTTATGTGCCAGACCCGCATCGACCGTGTTGATGCTGAAATAATGGAAGCGTTAAAGGAGGCGGGCTGCCACCAGATAAATCTCGCTATTGAGTCGGGCAACCAGGGGATACGCAACGATGTGCTTTTAAAGAACTTTACCGACGAGCAAATCAGAACGGTTTTCGGCCTGGCCAGGAAATACGGCATTAAAACGCAGTCGTTTAATATGATCGGCATTCCCGGCGAAACGCTGAAAAACGTTTTTGAGACGATAAATATCAATAAAGAGCTAAGGCCGGACCGCGTGCTTTGCACCATTTTTATGCCCTTTCCTGGTACGGAATTGGGTGAAAAATGTCTGCGAAAAAGCGGTGTTATCGCCGATATTAAAGATGCCTCGATTTATTATTCGCAGGTGACCATGAAACACGAAAATATCTCCTCTAGGCAACTAATCGGCTATCAGGGGTTCTTCGACTGGTATATCGCTTTATCGAAAAAGTATTACTTCTTAATCGATTTTTTCAGGTGGATTTACCAGAGCATCATTCCGCCCATGCCGTATAAAAATCAACTATTGAACTATTTCCGCGAAAAAATTATAGAATATGTTTATCAGTCGAAGAGATTTATCGTGGCAAGTCATGTGAAAACCCGCTAGCGCCGGAGGAGAAGCAGGTATGAAAATACCTATATTAAGGCTGGATTATACCGAAGAAGAAATTAAAGCTATACAGGAAGGTATTAAAACCGTCCTGAAAAGCGGCTACCTCACCATGGGCGAAAAGGTAGCCGAATTCGAGAGAGCCTTTGCCACTTTTACCGGCGCTAAATATGCAATTGCTACGAATAGCGGCACTAGCTCTCTCGAAATCATACTGCGGGCCATCGGTGTTGCCGGTAAGACCGTCATCGTTCCTTCCAATACGATGATGGCCAGTCCCGCGGCGGTGGTGCATGCTGGCGGAAAAGTAATCTTTGCCGATTGCGAGAGAAAAAACTTACAGCTCGACCCGAAGGACTTAAAGAGAAAGCTCCGCGCCGATACCAGAGCGGTGATGCTGGTGCATATTGGCGGCATTATTTCACCGGATTTCTATGAAATTAAAGACATTTGCGATAAGAACGGCGTGGTTCTTATTGAAGACGCAGCCCATGCTCATGGCGCAACTATTGATGGGAAACAGGCGGGCACACTGGGGCTGGCCGGTTCCTTTTCATTTTATCCAACCAAGGTGATAGTGACTGCGGAAGGTGGAATGATTATTACCAATGATAAAACCATATATGATAAAGCCGTATCTTTAAGAGACCACGGCCGCGACCCTGACGACACCAATAACCACGTGGAAATAGGGTATAACTGGCGTTTCAGCGAACTGCATGCCGTGCTGGGCATCCAGCAAATGAAGAAAGCCAAAAGAATCCTTGCGGAGAGGAGGAAAATCGCCAGGTGGTACGATAAGAAGCTGGAAGGCATTAAAGGAATTAGAAAAGTAAAAATACCGGACAATATAAAACCCTCTTATTATAAATACATCGTTTTTCTGGATGATAAAATCGATAGGGAGACGATAAAAAAGAAACTTAAAGATAAATACTCCGTATCCCTTACCGGCGAGGTATATTCGCATCCCTGCCACAGCCAGCCTGCCTTTAAAAAGTATCCTAAAACAGTGGCTAACGACCCGGCGGACACTTTTCCGCAGACGGAATATGTGGCGAGAAAGCATATCTGTTTGCCGATATATCCGGGACTGACTGAAGCCGAGGTGGACTACGCCGTGGAGTCTTTAAAGAAGGTGTTGCCATGAAAATTCTGGTAACCGGCGGCAGCGGTTTTATCGGCAGCCATGTCGTGGACAAGCTCATCGATGCCGGCCATAGCATTAGAGTTCTGGACATTAAAAAGCCGACTTACCACGCAAATGTTGAATATTTTAAAGGCGATATAACATCGGAAAAGGACATCAGGAAAAGTCTTAACGGCATAGAAATGGTCTGCCACATTGCTGCTTTCTCCGATGTCACTCTGGTAAAAGATAATCCCATCCTGACCATCAAATACAACATCATGGGGACAGCTTATCTTCTGGAAGAATGCCGCAAGCAAAAGGTCGAGCGGTTTATTCTCGCTTCCACGGTTTATGCTTATGATGAAAAAGGTCATTTATATACCACTTCCAAGGTCGCTTCTGAAATGCTATGTAAAAATTACCAGACGCTTTATTCCCTGCTGTACACTATCTTACGATATGGGACAGCCTATGGACCGCGCAGTCGCGGCGACGATGTTATCGCTCGGTTTGTGGAAAAAGCACTAAAGGGAGAAAATTTAGTCGTTTACGGTACTGGGGAGCAAAAGAGGAATTTTACCTATGTCGAAGACCTGGCTATAGGCACGGTTGCCGCCCTGGATAAAGTCGCCGAGAATAAGGTCTATACACTCGTTAATAAAAGGTCGGTAAGCATTAAAGAGCTGGCTGAAACGGTGAGGCAAGCGGTCAATGATAAGATTGATATTGAGTATGATTCTTCCCGGCAGGACGATTATCAGGGAGTAATACCGGATAAAACGGAAATTGAACGACAGAATAGAGAGCTAGGCTGGGAAACTAAGGTTGATATTGAAGATGGTATAAAAAAATACGTTGAATGGTATAAATCTGCATTAAAAAAATTAAAGTAATTTAATCTTTTTCATATTCTTTAAGTAAGATATATTTAATCAAGCCTGCTGATTCTTTTATAGATTTAAGACTTTTATTCCTGTAAATATTCCCCATCGCTCCTAGTAATATCGGCCAGTATTTAAGCGCCTTAGCTCTCCCGCCTAGTTCCTTTACCAGCGCTGGATTTTGCTTGAGCCAATAGCCCCTGATTTGCAGGTCTTCCTTGTAGTTAAGGACACGGTTTTTTGACGTAGCGCTTTCTCCGTGGATGCGGTATTTAGCTAAAGGCTGCTCAACAAAATCGATGGGATAATACTGTGCTATCCTTAACCATAGGTCATACTCTTCGCCGATTTCATACTTTGGATTAAGGACACCGGCTTTCTTGATAGCTTCGCGTGTGAATACGGCAGTTAAAATAGCAATAACATTCTCCTGAAGAAGTTCTTTAAAGACCATGCCCCGGAAAGGCTTTTTATTGAAGAAAAAGGTTTTTTCTGCCACAGTACCGGCGCTGTCGATAAAATAACAATCGGAATAAACGAGCCCTAACGATTGATTCGATTCCAGTAAAGCCACCTGCTTTTCCAGCTTTTTCGGCAGCCAGATGTCGTCGCAATCTAAAAACGCGATGTATTTGCCGGTTGCTTTTTCAATAGCTTTGTTGCGCGCAGCACCCAGCGGCAAAAACTCCTCCCCGCGGAAGTATTTAAGAGGATCCCCAAAACTCCGGGCGATTTTACTGCTACCGTCGGTGGACTGATTGTCCCAGAAAATAATTTCGTAATCTTTGAAAGTCTGCCGGTAAACACTGTCCAATGCCTCGCGCAGGTACTTAGCGCTGTTACGGCAGTTCATTATGATGCTTACCAGAGGCATAAAAGACTCACTATCAAAGGTCTCGTTATATTAAGAAAAGTAATGCTAACTGTGTTTCAGTCCCCAGTCATAGGGGATATCGTTATTTACCGGGTCCAACCGCTCTATCTCGTCAGGACGGTGGGGTATTGTAGCACAGTTGGCTACGATAGCAGGTTTAGTCCCGCTACCTTTAAAGCCATTCCATATCCCCGGCGGTATTTTCACCAGGACATAATTATCTTCACCGATAAACAGCTCCTGGATTTCTCCCTTGGTTTTAGAGTCTTTTCTGGGGTCGTAGAGAACTAGTTTAATCATGCCCGATACAACGGCATAATTAAGGGTCATTTCTCTATGTATATGCCACCCCTTGACGACGCCGGGATAAACGACGGAAAAATAAATTTCACCGAATTTTTCGAAAAGAGGATCATCGGCGCGGAGCATATGCATGATTTTACCGCGCTCATCGGAAATCTGTGTTAGTTGTTTTACGATAACGCCTTGTATCATTTTTTAAAAAAGTCCTTATACCAATTTACCGTCTCTTTAAGTCCTGCTTCCAAGGAATATTTAGGCTTCCAGCCGAGTTCTTTTTTTGCCTTTTCGGCGGAAAGAAACTGACGTTTGATTTCACCGCTAACCTCGTTCAGAACTTTTGGTTCAAGGTCTTTCCTTCCCATCACCTCTAATATTTTGCGGGTGATATCCAGAACATTAATCTGATTTTCGTTGCTAAAGTTAAAGGCTGCACCGCAGATAGATATTTCCTCCATTTTTTCCGCCAGGAGAATATAGGCTTCGACGGCATCCAGTATAAAAATATAGTCGCGGATGAGTGTGCCGTCGCTCCTGATGATGGGACGCTCGTTAAAAATTACCGAGCGAATAGTTCCGGGGACGATGCGGTTAAAATTGAGGTCGCCACCGCCATAGAAATTACCGCATCTGGTTACACAGACCGGCGTTTTATAGGTATTGTGATAAGCAATAGACATTAAATCGGCGCAGCTTTTGGAAACATCGTAGGGATGTGAACCTTTGAGGGCGGCGTCTTCATTATAAGGTAATACTTCATGTTCGCCATAAGCTTTATCGCTGGAAGCGACGATAATTCTCTTAACCGTCGAGTTGCGGCGGCATGCCTCCAGGATATTCCAGGTGCCTTTGACATTGGTCTCGAAGGTAGCTAAGGGGTTTCTATTTGCGATAGTGACGATGGTCTGCGCCGCCAGATGAAAAACTGTATCGATCTCATATTCGTTAATCGTGCGTTCAAGTAGAAAATAGTCTTCTACCTCGCCACGCACCGATGTTATTTTTTTATCCAGTCCGAGCTTAATGAAGTTGGCTCGGGGGACGCTATCTCTTACCAGTCCTACTACATTAGCTCCCCGTTCAACCAGGGCTTCAGTTAACCAGGCGCCTAAAAATCCGGTACAGCCGGTGACAAATACATTTTTGCCGCGCCAGGAAGAGTTCTTTGCCATATCTACCTCCATATCTTCCAGAAGGCTTCGTTGTTCTGCCACAGCTTGTTTAAATATTCTACATCACGGTATGTATCCATGCACGCCCAGGCGCCTTCATGAGTATAGACCATGAGTTCGCCTTTGGCGGCGATTTTTTCCAGCGGTCCTTTCTCAAAATCACAATTATCATCGTCAGTCAGGTAATCAAACAGCTTCCGGTTAAAGACAAAGAAGCCGCCGCTAATGAGGCCAGTCGATGTCTGGGGTTTTTCCGAAAAGATAACGGCTTTATTATTTTTAACCTGTAGTTCCCCGAATAGCGACGGCGGTCTAACGCCGGTAACGGTGGCGATTTTGCCGTGACTGTTATGGAAATCGAGCAGTTTTTTGATATTAATGTTACCCACGCCATCGCCGTAAGTGACCATAAAGGTATCTTCTTTAATATATTTTTCAATTCTCTTGAGGCGGGCGCCCTTAAGAGCGTTGATACCCGTATCGGCCAGCGTAATACGCCAGTCGCTTTCTTCAACTTTATCATGAACGGTGACCGTTTTCTGGGGCGCCAGTTTAATGGTAAAATCGCTGTTTAAAACATCGTAATTCAGGAAGTATTCTTTGATAACCTCGCCCTTATAGCCGAGACAGAGGATGAAGTCAGAAAAACCATAGTGAGAGTAAATTTTCATGATGTGCCATAAGATTGGTTTAGTGCCTATCATAACCATAGGCTTGGGTTTAACATCGGTCTCTTCTTTAAGCCTAGTGCCCAGTCCGCCGCAGAGGATAACTACTTTGGGTTGCATCATAACCACCTCGCTATACGGAAATTAAATTCCCGGTGAAAGTTATTGTTCATGGTCTCATATACTTTATTGTTTCTTTTAATCCCTGTTTTAAACTATACTTCGGACTAAACCCGAAGGTCTTAGCTCTGGATATATCCGCCAGACTGTGCAGGATATCGCCGGGGCGCGGCGGACTGTAAACAGGTGGACTATTGTTGCCCGTAAGAGTGCTGATTAACTCTGCCAGCTCATTTACGGTAGTGCTTCTACCGCTGCCAATATTATAGATACCCAAGGCATCACTTTCCGCGGCAAGGATAAAAGCATTAACGGCGTCTTTAACAAAAACATAGTCCCTCGTCGCCTTGCCGTCGCCGTAGATATGGATTTTCTTTCCCTGCGACTTTATTTTAATGAACTTGGGAATCGCGGCAGCATACTCTGAATCGGGGTTCTGCCGGGGCCCGAAGATGTTGAAAAACCTTAAGCTGACCGAGGGTAAACCATATACTTTAAGAAATATCTGGCAGTAATTTTCCGCCGCCAGCTTGGTTACGGCGTAAGGAGAGAGGGGATTTATAGGCATATCCTCTTTTTTAGGCAGCCCTGGGGCATCTCCATAAATAGCGCAGGAAGAGGCTTGGACTACCTTTTTCACCTTGTTATCTCTGGCGCCTATGAGGACATTCAAAGTGCCGGTGACATTTGTTTCGTGGCAAAGTTGCGGTTCAGCGATACTGCGTGGCACGCTGGCGATAGCGGCAAGATGGAAGATAAAATCAGCTTTTTTAAATAGCTTTTGCAGCAAGGCAAGGTCGGTAATACTGCCCCGGATAAATTCCACGTTTTTTTTATTGAGTAAAGTAGCGATATTGGCTTGCTTGCCGGTGGAAAGATTATCCAGGATTGTCAGATGATAGTCACGTTTAAATAGTTCTTCCGAAAGATGAGAACCGATGAAACCAGCTCCGCCGGTGACTATCGCCTTCTTCATTTATGTGAATTATAGTTTACATCTGTAGCTTTTACAAGTAATAAGGAAGGTCAATTTAGTAAGGAAATAAGCGGGAAGGTTAAATTGACAAATTCCAGCAAAAAAGGTTACACTCCATTCGTATTACGCACTTATTCAACCGGTTAATCTTTAGGAGTTATCGTGGTCTTAAACAAGGTTTTACGTAGCTGTGAAGAGGCGGTAGACGATATTTTCGATGGCGCTACTGTAATGGTAGGCGGTTTTGGTTCCTTCGGCGGTCTTCCGATAAACCTTATCGTCGCTCTTTCCCGGCAGGGAGCTAAAAATCTGACTGTCATCGCCAACACGGGTGGAGTAGGCTTTGAGCTAAGCAAGCGTATCAAACCGGAGGGATACCAGGACCTGGGTATACTCTTCGAGCGGGGGCAGGTAAAGAAATTCATCGGGTCGGTGCCGGCTCTGGGCGGTATGCCGCCTACCTCTCCTCTAGAAAAGCTGTACAACGAGGGGAAGATCGAGATTGAAATCGTACCTCAAGGCACGCTGGCTGAAAGGATAAGATGCGGGGCCGGGGGGCTGGGGGGATTTTATACGCCTGTAGGCGTGGGCACGGTCGTCGAAAAAGGCAAAGAAAAGAAGGTCATCAACGGCAAAGAGTATATCCTGGAAATGCCCTTGACCGCCGATTTTGCTCTAATCAAAGCCCATAAAGCCGATACGATGGGAAACCTTGTGTACCGCAAGACCGCCAGGTGCTTTAATCCGGTCATGGCGACTGCTGCCAAAACAACGATTGTAGAAGTTGATAAATTAGTACAGGTTGGCGAGCTTGACCCCGAGGTTATCGTCACACCACATATATATGTGCACCGCATCGTGGAGGTGCCGCGGTGAAGAGCCGTCTGGATGAGCAGACTATCGCCCTGCGAGCAGCCCAGGAGTTCGCCGATGGCTCGGTGGTTAACCTGGGCTACGGCATGCCCGGCTTATGCGCTAATTTTATCCCCGAGGGCAGAAAGATCTTCTTTCAAAGCGAGAATGGCATGCTTGGCTACGGAGGTCTGGCTACCGACGCGGAAAAAGACTATGAAATGATTAATGCCTCCGACCAGCCGGTGACGCCGTTGCCCGGCATGTGCTTTTTCGATAGTGCGGCATCGTTCGATATGATACGGGGCGGACATATTGATATCGTTGTCCTCGGGGCTTATCAGGTTTCCGAGAAAGGTGACCTGGCTAACTGGGGTAGACCCGGTAGGCCCGCTACGGGCATGGGGGGAGGCATGGACCTAGCGGTTGGTGCAAAAAAGGTCATCATAACCATGCTGCATACGACGAAAACGGGTGAACCCCGCATCGTTAAAGAATGTGCTTATCCTTTGACCGCCAGGCGGTGTGTGAATCTTATAATTACTGACCTCGCTGTCATTGAGGTAACAGGGGATGGGCTTGTTCTTAAGGAGATAGCACCCGGCTGGACGTTTCCGGAAGTACAAAGCCTTACCGGAGCCAAGTTAATTCCGGCTAAGGATTTGAAGGAAATGGAGCTTTAGTTAAGGCTGGCAATATTGATAAAATAAACATAACGACTAAAATATTAAAAGAATACAAGGAGGGATGTCGTAATGGATGTTACCGAAGCTATTCAAAAGAGGTGCAGCATCAGAAGGTTCAAGCCGACTCCTGTGGAAAAAGCCAAGCTAGATAGGGTATTAGCATCGGGCATGCGGGCGCCTTCATGGGGCAACACCCAGCCGTGGCGTTTTATTGTAGTTCAGGATAAGGAAAGGAGAGAAGCAATAGCCAAAGCCGGCGGGCAGCCTTTTTTAAACGCCCCGGTCTTAATTGTCTGCTGCGGCGTGGCGGATGACTTCTCGCGTAAGCACCATCGGGAGACCCTGGCGCAGCTAAGAGATTTGGGTGTTATGGACTGGACAGATGACATGCTGGATAACGTTGTGCTCGGGAGCGATGCCTACGCGCCATACCGCCTAGGTCAACAGGCGATGACGATAAGAGCCGGCGAGCAGATTATGATTGCCGTGGCTTACATGACCCTTGAGGCTGTGAATCAGGGACTGGGCACCTGCTGGGTGGGAGCGATAACCCCCAAAGAAATCCATCAGGTTATGAATTTACCGGATAATGTTTTCGTGCATTCTTTACTGCCCATCGGATATCCTGATGAGGACCCCAAACCCCGCCCCAGAAGAGACGCTAAAGAGATTATTTTCTGGGAGAAATACGGTTAACTGATATCCTAAAACATGGATTGCCTTATTCTGGAGGAAATTTAGCCTGGGTGGTACCCCAGGGGCGATTCGAACGCCCGACACGCGGTTTAGGAAACCGCTGCTCTATCCATCTGAGCTACTGGGGTATATGAAATTGCCTGAATCGGATTACATTATACTCGGGACTGAATACTTCGTCAAAACACCGGGCTGGATT
>DAOUCO010000127.1:0-12132 GCA_034432135.1 Dehalococcoidales bacterium | reverse complement strand
CACCGCAAAGCCGGAATGACCCGTGAGGAATTTAACAAATACTGGCTGGAAAAACATGCGCCCCTGGCGGCGAAACTTATCCCGGGCATTAGAAGATACGTGCAGAATCACTATGTTGCCATACCGGGTATGGAGTACGAGGGCGATGGAATCGTGGAGATGTGGTACGACGACGTTGCGGCCTGGCAAAAATCAATGGAAGCCGTACGCTCTTCCAAAGAACTGGCGGAAGATGGAGCGAGGTTTTGCGACTTACGCAACGCCAGCGTGTGGATAGTAGAAGAACACGTGATTAAATAACACGTAACAGGCAGATTTAAGCCGCCTAACTATATTATTTAAATAAATCCTTATTGATGGAACCGGTGGGACCGGGACCTTTAAATGTGAATTCCTTGCCGTTCATAGTCTTGGTAAATACCGGCGTCTGAAGTAGCGCTGTAAATAGGACAGGTTTATTCAATACGCGGAAATTCAGCGGGCAATGAACCATTTTGGACGGAATAAAGACAATAGTTGGCTTATCGATTAAGTATTTTTCCATCTCTTCGCCGAGGAACAAATCAATCTGCGCATCAAAGCTGCTAAAAAAGTCGGCGGTATCATGCCCCAGGAAGATAAGATATTCATCAGCATCATGGGTATGAGGCTCTCTTTCCAGTTGAACAGGTTTAATAAAGAGCTGCCAGCCCATATTGACACGGGCACCGGGAATTTGATGCTCTCCCCGGAAATATGCCTGGGGCTTAGCGATAAAAGGCAAATCCATGCTCTCCTTGAATCCGGAAAACACTAGTTTTTCATACTTTTTCTTAGCCATTTTTACTCCTTATGTGGGTGATTGATAAATTATGATGCCTTGTTAACGATTTTACTGTCAGGCAGATAGATTAGTCAAACGAGGAGGTGGATTGATAGGGATAATAAGCGTTATATATGAATTTAAGATTTCTTTTCAAGTGGAACATCTACTTCAAGCCAATTAAGAGCCTCTTGCATATTATCTGTGACGAATCCATTTAAACCACGATTACGCGCCACTGTTTCACCGAATTTGCCGGGATCGAGTAAAGACCGATTTCCTATAAAAGCTATCTTCAGGAGACGTGATTGACCAGCAATAAGTTTTAGATTCTCTTCAACAAAGAATTTAGCTATAAGAAACCGGTCAATCATGGTTACTTTCGCCGAAACATCACGGCCATCAATAAGTAACTTATTAATGTTGGTTTTTTTAATGCTAGCCACAACACTTGCCCGAGCGGATTTGATCTTTCCCCAGTCATAAGGATTCATTAATGATATTTGTCCGCTGACTTTTACATAAAGGTATGATTTTCTATTTTCAATTGTGTATTCCATTTCTCTACCACCCACAATTCTCCCGAATCACAAATATTAGAAAAATCACACTAAATACACAATATAATAATAGCACCTGTCAACGCAAGAAACTATAGGCTAGTAAAAAAATTTTAACAATTTAGGGAAAAAATGATAGGGGGCAGGTGTAAAATCGAAGAATAAATTATAAAAAGGTATGATGAAAGGCGGTATAAGACAATTAACTCAAGCGATATTAATAGACGCCGTTTTTATGTCCTCGTGATAACTTCGTAATGATTTTACTTCTTCTTTACCCTCGCGGTAGGCAGTAATACCCTTGACCGCCGCTCTAGCCGCCGCAAGCGTAGTGATATAGGGAACACGATATCTGATAGCTGCCTTACGGATATAAGAATCGTCATAACGGCTTAATTTGCCGCTGGGCGTATTAATTACCAGCTGGATTTCCTTATTTTTTATAGCATCGGTAACGTTTGGGCGGCCCTCATGCTCTTTAAGTATCGGATCGCTGGCGATGCCCTGGCTGGCTAAAAATTCACGCGTACCTTCGGTAGCTTTTATCCTGAACCCGAGTTTAGCGAATCCAGCAGCGATTTCTATCACCGCCGGGCGGTCGGTTTCCGCTACAGTTATCAGCACCGTGCCTTCGGTAGGCAGTCGATTGACCGCTTCCTGCGCTTTCCAGTAAGCCATGCCAAAAGAATCGGCGATGCCAAGGACTTCGCCGGTGGACTTCATCTCCGGTCGCAGCACAGGGTCGACCTCCGGGAACATATTAAAGGGGAAAACCGATTCCTTGACGCCGTAATGCGGTATCTTCCAGTGATTCAGCCCGAGGTCTTTAATTTTTTTGCCCATGATAAGCTGGGTCGCCAGGCGAGCCATCTGCACGGAGCAGACTTTAGAGACGACCGGCACGGTGCGGGAGGCGCGGGGGTTAACCTCAATAACATAGATAACATCCTGACAGAGAACATATTGCACGTTCATCAACCCAACTACCTCAAGCTCGATAGCGATACGGCGCGTATATTCGTTAATGGTATCAATATGCTTTTTAGACAGGCTAACAGGCGGCAGGACGCAGGCGGCATCGCCAGAATGGACGCCGGCATATTCTATATGTTCCATGATAGCCGGTATGAAAACATCTTTTCCGTCGGACAGAGCATCAGCCTCTATTTCAATAGCGTTTTCTAGAAAACGCTCGATAAGGAGGGGTTTATCCGGAGTGATAGAGACCGCCGCGCCGACGTAATGCACCAGTTCCTCTTCGTCGTGGATGATTTCCATGCCGCGCCCGCCAAGGACATAAGACGGGCGGACGATGAGCGGGTAGCCAATACGCCTAGCGATAACCAGTGCTTCGTCGAGGCTACGGGCGGCGCCCGATTCCGGCATAGGTATGGCGTACTTTTGCATCATTTCGCGGAACCTGCCGCGGTCGGAGGCGATATCTATCGAATTGACCGAGGTGCCCAGAATTTTTACGCCAGCACTTTCCAGTTGAGCCGCGATATTCAACGGCGTCTGCCCGCCGAACTGCACGATAATGCCGAGGGGTTTTTCTTTTTCATAGATATTTAAGACGTCTTCAACCGTTAAAGGCTCAAAATAGAGCTTATCGGAAGTATCGAAGTCCGTGGAGACGGTCTCCGGATTACAGTTAATCATCAGAGTTTCATAACCTTCATCCTTTAAAGCGAAGGCGGCATGGACGCAACAGTAGTCAAACTCAATGCCCTGCCCGATACGTATGGGACCGCTGCCGACAACGATAACTTTCTTGTTCTGTGTAGGATTCGCTTCGTCTTCAGACTCATAGGTGCTGTAGTAATAGGGTGTGCTGGCATCGAACTCGGCGGCGCAGGTATCTACTATTTTATATACAGGCTCGATATTCCAGCGCTGTCGCAACTGCTTCACCTGTTCATAAGACCGATGTGTTAAAGTGCCTATCTGCTCATCAATAAAGCCCAGCTTCTTCGCCGAAAGCATGATATCCTGAGTTAGCTTTTGCGACCTTAACGTCTTTTCCATTGCCACAATATTTTGTATCTTGTTAATGAACCAGACGTCTATTTTTGTGTGCGCGGCTAAAGCTTTGGGAGTTATTCCCCGGCGCAAAGCAGCCATTATCGCCCATAATCTCAATTCGTTGGGAAATAGCGGATAGGAAAGGAGGTCGTCAGTTAGCTTCCAATTCGGGGCTTCCCAGAGCAACGTGCGTTTACCGAATTCCAGACTGCGCACCGCTTTCTGCAAGGCGGCCTCAAAAGAACGGTCGATAGCCATTACCTCGCCGGTAGCTTTCATCTGCGTGCCTAGAGTAGGATCGCTGGCGGCAAATTTATCAAACGGCCAGCGGGGAATCTTAACGACCACATAGTCCAGCGCCGGCTCGAAGCAAGCCATCGTTTTACCAGTTATCTGGTTGGGTATCTCGTCCAGCCGTTTACCGATAGCTATCTTGGAAGCGACGCGGGCGATAGGATAACCGGTGGCTTTACTCGCTAGGGCGGAGGAGCGGCTGACGCGGGGGTTGACTTCAATAACATAATAATTTTCACTTTCAGGGTCGAGGGCGAATTGTACATTACAACCGCCTTCGATGCCTAGCGCGCGGATAATCTTTAGACTGGCGGAGCGTAGCATCTGGTATTCTTTATTGGTTAGGGTCTGGCTTGGCGCAACGACGATGCTATCGCCGGTATGCACACCCATGGGGTCGAAGTTTTCCATATTGCAGACGGTAATGCAGTTATCCGCGCTATCACGCATGACTTCATATTCAATTTCTTTCCAGCCGGCAACGGACTTTTCCAGCAGTACCTGATGAATTGGACTTGTCGCCAAGCCTTTAGAAACAACAACCTCCAGTTCTTCTAGATTCATCGCCACACCGCTGCCTGTGCCACCTAAAGTGAAGGCGGGGCGGACGATGAGGGGCAAACCCAGGTCTTTAGCCGCTTCTCTTGCTTGCTCCATGGTGTTAACGCTGACGCTGCGCAGCACTGGTTCGTCGATACTGATTAAAAGCTTTTTAAAAAGCTCGCGGTCTTCAGCGTTTCTTATCGTCTCGATGGGCGTGCCCAGGCTTTTCACATTATATTTATCAAGAACACCAGCGTCCGCCATTTCTACTGCAAGATTAAGTCCAGTCTGCCCACCGAGGGTAGGCAATAAACCATCCGGGCGTTCTTTTTCAATAATACGCGTTAAGGTATCCAGGTTCAGCGGCTCGATATAGATTACGTCGGCAATACCTTCATCGGTCATGATGGTAGCCGGGTTGGAGTTCACGAGCACAGAAAAAATGCCTTCCTCGCGCATGGCTTTACACGCCTGCGTGCCGGCATAATCAAACTCCGCTGCCTGCCCGATGACGATGGGGCCGGAGCCGATGATTAATACTTTAGACGGTTTCAAACCAAATCCTTCTCTGCTCTCCCTTTGATAAAGGGAAACGATGTCATTTACTTATAAAGTCACTTTTTTATTCATGTCCTTCTTAAACCTCACCCCCTGTTTCCCCTTCTCCGTTGACGGAGAGGGGGAGGCATTTGGGAGAGAGGCTAACGCCCCTCTCAAACACTCCCTCTACTCTTATGTATCATTTCTAAGAATCTATCAAAGAGATAAGTGCTATCCCAAGGTCCGGGAGAAGCCTCTGAGTGATACTGGATGGCAAATATAGGCAACTCTTTATGTTGCAGTCCTTCCACTGTACCATCGTTAAGATTAACATGGGTGACTTCCAGACCGTCTTTAAGAGTAGCGGCATCCACGGCATAGCCATGGTTTTGTGCAGTGATATAGACCCTGCCGGTAGCCAGTTCACGCACGGGATGGTTGCCGCCGCGGTGACCGAATTTCAACTTATAGGTGCGGCCGCCGAAGGCGCGGGCAATGAGCTGGTTTCCGAGGCAAATACCCATGATTGGTTTCTTATCAATCAATTCACGGATAGTAACGACGATGTAATCAAGCAGTTCAGGGTCGCCGGGGCCAGGTGAAAGTACAATGCCGTCTGGCTTAAGCGCAAGTATTTCTTTGGCTGACGTGGTACACGGGACAACAGTCACGTTACAGCCCAGACGGTTCAGGATGCGCAGGATATTAAACTTTAAACCGCAATCCAGTGCGATGATATGGTATTTTGGCGCGGCATTTTTTCTTTGCCATGTATACGGGGTTATCGTAGAGACTTGTTTAACGAAATCAATGGTTCCGTAATCTGGGGCTTTGCGTAACTCTTCCAAAGCCTGTTGCGGCGTTTTATTATTAGCGATGATGCCCATCATTACGCCATAGGAGCGAAGGCGGTGGGTAAGCGCGCGGGTATCGACACCGTAAAGTCCGGGGATACCACTTTTCTCCAAATATTGATCGATAGTCTCACGGCATAAATAGTGGCTGGGCTCGAGGCATTGCTCCCTGACAACAAAACCCTGCACCTGTATCCTATCCGATTCAATATCCTGACCGTTAATGCCGTAGTTGCCGATAAGAGAATAAGTGGGAACCAGAATCTGACCGGCATAAGAGGGGTCGGTGAGCATTTCCTGGTAGCCGACCATACTGGTACAGAAAACAACTTCACCTATAGCGTCAGCCTGCGCGCCAAAGGTATAGCCATGATAAATCGAGCCATCTTGTAAAGCCAGGAAGGCTTGCTTATCCATGATGTTCTTTTATACTCCTACCTCCAAGGAGACTAAATAGCGGCTTCATTCCTATCGCCGGTGCGGACGCGTACGACTGTTTCGACCGGCAGGATAAAGATCTTGCCATCTCCAGTATCACCCGTCCTGGCATTCATAACAATAGCATCAATGACAGGCGTGACATCTTCATCCAGCACCACCAGCTCAATTTTAAGCTTGGGGAGCAGGTCGACCCGGTATTCGCCCACCCGCCACTGGAGAGAAATACCCTTTTGCTTGCCGCGGCCACTCACCTCGCTGACCGTCATACCGTAGTAGCTTTTTTCTTCAAGGGCTTTTTTAACAGCTTCCAGCCTTTCTTCGCGGATGATAGCTTCGATCTTCTTCATCGGAGAAAGCCTCCGTAAGCTCTTTCACCGTGCTGTGAGATATCCAGGCCGACCGTTTCCTCTATCGGCCCGACCCTTAAGCCTATCGTTTTATCGACGAGCTTGCCGATACCGAGTGTTGCTATAAAGGCAAAGCCGCCTACCGATATTACACCGACTAACTGCTTGAGCAACTGCATGGCGTTGCCCATGATTAATCCATCAGCACCGGCAGAGTTGACAGATACGGCAGCGAAAACACCTGTAGCTAAAGCCCCCCAGATGCCGCCCAGTCCGTGACAGGCGAAAACGTCCAGCGAGTCGTCCACGCCGCGTTTAATTTTTAGCAACACCATGCCGTAGTAAGAGATGACCGCAGCGATAGCACCTATAGGTATAGCCGCCAAGGGCGTTACGTAACCGGCGGCGGGAGTAATGGCCACCAGCCCGACGACCGCACCAGTGACCGTGCCCAGGACAGTCGGGCGCTTATGTATCCAGCTGATAAGCATCCAGGTGAAAGCCGCTGCGGAAGCTGCAATATTGGTAGCAACAAAAGCGCTGGAAGCCAGTCCGCCGGAAGTTAAAGCGCTACCAGCATTAAAACCGAACCACCCGAACCAGAGTAAACCGGCACCTAAAACAACCAGAGGAATATTATTTGGCTCCATAGAATCTTGAGGAAAGCCGCGACGCCGACCCAATAACATGACCAACGCCAGCGCCGAGACACCCGCATTTATATGCACCACCGTACCACCGGCGAAATCGAGCGTACCGAACTTAGCCAGCCAACCGCCGCTACCCCAGACCCAGTGAGCGACAGGCACATAAACAATAGTGAGCCATAAAGCAGAAAAGACCAGCAGTGCCCCAAATTTAACCCTTTCTACAACGGCACCGGTGAATAGAGCGACGGTGATAATAGCGAACATAGCCTGGAATATCATGAAGGCGAGGTGCGGTACGGTGGTAGCGTAGACCGCCGACGGCTCCTGCCCAACGTTATTCAAGCCGAGGAAATTAAGTCCCCCGATGATGCCGCCGTGGTCGGTGCCGAAGCTAAGACTGTAACCGTAAAGAACCCAAAGTAACCCGACCAGGCCGAGGCAGACGAAGCTCATCATGATGGTGGAAAGGATGTTTTTGCGTCTTACCATGCCGCCGTAAAAAAGCGCCAATCCCGGCGTCATCAGCATAACCAATGCCGAAGACATCAAAAGCCATGCAGTGTCTCCTGTATTAATAGGCATCTTAGACCTCCTTATGGTCTTGATGTCTTCATTTTATAAAATCAATATTACAGACTTATTACTATGAGGTTAAATCTGTATTACCAACTCATGCCAACTGATTATCCTTGACAAATTTATAGCCTATGTTACGCACGGTTTCTATATAGGTACGATTGGCATCCTCGATTTTACTGCGCAGTCGGCGCATATGGACATCAACGGTGCGGTCGCCGCCGTAATAATCATAGCCCCAGATTTTGTCAAGTAGCGCTTCACGCGTAAAAACCCTGCCTCTATTGCTTGCCATGAGTTTAAGCAATTCATACTCTTTAAAGGTAAGGTCGGCTTTTTTACCATCCACCGTTACCTCGCAGGTGACGGTGTCAATTATCAGGCCATCACACCTTATTTGCTCGTTAATATCTGTCTCGCTTGTTCTCTTCAGTAATCGATGTATTCTTATAACCAGCTCCGTGTCATTATAAGGGGAGAATATAAAGTCATCCATTTCCCCATATTTATCAATATCTACAAAGTTTTCTACAGAAACCAAGCCGATTACAGGGAGGCTTTTCCGTTTTTTAATAGTTTTGATAAAGTCCCAAACATGGTTATCAGCCAAGTCGGCAATCTCAACAAGAACAATATGCGGAGATTGATGAGCGATTACATCCAGAGCTCTGTCGTAAGAAACTGTTAAGCAAACAATGCTCTGAAGCGCAATTTTTTCCCGCAGCGAGGTCATCGCTTCATTATCTTTAGTAATAACCAAGACGCACTTTATAGAGTGGTTATTCCTGATACCGTACGCTATAAATTTTGTTTTCTGGTTTATTATGCTTGAACTTTCCATATTACACCTTAATAAAATCAGTATGCATATAACCTGCCGTAAGGACGCAGAAAACGGGGGAAAAGTTTAATAAAATCACCTTTTAAGATATTATCAACGTCATAATCGAATAATGAGGCAAACCGAGACACATACTCGTTGAGAACAGCCTCATCTTTTACATCCAGTTTAGCGATGCCGACCTCTTTGCCGAGATGATATTCAGGGATAGCGCCGCGCACATAAATTATACCACCATGCATGCCGGTGCCGACATATTTCGTGCGGTGGCTCTGGTCTATGCTTAAACTCATGCCCAGCAGGATAATGACGCCGCCTGCCATGTACTCGCCGAGGAAGTCCTGCGCCGTACCACCGATGACGAGAACAGGCTTTTTCGCCAGGTATTCTTTCATATGGATGCCGGCGCGGTAGCCAACGTCTTCTTTGATAAATATTTTGCCGCCCCTCGCAGAAAGCCCGACAGTATCTCCGGCGCGACCGTGGACGATAATCTCGCCTTCGTTCATTGTATTGCCGCAACCGTCCTGCGCATTGCCATGAACGACAAGACGTGGGCCGTTCATAAAAGCGCCGAGGTCGTTACCTGGTACGCCGAAGATTTCAATCTCCACCGGCTTATTAAGGTCCGTACCGATATAGCGCTGACCATGAACATTATGCAGTTCTATTTTTGAGTCGTTGTTAGCGACAACGTCTCTCAAGCGTGCATTAAGGTCGCGGTAATAAACGCCTTCGGCATCGATTTTCACAACAGGCTTGCTCATAATCGTCATAATTACCTCCCCGCCGCCCTAATGCCGAGTATTTCCAACTCGGTATCGGATAGGCCTACGCCGCGCAGATGCAGACGGTTGCCGCGCAGGCTTTCAATGGCGTTAACGCCGAGTCCGCCGAGGATATCTTTTAGTTCGATGCTCCAGCCGCGGAGAAGATTAGCGGCGCGGCGCGCCCCGATTTCCGGGTTAACGCGCTTGGCCAAGCGTAGGTCGGTGGTGCAGATGCCCCAGGCGCATTTGCCGGTATGGCACTGCTGGCAGACATGGCAGCCCAGCGAAATAAGCGCAGCCGTGCCAATATATACGGCGTCGGCACCGAGGGCAATGGCTTTAGCGATGTCGCCGCTACTGCGTATCCCACCGGAAATAACGAGTGAAGCCTGATGACGAATACCTTCCTGTCGCAAGCGGCTGTCCACCGAAGCCAGGGCTAGCTCGATAGGGATGCCTACGTTATCTCTGATAACTTTAGGTGCCGCGCCGGTCGCCCCGCGCAGTCCGTCAATGACAACGATATCCGCCCCACCTCTAACAATACCGCTGCTGATGGCAGCGGCGTTATGGACCGCGGCAATCTTTACCGAGACGGGCTTGGTGTAATTGGTGGCTTCTTTTAAAGCGTAGATGAGCTGTGACAGGTCTTCAATGGAGTAAATATCGTGCTGGGGCGCCGGAGAAAGAGCGTCCGTGCCTTCCGGTATCATGCGCGTTAGAGAAACATCGGCGCTGACTTTTTCGCCGGGGAGATGGCCACCGATGCCCGGTTTAGCGCCCTGCCCGATTTTAATTTCAACTATTCTGGCAGCATCCAGATAGTCGGCATGGACGCCGAAACGTCCAGAAGCTACCTGAACGACGGTGTTACTGCCATATTGATAAAGACTGGGGTGCAAGCCGCCTTCGCCGGTGTTCCAGAGCGTACCCATTTCTTTAGCCGCCCGCGCGAGTGATGTCTGCACGTTAAGGCTTACCGCCCCGTAGGACATGGCGGAGAACATCACCGGTAAATTGAGTTTGACCTGCGGCGTCATCTTCGTCTTTAAATTAAGTGTGCCTGACTCTAATTCAATTCGTTCCGGTTTGCGTCCGAGATATGTAGTGAGCTCCATCGGCTCCCGGAGGGGGTCGATGGAGGGGTTAGTCACCTGACTGGCGTTAAGCAAAATGTGGTCCCAGTAAATACGCTGGGACTTATCGTCGCCCATGCCGGTCAGCAGCACACCGCCGGTCTCCGCCTGCTTATTAATATCCTCGATGATGTCCGGACGCCAGTTGTAGTTGCCGCGGTAGTCCAGCGGATTAAACGTCACGCGGATAGAGTTGGTCGGACAAAATACCTCACAGCGGTGGCAGCCGGTGCATAATTCCTCGCGACTTTTTACCTTATTTTCTTCGGCATCATAATAGTTAGCACCAAAACTGCACTGATTGACACAGACCTGGCACTGGATGCAGCGGTTTTCATCTCTATCAATTTTAAATTTTGGTGATACAAATGTTTTCATTTTCTCTCACCTCCTTCCGGCGCCTTCTCATTAATGAGCTGCCACTTCCTCTATATCACTCGCGTGTAATTGAGCGCCCGGCGTTAGCCTGCAGATAACCGGCTCGCCGCCCGCGGGCGACCATGCTTTATTAAGATTTGGTGATATCAAGCGAATTGCCGATTCCTCGGAAGAAAGGTATAACATATCTCCCTTTTCTCCCACCGTTAGCGGTCTTAACCGTATACGGTCGGTTAAGCCTATCATCTCGCCGTTATGGGCGATAACAATGGCAAAAGGCCCGTTTAAAAGCAGACTGCCGTACGTCTGGCGTAGCGCCCGCATTAACCTTTGTTCACTATTGGACATACGCTCGATGTCTTCCCAGAATGGCGCCGCTAAAACTTTAACGGCTATTTCCAGAGGCAGGTTGTGCTTGCGCATTAGCAGGTCGACGGCGTAAGCGATGACCTCGGTATCTGTCTGCATCGTGCATATATAGCCAAACTGTTCCAGATAGCGACGGTTGATGCCGTAAGAAGAAATTTCGCCGTTATGCACTACCGTCCAGTCAAGAATGGAGAAAGGATGGGCGCCACCCCACCATGCCACCGTATTGGTGGGGAATCTGCCGTGAGCTGTCCAGATGTAAGCCTTATATTGCTCTAGGCGGAAGTACTCGGCGATTTCTTCCGGGTAGCCCACGCCTTTAAAGATAGCCATGTTCTTACCGCTGGAAAAGACAAAGCTGTCATTAGCGCTGGTATTGATTTCCATTACCCTTGCCACGACGTAGTCATCAGCAGAGAGGTTTACCGGGAGGTTCCGGGGAACATCCACAAAATAGCGCCAGACCAGCGGGGGGTTCTTTATCGCGGCGGTAACACGGGAGGGGACTTCTTCCTGCCAGACAATGGTAAAATACTCCCTTAAGAACGCTTCCGTTTCCAGCTTGTTCTGGCTATTCAGGTACATGATGTGCAGAGCGTAATTTTCAGCATGTTCCGGGTAAAGCCCGTAAACAGCAAAGCCGCCGCCCATGCCGTTGCCACGGTCGTGCATGTTGGCAATAGCTTTAATCACGCTGTCGCCGGAAAATCTGCGACCGGATTTATCCATAGCGCCGAAAATAGAGCAGGCGTCGATGACTTTATCATCATTATATTTATTGTTTATGCGTAGCAGGTCTTTCATGTGTTTTCCTTTTGGTAAGCGACTAGTCTCCAATAAAAGCCTCTTCAGGCTGCTCGGAGGCAGCGATGGGAACCGATGCGGCAGCAGGTTTGGACAGCTTCGAGCGCCGGATAACTTCAGGCAGTGAAGCCAGGCCGAAATCTTCGGCGACAAGCGCCTGTTTAAAATCGCTGACGTCGATGCCATCTTTCATCAGGTTGTAAAT
>DAOUCO010000126.1:0-23508 GCA_034432135.1 Dehalococcoidales bacterium | reverse complement strand
CGGAGAACTTTAAAACAACCCCATTCTTTTAAGACTGGTAAAGCTCTTCCCGCCGATTATTAAATGGTCAAGGACTTCTATACCGACGATTTCGCCCGCCTCCGCCAGCCTTTTCGTTAAAGCGATATCATCCTCGGAAGCCTCGGTATCCCCCGAAGGATGATTATGGGCGAAGATTACGGACGCAGCGCTGGCGGATATGGCTTCTTTAAAAACCTCCCGGGGATGAACGATACTGCTATCCAGACTACCAACAGATATTTCCGCTATCCTTATAAGCTGGTTCCTCGTATCGAGCAACAAAGCTAAGAAATGTTCTTTCTTTTTATCTTTCAACCTTCCTCTTACCAGGCTGGCAATAGCTTCGGGTGTATTTAGAGGCTTTTTATCTATCAATTCCGAATAACCTTCAACTCGATTAGCCAGTTCAACGGCGGCCTTAATCTGGGCGGCTTTAGCAATGCCAATACCTCTTATTTGCGCCAATTCCTCAAGAGAGGCCGCGGCAACACCTTTCAGACCACCGAACCGACTTAAAAGACGCTGTGCAGTAACCATGACCGATTCGCCAGAGATGCCCCGCCCGAGGATAAGCGCCAGTATTTCTTGGGCAGATAAAGCCTCCACGCCGACTCTCTGCAGTCGTTCACGGGGTCGATCAGCAACAGGCAAATCGTGAATCGTCATCGTTTTAGTTTTTTCGCCATCTGGCTTTTTCATAACGCCCTAGTGTAGCACCAAGTATATAAAAAGGCAAGAATTTCAACCGTCTAACTATTATTAATAAGGGCAATTGATGAGTAGAAACCACCAAACGATTTGATGGTACATCATTTTCAGAATCAGGGTTTACTGTATTCAAAACAAACAACAATCTTAATATTATCAAAAAAGATGAAAAAGGATAGTACATCGGCAGAATCTGCTGCCGATTCGAGGAGTAAAATGCTTTGTTTGGTCCGAGCGAAAGCCTGTAAAAGATGTGGGGGAGACCTCTCCATAGAGTGTGATATTTACGGCGTATATATCGAGTGCATTCAGTGTGGAGCTACCTGGACGAAAAATGATTTGAAATATATACCTTTCCAGCAAAGTGAGCCAAAACTGAAAGCAGAAGAAACCAAACCGCTGTCCTAAACACAACTCGTCGTTAAGAAAACTGCCAGCTAAATCTTAAAAACGCTTTTCTAATCAGACCGCCACAACATATTCAACTCATCCATGTTAAATCCGTAGATTTTCTCTAAAGCCTCATCATAACCGCTGCCCTGTTTAAAAACATTTAGCAAGGCAAACATTTTTTCACTTCCGTAATTATCGATAAGATAGGAGACAATTTCATAACTTTCAGCATAAGCCAGAAGAGTCTGATCGGCATAAGCAGAAAAAGGGCTACACAGGCTACGTACCGAGATATACGAATTTTCAGCTTCAGCCCTGGACAAAGCGAGGATAAAACTCAGTTCCAGTTCACCCTCCGAAAACATCGCCAAGCCCTCGTTAAGCCAGTTCGGCAAGTAGTTATACGGGTTAAAGGTCAACTGGTTTATTACCAGATGCGTTAGCTCGTGGGATATCGTCCGTTTACCCCATTCAAGCTCAGACTGAGTCTGTTCGATACCGATAGCGACAATACCGAATTCCGAATAAGCAACACCACCCGTCCATTCCTGGGGATAAACCATAGCCCCTAATAAATCCGCCTGATTGGCGTAGATATACACCTTTACCGGGCTTATCAGTTCAACACCGGTGGTAGTTGCCAAGCGGGCGAGCGCGTCCTGCGTAGCGGCCATGAGTTCCCCGGCAAACGAGTCATCACCTTCATACCAGTATAATGTCACCTGGCCCTGCTGCAGAGATTTCCAGTCATAACGCTCGTCTTCAATATGAACCGAAGAAACTTCTGTAACGATTTTCCTTCCGGAAGCGTCGGTTACCTTCCACCAATAATTTACGGCAGAACCCGGGGGCAATCCTCCTGTTTTGCGCATATCCCAGACCCATTGCGTATTTACCGATTTTGCCGGTATAAAAGTAACATAGGCTTCGGCGGTAACCTGCGCAAACGCCATATGTTCAATCGAATAATAAAGGCGGATATCAGTAATCGATACGTCACTTTCGGCGGCAATATTAAAAATAATATTGGAAGGGAAATTCACCTGTACAGAAGTATCAGATACAGTTAAGCCACTCCCAGCCCAGATTGCGCCGGGAACCAAAAAAACCGATAGGGTTAATGCCAGTAGAACCGGGAAAATTATTTTCTTCATTTATTTTGCTTACCCATAGTAAATCTTAAATATGCGTTGATAAAATCGTCAAGCCCGCCGTCTAAAACAGCTTCGGTATTGCTTGTTTCATAACCCGTACGGTGATCCTTGACCATGCGGTAGGGGTGTAGAACATAGCTTCTGATTTGATTGCCCCAGCCGGCATCTATCCTTTTACCTTTTATTTTAGCCTTTTCGGCTTCCCTTTTTTCAATCTCAAGCTCAAGCAAGCGAGCCCTTAAAATTTTAAAAGCGAACTCCTTGTTCATGTGCTGGGAGCGCTCGCTCTGGCAGGAAACAATAATGCCTGTGGGCAGGTGAGTAATTCTAACAGCGCTACTCGTTTTCTGCATATGCTGGCCGCCAGGCCCACTGGAACGGAAGGTCTCAACCTTAATATCATCGGGCTTGATATTGACTTCGATATCGCTTTGAGCCTCCGGTATGACTTCCACCAGAGCAAAGGAGGTATGCCGGGCATGGTCGGAATCAAAAGGAGAAAGTCGAACTAAGCGATGCACACCGTGCTCCGATTTTAAAAATCCAGCGGCGTAATCTCCTTTTAAGGCGATGACCACTCTCTTAATGCCGGCTTCATCACCCGGCGAAGTATCCAGTATTTCCGCCTCGAAGCCGCGGCGCTCAGCCCAGCGCAGGTACATCCTCATGAGCATTTCCGCCCAGTCCTGCGATTCGGTACCGCCAGCACCGGCATGTATCGTTAGAATGGCATCCCTAGCATCATACTCGCTACTGAAAGCAGTCTGAAGTTCAAAATCATCGACTTGAGAGGCGATTGATTCCAGCTCTTTTTCCAGTTCATCAAGAAGTTCTGTATCTTCTGAAGATATTGTCATTAACTCGGCGATATCCGCCAATTTTTTCTCCAGTGCCCGCCACCGCTGTACTGTCTTTTTCTTTTCCGCCAGCTGGCGCATGATATTCTGGGCATTAGCCTGGTCGAGCCAGAAATCAGGCTTGGCCGACTGCTCTTCCAGTCTTTTAATATTTTTTTCTAATTTAGTGATGTCAAAGATGCTCCACGGCCATGGCGACCCGATGTTGTAAATCCTGAAGCTTTTCTGCTAAATCCGGCATATTTCCTCACTCTTCTAGGCAAATAGCCTATTTTGATAGATTGTTTTAGTTGCTGGCGATTTTTCCGACTTCAAATTACCGCCCGCCGCCAGATGCGCCAGCCGTGTAGGTTCCGGTAAACGATAGCCGCGGCAACAAGCCATTACCCATTTTATCGCCGAGGGTAAATCAATCATGTGACCGATGGATATGTAGAGCGGATTAACGCTTTCCCTGGTACGCAGTACAGCCCCGATAACTTCTCCGTTATCCACGAGTTCAACGTGGCTACCGGCTTCGGTGGCAGGTGTTATATGCTCTCCGCAGAGGCGCGACTTAGCACAACCGATGGTAGGTATGCCCAGAATAAGTCCTAGATGAGAAGCTATGCCCATACGCCTAGGATGAGCGATACCCTGACCATCTACCATAATAAGGTCGGGCGTAATATCGATTTTTTCAAAAGCTGCCAGTAACAAAGGCGTCTCCCGAAATGAAAGTAAGCCTGGGATATAAGGAAAATTAACGCGGTCGGTCACGACTTTAGCCTCAATAATCATCAGGGCGGGGTAGCTTAAAACAACCACCGCGCCGGTGCCGATTTTACTAAATTTATTCACAGAAATATCTACGCCAGCGATAAAGCGCGGGGTGGTAATATTACAGACGCAAGATACTTCCGCCGCCAGTTCCTTTTGAATTGCCATCGCCTGGGTGATAGTGACTTGCCAACTGTGACGCGGAACTATTTGCATATGTTGATTATAGGCATAGCTTAGCATTGTAAGCAACAGGTTTGCTCTATTTAATGATTTGCAGTATTTTTCATCTGTATTTGCGTCACTTAAAAAATGTGCTAAAATTGCACATCGAATGGGTATTTAAAAGAGGAAAAATATTTTTGACTTATTCTATACGGCGCATGGTTAAAGAGGACCTGGAACAGGTAACGGAAATCGACCGTGAGGCATTTCCTTCACAATGGCCGCCGGCGAACTACAAGCAGGAACTGCAAAATAATACCGCCCATTATCTCGTTCTGTATGATGATACAAAGATGATAGATATCCCCGTGAAAACATCATTGAAGGATAAATTCAGTATAGCTTCCCTGCTAATGCCATGGACAAGGCGGAAATCGCTTGAAAAGAGTATTTTAACACCGGTTACGCAACAGTACATCGTAGGTTTTTCCGGCATCTGGATGTTAGCGGATGAAGCCCACCTCACCAATATAGCGGTACGGCGGCAATACCGGGGTAAAGGACTAGGGGAGTTTTTAGTAATAGCAACCATCGACCTTGCTACCCAACTTAAAGCCAGCTTTATAACATTAGAGGTACGGGCTTCAAATCTGGTGGCACAGAACCTTTATCATAAATACGGTTTCGTGCAGATGGGAATAAGGCGAGGGTACTACCTGGACAACAGGGAAGACGCAATAATAATGTCCACCGACAGCATCACTTCAGAGTCTTTCCAGGCACAAATCCGTGAATTGAGAGAAGCCTTAAAGAAAAAACTCATTTGATTGTTTACAGATGTGCCAAAGTGAAAAATTTGTAGTTTTCCTCTTTGACCTATGGTCATTTTATGTTAGAATTATCAACTGGGGGAATTCGAGGTGAAGGAGGTGTACGACGATGTCAGGACATTCAAAGTGGTCTAAGATAAAGCACCAGAAGGGCGTCGATGATGTTAAAAGGGGCAACCTCTTTACCAAACTAACAAGAGAGATTATCATCGCGGCTAAAGAAGGCGGCGGCGACCCTGCCGGCAATTTCCGTCTGCGCCTGGCCATCCAGAAAGCGCGCGATAATAACATGCCCATGGATAACATCGACAGGGCGATAAAAAAAGGCACCGGCGACGTCGAGGGCGGAAGCCTGTCCGAGATAACGCTCGAAGGCTACGGGCCAAGCGGCACAGCAATACTGGTCAGTGCTCTTTCAGATAATCGCAATCGCACCATCCAGGAAGTGCGTAGTACCTTTACACGCCACGGCGGCAGCCTGGGAGAAAGCGGGTGCGTATCCTGGATTTTCGAGTCGCGCGGAGTGATAAATATCAACGCAGAAAACGTTAATTCCGATGAGATAGGTCTTATAGCCATTGACGCAGGGGCGGAGGACGTGCAGGTAGGAAGCAGCACGGTAGAAGTAATAACCAAGCCCAGTGACCTGGAAAAAGTGAGAGCAACACTGGAGGCGAAAAAAGTAAAAATAGAATCCAGCGAACTGCAAATGGTACCGAAAACACTGGTAAAACTCGATGAAAAAGCCGCCATACAGGCGCTCAAATTGCTGGAGAAGCTGGAAGAAATCGACGACGTACAGAATGTCTACAGCAACGCCGATATTCCAGATTCCGTGCTGGCATCCATCCAGGCATCGTAATAATAAGAACATGAAATGAAGATACTAGGAATCGACCCGGGCACGATAGTGATGGGCTACGGTGTGATCGAGAGCGAAGAGGATGAAGTAAGCCCGGTCGATTTCGGTGTGATAAAAGTATCAGAACACTCACCAATAGGCGAAAGGCTCAACCGCATTTATCACGAACTCCTTAAAATAATCAAGCTCCATAAGCCGGATGCCGTCGCCGTAGAAACACCCTTCGTAGCCAAGAACGTCAGAACAGCGTTAGCAATCGGACGGGCGCAGGCTATCGCCATCCTAGCCGCAACGGAAAAGAAAGTACCGTTCTACGAATACAGTCCGGCGCAGATAAAGCAGAGGGTCGCCAGCTACGGCGCCAGCAGTAAAGAGCAGGTGCAGGAAATGGTGAGGTTACAACTCGGGTTAAAGAAAGTCCCCGAACCTAACGATGCCGCCGATGCCCTGGCGGTAGCCATCTGCCACGCGCAGGAGATACATACGAACGATTTACTAATAAATCAGGGTTCATCCTGAAGGCTCACCCTGAAGGGAGGGCGGCGATGATAGCCAGCTTGAGCGGCAAGATAGAGAACCTGGACAGCGATGCGGCGATTATCAACGTGGGAGGCGTGGGCTTCCGGGTATATATGCCCACCTCGGCGCTGACAACGCTAGGCAGGAAAGGCGATATAGTACAGGTCTTTACGCACATGCACGTGCGCGAGGACAACATCGCGCTTTACGGCTTTCCTACCAACGAAGAACTATGGCTCTTCGAGACACTGCTGGGGGTGACGGGACTAGGTCCCAAGCTATCGATGGCGATACTATCGGCGCTGACGCCCGACCAGGTAAGGATGGCTATCGCGACCGGCAGTACGGAGATGCTGGACATGATACCGGGCATCGGTAAGAAGGTAGCGAGTCGAATCATACTGGAGCTGAAGGAGAAGATAGGAGCAGGACTGGCAATAACGCCGGAGCCGGAGACGAAGGAGAATGCGGACGTGCTGGCGGCTTTGACGGCTTTAGGCTACTCCGCGGCAGAGGCGGTGAAGGCGGTAGCGAACCTGCCGACCGACAAGAAGCTGAAGCTGGAGGAGAGGGTAAAGCTCTGCCTGCAGTTCCTGGGGAGCAAGTGAGGCCTGATTCGTTATTCGTTCTAAAAATTTTCTTTATTTTTTACGATTGATTAGCTTCTGATATTCGTTCCTAACTTTATGTTAATTCAGCTTCAATCCGGGTTATTCGTTTTAAGAGCTATAGTAATCCGGCGATGCCACACCCTTTAACCGTATATATTGTATGGTGTAAAAGCGCCGATAGCAAGAGGATGATGTCGCTGTTGCTTTGCCCTCTTGCAGGAAGCGGCGGCGATGATTAGAATAGGGCTGAATATAGTAAAATCTCTCTTAATCCCTCCTTTTCAAGGAGGGAGACTGGAAAAGAGGTATTATGAAAGCATCAGAGGGCAGATTAGGTCGGACCTTCGTCTTAAGGCTGGAGGACGGGGACATGGTGCCGGAGGTAATCGAGAGGTTCGCGGCGGAGAAAGGGATTAAGGTAGCACAGGTTATTTTGGTGGGGGGAATAGGAGGAGGGAAGATAGTATCCGGACCGAGGAAGACGGAGGAGATGCCTCCCGACCCCGTATTATTGCCCGTAGAGGGGGCGCACGAGGTGGCGGGGGTGGGCATTATCGCGCCGGATAAGGACGGCAAGCCGGTCTTGCACATACACGCTTCGCTGGGGAGGGGGGATAAAGCTTTAACTGGCTGCCTGCGGCCCGGGGTAAAGACCTGGCTGGTGGGAGAGGCGATAATTTACGAGATACTGGGGACTAAAGCGAGGCGGCTGCCCGATAAAGCGAGCGGTTTTGAGTTGATGGAGGTGTAGGTATAGGGAATAGGGAATAGGGAATAGGGTAGAGAGGGGTTAACTCAAAAATCAAATCTCAAAGCTCAAAAACACAAATCAAAAATAAAAGATAAAGGGACGCTAAAGCCAAAAAATTGACAAAAAGGTGTAGAATTATTTAAAAGATAATGGAAAAAGAATTAAAAAAGCTTAAAATTCTTGTTTCAGGAAGTGCTGCATATACAAAAAGTCAATTACAAGGTATTGATACAAATTTACTCGTAGGCTCTCTTATTTCATTAATTATTACTCTAGGTATTAGTATTTTTTCAAATGTTTTACTATATTGGATTCCGTCATCATTTATTCTGATGTTTTTATGGACGATTTATTCAACCATTTTTTTAAGAAAAAAACAAAACACAAATGTTGATGGAAATCAAAAATCATTAACCGAAAAGCAAGTAGTATTCGGATCATATGCATTTTCTAAAAATTTTACTGCAATAACCAATGCAATAGGGATTATGTTTGGAATCAACTTTATTTCATTGGTTTTTTATATAACAAAAATAATTAATACAGAAATTTCATTTAGTACTAAAATACCAATAATATCTACTTGTGCTATCATTGGCCTAATTATATTTGTTAGTGTTTACTTGAATGGTTTGTATAAAAAAGGTTCTTCAATTACTAAAGAAGTGACTAATTTACCTTCGTTAATATTAGAAAAAGGTAAAAAGGGCTGCTTTTTGATGGTGATAACATTATTATTTGGTTTATTTGCTTTTATAGTGCTACCGATTTGGACATTAGTAGTAGCATCTCCTATATATGCTTCGAAGATTGAAAACATACCTTTTATTTTATTAGTATTAGTACTACAAATTATAATCATTTTATCATTCTCAAGTTATTTCAGTTCAATTTCAGCAAAGAAAGAATTGACAAATGCTATTACGAATTATTCAATATTAGATAATATGATAAGTCAACACCTAATATCTAATAGTATTGATGAAAATACTTACAAAGAATTATTGAATCTTTACAGGGATGCTAAATGTTTCGAACTTAAAGTAGATGACTATGCAAAAATAGTCAACTTTTATCTTCTTTTCCCTAACAAGATATATTTCGATAATCTAAAGTAAATTTAACTATATTCTCGCCATTTGCCAAAATAACCACATACTCCTCTTTTAGGGGAAAGGGGATGGGGGGTTAGAAAACCGACTTTTTCTCCTAACCTCCTCTCCGCTGGCAGAGAGGAGGCAATTGATAAAAACCCTTTGAATCTCCCTTCTTTTTCTTGTCATTCTGAGGGAGTCCTTCCGTAAATCCGGAAGGACGACCGTGAGAATCCCTATCATTGGCTTAAATTGGATTGTGAGATTTCCACGCTTCGCTCGCAATGACAACGGGGGGAAAAGGGGGTGGGGGGTTAGGGAACCGAGCTCTCCCTCTAACCCCCTCACCGTACACAGAGAGGGGGTTGTGGTTTAAGAAAAATTCCCTTAATATCGTTTTGTTAAAGCGGAAGAACCGCCAAAGTAAAAGTACCTAGACCCCGACTTGCGTCGGGATGGTTTTAAAAAAAGAGCGCGTGGTTGAGCGCGGGGTTAGACATCAGGTAATTACCCTCAAATAATTTAAAGATAACCCTGTTGTCGATATGTCAAAGGGCGGGTAAAATTTAAAAAGAATTCTGATAAACAGAGAGGTCCGTTCAGTGACGGAAAAATACCTGCTTTTCGCCATCTTTATGATGTTCAACCTGTGGGCGGTAATAGCCTTCTGCGTCTATATCCTAAAGCCGCTGCAGACCCGGTGGGCGATTATCCAGGCGCGGAAGATAGTGGCGGCAGGGAAAGCGAAGAGCGACTGGCATTTCCGCAACGTTTACCGCATGCTGGCGACCGCTAAGAACGACCTCGAAGCAGCCAAACTATGGCAGGTACTTGACAGGATGAGATAACACCGAAGGTACATAGCCACCTCTATAAAGAGCGGACGGCGCAAACTCCAGGACTGTATTTATACAAAGAAAATTCTGGCAAGGCGCCGTTCACTCTTTCTATTAGCTATCTTGCTCACTTCCTGCGCTATCTTCAGATTGCATACTAAGCATTCTATGGCAGACTGGCGACATCTACCGCTTGATAGTTATCGCCTTTTATTTTACAGTTGATAGTGACGGCAAAAAAGCGATCAATCCTGGACTTAAAAATCGAAAAATACATAAATCAAAACCAAAGCTGACTTACCATAAAACAATTCCATACAATTAAAAACTATTCAGCTACGGTTTATAGCTAAGGTTAATTGAAAAAAATTTTTGAAAATTTGAAAACAATTCCTTCACTATTTCTTAGTCAGTCTAAAAACTACTTTCATTAGAACTCCTGTGCTATAATAATACCGTGCCAGAATTCAAGATTGTATCCGACTTTAAGATGACCGGCGACCAGCCGCAGGCGGTGGAAAAATTAGCGGAGGGGCTGGCGAAGGGGTTCAAGCACCAAACGCTACTAGGAGTAACGGGTAGCGGCAAGACCTTCACCATGGCGAACGTCATCGAGAAGGTACAGCGGCCGACGCTGGTTATCTGCCATAACAAGACGCTCGCGGCGCAGCTCGCCAGCGAGTTCAAAGAGTTCTTTCCCAACAATGCGGTGGAGTACTTCGTGAGCTATTATGACTATTACCAGCCGGAGGCATATATACCGCAAAAAGACCTGTACATCGAGAAGGACTCGGACATCAACGAGGAAATAGATAAGTTAAGGCATGCCGCCACTTACGCCTTATTAAACCGCCGGGATGTATTGATAGTAGCATCCGTCTCCTGCATTTACGGCCTCGGCGAACCGGGAGAATACCAGGGCTTCGTCGCTACGGTAAAGAAAGGCCAGCATTACGGTCGACAGCAGCTTTTAAGACAGCTTGTGGACATGCAATACAGTCGCAACGAGCTCGACCTATCACGGGGGAAATTCCGGATAAAAGGGGACACATTAGAGATACAGCCTGCTTACGAAGAGCTGGCGCTACGGATAGAGTTCTTCGGGGACGATATAGAGAGGATAACGCAACTGGACCCGCTGACCGGGGAAATCCTGAAAGAGCTGGACGAAGTAGCCATTTATCCCGCCAAGCACTTTGTGACGTCAAGGGAGATGATGGTTAGAGCCATCGAGGGGATAAGGGCAGAGCTGGCGGAGAGGCTTAAAGAGCTTAACGCGCAGGGCAAGATAGTGGAAGCGGCGCGCCTGCAAGCGCGCACCGAGTACGACCTGGAAATGATGATAGAGGCAGGCTACTGCTCTGGTATAGAGAACTACTCGCGGCACCTGGCAGGCCGTCCGCCGGGCAGTTCCCCATCCACCCTGCTGGACTATTTCCCTAAAGATTTCCTACTATTCATCGACGAATCGCACATGACGTTGCCACAGATTAGAGGCATGTACCACGGGGACAGGTCGCGCAAAGAGACGCTCGTCGAATACGGGTTCAGGTTACCTTCTGCGCTGGACAACCGGCCGTTGAACTTCGAGGAGTTTCAGTCGTGCATCAACCAGGTGATATATACATCGGCGACGCCGGCAGAGTTTGAATACAAGCACAGCCAGCAGGTGGTGGAGCAACTGGTAAGACCGACGGGACTGCTGGAGCCGACCATCGAGGTAAAACCCACGAAGGGGCAGATAGACGACCTGTTAGAACAGCTAAGGACGAGGGTGGAAAAAGGGCAACGGTGCCTCGTGACTACACTGACAAAACGCATGGCGGAGGAACTGGCGGACTACCTCGTAGAAATGGGAATAAAGACACACTATCTACATTCGGAAGTGGACACGCTGGAGAGGGTGGAAATCTTAAGAGACTTACGCCTCGGGGTGTATGACGTCGTCGTAGGCATCAACCTGTTAAGGGAGGGGCTCGACCTGCCGGAAGTGAGCCTAGTCGCCATCCTCGACGCGGACAAAGAGGGATACTTAAGGAGTAAAGGGGCATTGATACAGACGATGGGACGGGCGGCGAGGCACATCGACGGGCACGTGATAATGTACGCGGATACGGTGACGAAAAGCATGCAGGAAGCCATCGACGAGACGAAGCGGCGACGTAAGATACAGGAGGATTTCAACCGGGAGCACGGAATAACGCCGCAGGGTATAAGAAAAGCAGTGAGGGACATCACGGAAAGGGTGAAAGCGGCGGCGGTGGCCGAAAAGAAGGGCGAGTACATAGCGGAAGCGCCGGCATCCCGCGAGGACATGGCGAGGATGGTGAGAGAGCTCGAGACGCAGATGAAACAGGCCGCCAAGGCTTTGGAGTTTGAGAAAGCGGCTTTAATAAGAGACAGGATTATCGAACTGCGCAAGGAAATGGTGATAGAAGAAGCGCAACAGTTCGTTAAAGTGAAAGGAAGCAGGAGATGATACCAAAAAGCAGAGAAGAAGCGGCAATGACAGCCAGCGAAAAAGCCCAACGATATATGAACAAATACGGCAGCTGTGCACAGAGCACGATTCTTGCGTTGCAGGAAACTTTCGACATGAAAGACGAAAACGTGTTTAAAGCCGCCGGTTCAATGACGGGGGGAATAGGGGGGATGAACGACGCCTGCGGGGCGCTACTGGGGGCGGGCCTGTTTTTCGGGCAGACGGCAGGGCGGGGCACCAATGATTTTGGCAACAGGGACAAGCTAATGACGTCCATGAAGCTAACGGGGCAACTTTACAAGTGGTACGAGAAGGAATTCGGGTCCCCTACCTGCTACGAGATACTTACGAAGTTCGGGGGAGGAGTGTTTTACGAGATGAGCGTGCCGTGGCAGGCGGAGCTGGCGAAAGAGGCGAGGCTGCAAGAACAATGCACGGAGCTGGCGGGGAAGACGGCGGCTAAAGCGGCGGAGATGATATGGGACATTATAGAAGGAAAAAGGAAGGCATAAAAAAATGATTCCAAAGACCAAAGAGGAAGCGATAAAAACAGCGCTGGAAAAAACGCTCGAAAATATGCAGAAATACGGAAGTTGAAGCTACAGCACGGTTCTTGCGTTGCAAGACACATTCGATTTGAAAGACGACGCTTTACTAAAAGCTTCCTGCGCGCTGACGGGTGGAATAGGCGGCATGACCGACACCTGCGGCTCAATGATAGGCGCCGCACTGGTAATAGGGTCGTTGAGTGGGTTGGGGAGGCACGAAGGGCAGAAAGGCATGCCGAAACTGGGGAAATCCATAAAGCAAGCGGCCGATTTTTATAAATGGTTCAAGAAAAAGAAGGGCACAGTGAACTGCCGCGACATTATAACGCAACACGGCGGAGGGAAATTTTACGATTTCAACGACCTGAAGCAGGCAGGGGAAGCTTTCGAAAAAGGGATAATGAAAAAATGCGATGAAATGGCAGCAGAAAACGCCGCTAAGGCGGCGGAGATAATCTGGGACGAAATGCATGAGGGGAAGTAATGGTTGACGAGATTCCGGAAGAAGAGATACGCCAAAAAACCCGCGAAGAAAAGCTGCGGAAGAAGCGGGCGAAGATGAAGCAGCACGGTAAGGGGCTAGGGAAGATATACCGGGATGCGGTGGAGAAGAGGAGGAGGAATTAGAGATTAATAATCGCATTCTAAAGTACTATCATAATGCGCAATTCAGTTTAAGGGGAAGGGTTAAGGAAAGAACGGGGAGGTTTAGCCCTCCCCTTTTTTATATCTCTTTAAAGCCCTTTTTCTAAAGATTCCAACTGGTTTTTTAACCTCCTTCAATTTTTATCCTTTATGTAATCTTAATGAACGATATATACATTCTTTATTATTTTTACGTAAATCTTTATGTTCAGCGAGTAATCTGTTATATGGATTATCAGGCGTAATGGCTATGGAAGTAACCGAAATGGAAAAACAGAAAAAGGCAAAACCGAAGACGACCAGGCTCTACACGATGGCGGAGCATAAGCTATATATCGACTTATGCGCAGCCGTGCACCGACTAAAAGCGCCAATAACGTTACTGGGAGCTTCATTCAGGCGCGATGTCGGCGCGCTAAAGCGAATCCTGGTGAATCTGGTCCCAGATGTAGTTTTAATAAGTATAAAAAGCCTTAAAGCAGATGCCATCAAAGAACTGGAACAATTACGCACGGATTATCCAAAAATCGGGTTAGTGCTTTTATTAGATGTTTGCAATACTGAAGACGCCGAGCAATTACGCAAACTCGCCCTATTAAAAGGGGTGAGGGGCATGGCGCTTTTTCTAAAGCAACGACTAGATAGAGTAGAGTTGCTAATTACCGCCATATCAGCCATCCACCAAGGTCAGTTAATACTCGACGCGTCACTGACGCCTTTTATGTTCGCCGGAAGACCGGGGTATGCATTCCTGAAAAAATTCTCTTTAAGGGAACTGGAAATTCTGAACCTCGTGGCAAACGGGTATACCAACGCGGCGATAGCGGCACTACTTTACATCGATATTAAGACGGTAGAGCGCCACCTGAATAACATGTACAGCAAGCTTAAAATCGACCATGAATTTACCGGCAAGCATTTAAGGGTCAGCATGGCGAAGCTATACCTGGAAGCGATAGGCGACTTAAACGAGAACGAAAACATGGTTGTTCATAGTCCAGCTACCAATTGTATATAATACAACATTAATTAAAATAACCAAGTCAATATAAATTCAAAAAATCGGAATTGACAATCCCTGTTGAAAGTCCTATCATAATCCCAATTAAAAAGTCGGAAGGAGGGGTTATGAAAGAACGAATCCACGAGCAAATCGCAACCGAACTTAAGCAGGCGATGCGGGCGGACACGGTCACCGTGGTGATAACGATTACGGTGTCTTTTTTACTGTTCGTGGCGGCATCGATATTTGCCGCTCAAAGTACGGGGTCGATTATAGGAGGCCTGACCGGGTTCAAGGCAAATAGCATCAATGCGGCCAACACGATTATCATGTTCGTGATTATCCTGGCGACGGTAGCGATAGACTGGTATGCCGTAAGCACCCTCTTAGCCCATAAGAAGCAAAGAAACAAACTGAACGAGGGTCTGATGAAGCTCTATAAAGACGAAGGCGTGGAACAGTACTATGACGGATCGATTTTTAAAGGCTACGAGAAAAGGTATGACCTCTACGCGATAATAATCGCCGCTGTGGGGATTGTAAGCGTGATAACGCCGCTGGTGATATTTATCGACAGAGTCAGAGTGCTTTAGTCGAAAACAAAAACAAAGGAGGGGAAAATTCCTCGACTTCGCTCAGGATAAAGGCGGGGAGTTCTAACCTCCCAAATTTTTCTTCTCTTCTTTTTCCAGTTTACGCCGGGCTTCTTCCTGCCGTTTCTTTTCTAATTCCTGTAACTGTTTTTTGACCTTCTCCTCGCCGATGGGGTAGAACTTATTCCTGATCCACCTGCCAAAGAAGAAGTCCGAACGCCAGTGTCTTAATTCCTCCCAGGCATCATAATTTTCGGCAAAGCGCTCCATATCGGTGGTGAGCTTATCCGCCAACTTCTTTGCTTTTTCATCGATTTTAATGCCGTGGCGGGCGCGGGCGGCATCTAAAGCGGCCTCGTCGGGGCTTTCACCAACGAAAATTTTTTTAATAAAAGAGAAAAAACCCATGATTACCTCTTTTCCAGTTTCACTTATGGTATACCTGAAAGGGGGATGAGTGTCAAGGGAGAACTTAAAACTTATATCTTAAAAGTCAAAACCATAAAAGACTAAAGATTGGCGGAGAGAGGGTCGCGCCTTTCTCACAGGATTTCTGCCAGAACAATTAGAGAGTCTTAATAAGCCATAAAATAATATCAAGTGTAGTAAGAGATTGCCAGGCTTCGCTCGCAATGACCAAGGGGAAAGAACGGGGTTATTTTTAATGTCAAAAGTGCAGAAAAAGCGACGAAGAAAAGGATTAAAAGGCAAAATAAAGAATATATCAGCGAAATTGCCATTGACAGACATATCGTTATAGTGCATAATAGCAAAGTAAAAAGTTCTCATACTAGAAAGTCAAGGAGTAAATGTTAAAAATCAGACTAAGGCGTACGGGAGCCAGAAGCCAAGCAAGTTATAGAATGGTTGTTATGGACAGTCGGGCGTCCCGGGACGGAAAGTCCGTGGAGATAATCGGGAATTACAATCCGAGGACAGAGCCGCCGACAATAGTAATTAAAGAAGAGAGAGCCCTGTACTGGCTCAAGCAAGGAGCCCAGCCGACAGACACCACTGCCAGACTACTAGGTAAGGCAGGTATCATGGACAAATTCAAACCAGTCAAGGAGAAAGCATGAAAGACCTAGTTGTGTACATCGCCAAAAGCATCGTCAACAACCCAGATGCAGTGAATGTCGAAGAGGAAACCAATGAGGAGGGAATCACGCTAAAGCTACGCGTGGCCGATGATGACAAGGGGAGAATCATCGGGAAACAAGGGCAAATAGCGCAGGCAATGCGTACTCTCTTGAGAGTAAAAGCCGCAAAAGCCCAGACAAGAGTAAGACTGGAAATAGTCTAGTAAATACCTCAAAAAATCAGGTATAAACGGGGAGACGGGGAGGCAGGAAAGTCCTGACCTGAATTGAGTCCGCACTTCTGAAGAGGAAGAGGCAGGATAAAAAGCGATAATTAAAAGCCCCGATATGAAGTCGGGGCTTTAAATTTGCTAAGATGTTTAATATTAGAGTTTGCGGCGGCGCTTTATCTTGTCAGCGACGGAGAGACGGACAAGAGCGCGGCGTAAAGCTGCTTCCGCCCTAGCGGCATCAATGCCGGCGGCACGGCTTTTTAATCTTTCTTCGGCGCGTTTACGGGCAGCTTCGGCGCGGGCGGCATCGATTTCCTCGGCACGCTCCGCCTGGTCAGCCAGCACAATGACATGGTCGGGGCGTACCTCTAAAAAGCCGCCGGAAATAGCCATAATATCTTCCTCGCCACCCTTACGCACCACCAATTCGCCGGCCTGGAGGATAGTCATTAATGGGGCATGGTGAGGCAGGATGCCCAACTGTCCTTCAACGCCAGGGGCAATAACAGCATCAACCTCGGCCGAATAGACCACACGTTCGGCGGTAACGATATCAACCTTAAAGGTTGGCATTAAGCTGTGCCTCCTAAAGCTTTAGCGGCTTCGACGACTTCTTCAATGCCGCCGACCATATAGAAAGCCTGCTCCGGCAGGTTATCATACTTACCTTCAAGGATTTCTTTAAAGCCGCGGACGGTATCGGCAATCTTAACGTACTTACCGGGGCGGCCGGTAAAGACCTCGCTGACGAACATAGGCTGGGAAAGGAAGCGCTGGATACGGCGGGCACGAGCAACTGCCTGCTTATCTTCCTCGCTCAATTCTTCGATGCCGAGGATGGCGATGATATCCTGCAAGTCCTTATACCTCTGCAGCACACGCTGAACCTCGCGGGCGACGCGATAATGTTCGGCTCCGACGATATCGGGGTTGAGGATGCGGGAGGTGGAGGTAAGAGGGTCGACGGCGGGGTAAAGTCCCTGTTCCGCGATAGAGCGCTCCAGAGCGACGACGGCATCAAGATGGCCGAAAGTAGTCGCCACGCCGGGGTCGGTATAGTCGTCAGCAGGGACATAAATAGCCTGGAAAGAGGTAATGGAGCCTTTCTTGGTGGTGGTAATGCGTTCCTGAAGCTCGCCCATTTCCGTGGCGAGAGTAGGCTGGTAGCCGACTGCGGACGGCATACGACCGAGCAAAGCCGAGACCTCCATGCCGGCGAGGGTATAGCGGTAGATATTATCGATAAAGAGAAGGACGTCCTGACCGCCGACATCGCGGAAATATTCTGCCATAGTGAGGCCGGTAAGACCAACGCGTAAACGCACACCGGGCGGCTCGTTCATCTGACCGAAAACCATGACCGTTTTGTCAATAACGCCGGACTCTTTCATCTCACGCCAGAGGTCGTTGCCTTCGCGGGAACGCTCGCCGATGCCGGTAAAGACGGAGAAACCGCCGTGAACAGTGGCGATGTTGCGGATAAGTTCCATAATGATGATGGTCTTGCCGACGCCGGCGCCGCCATAAGCCCCGATTTTACCGCCCCGGGTGAACGGAGCAATAAGGTCGATAACCTTTAGACCAGTTTCCATCACCTGGGTGGAGGTCTCCTGCTCTTCGAAGGAAGGGGGCGGACGGTGAATGGGCCAGTTATCATCGGCCTTGACCTCACCGAGGTTATCCAGAGGATTGCCCATGACATCGAAAAGTCTGCCTAAAGTAGCTTTGCCGACCGGCACTTTGAGAGCCGAGCCAGTATCAATAGCTTCAGCGCCGCGTTCAAGTCCATCCGTAGGCGAAAGAGAGAGACACCTGACCCAGTTATTGCCGAGATGGTCCTGGACTTCCAGCACGATTTTATTTTTACCGGACTGGACTTCGACAGCATTATATAGAGCGGGGAGTTCATCCGGGGGAAACTCTACATCAACAACCGTACCGATTACCTGGACAACTTTTCCTTTAGCCATAAGAACCTCACTGACTGTCATTGCTAAGAGCGCTAGCGCCGTGACAATCCCTATAATTGTTCAAATTCAGAGATAGAGATTGCCACGCCTCCCGACTACGGTCGGGATGGCTCGCAATGACAAATTAAATTTTCTTTCCCTCCACAATTACGTTTTTTATTCTAGAGCTACTACGCCGCCGGTAATATCTAAAAGCTCGCGGGTGATAGACTCCTGCCTAGCCTTGTTATAAAGCAGGGTCAAATCGCCGATAAGCTCGTTGGCGCTATCGGTAGCGTTGCGCATCGCCACCATGCGCGCCGACTGCTCGCTGGCGATAGATTCCAGAATAGCATGATAAATTTCCATTTCCACAAAGCGGGGCAACAAGCCACCCAGAACCGCCTCCGCACCCGGCTCATAAATATAGTCGACATTCTGGCCGCCGGGAATAACCGCCGGCTGGACAGGGAGTAACTGCTTGATAACTGGCTTCTGCACCATGGTAGAGACAAAGCCAGCATAAGAAATAACAACCTGGTCGATGGTCGCCTTAGTGTATTCCTCGATAACGATATTGGATATGGGGAGGGTATCCAAAAACGTGGGCTGGTCGCTTAGCTGGGTGAATTCGGCGCACAAGGCGCAGGAGCTACGCACCGAGAAATCACGTCCTTTACGTCCCACGGCGACCACTTCCACCGGAACCTGCTGTTGCAGGATAAAGGCAGCAAGCTGGCGGTTAAGGTTGGCGTTGAGACCGCCGCAGAGACCGCGGTCAGGGGTAATATGGACAACAGCGATTTTCCTGACGGGGCGGCGCTGGAGGAGGGGGTGCTGCATGGTGGTTTCCGGCAAAGCAGCAAGGTCGGCGATGACCTGTTCGATTTTTTGAGCATAGGGCCGACCAGCCAAGCCACGCTCCTGCGCCTTTCTCATCTTAGAGGCGGCAATCATCTCCATAGCGCGGGTAATCTTGGCGATGTTGCGGACACCTCTAATGCGACGGCGGACTTTACGAATATCAGGCAATTATAAACCTCAAAACTAATAACATTTTTCTATATTCTAATTTTCACCCTCACCCTGCCCTCTCCCATCAAGGGAGAAGGGTAATTGGGGAAGTGGGGCTGCGCCCCTCTTAAACGCCCTGCTTTTTAGTTATTTCTTCCCCTTTTTTATAGCGTCTAATCTCTCTCTGGCGACCGGATAGTGCTTAATAACGAACTCTAGCTGGGCACACGGATAATCCACACAATACCCGCAGTTTTTCAAGCCTTTTTTTACGGCGCACGTACGTATCTGGCATATGGCGCAATGGCCCATTCTAACACCTTCTGATTCACAGCCGGTGCAGTTGACATCTGAAGCTTTCATAACGGGAATATTGTACTGCCTGGCCCACTTTTCCGCCTGCGCCTGCCGCAGTTTATCGTCATTTTTCATGGTGGCAATATATGCGCCGCAATCAGAACAGATAAGCCCGCAATAGGTAATTAATTGTTTTTCCATTTATTATTACCCCATCATTAGCGAGGTCTATGCGTTGAGATTGCCACGTCGCTACGCTCCTCGCAATGACAATTGTGTTTATTTACCAAACCCCTGTTTAAATTCCTGAATAGCTTTTTTCAGTTTTTCTTCAACATCAGCTTTTAAGTCTCTAGTTTGAGCGATAGAGTCGCCGATATCACGGTAACTGGCGTCCATGAAGCGGTAGAACTCCGACTCAAAAGCGGTGACCTTATCTACCGGGATATCATCTAAATACCCGTTAATAACGGTGTAAAGAATCATTACCTGTTTTTCCAACGGCAGGGGAACGAACTGTCCCTGTTTCAAGACTTCCTGAATACGCTGGCCGCGTTCAAGCTGGGAGCGGGTGGCTTTATCAAGCTCGGCGGTGCCGAACTGGGCGAAAGCCGCCACCTCGCGGTACTGGCCCATATCCAGCTTAAGCCGGCCGGCGACTTTTTTCATAGCGGAGGTCTGGGCTTTACTGCCGACGCGGGAAACAGAAATACCGACATTAAGAGCGGGCTTGATGCCGGCATTAAATAAATCGGTCTCAAGGTAAAGCTGGCCGTCGGTAATAGAAATAACGTTGGTGGGGATATAGGCAGAGACGTCGCCAGCCTGCGTTTCTATGATTGGTAAGGCAGTCAGCGAGCCGCCGCCGTAAGCTTTATCATATTTAGCGGACCTTTCCAGCAGGCGGCTATGGAGATAAAAGACATCGCCGGGGTAAGCCTCGCGGCCCGGAGGACGGCGCAGTAGCAGTGAAAGCTGGCGGTAAGCCCAGGCGTGCTTGGAAAGGTCGTCATAGATAATCAGAGCGTCTTTGCCCTGCTCCATAAACTCCTCGCCCATTGCACAGCCGGCATAAGGCGCGAGGTACTGCAAGGCAACTGATTCGGAGGCGCTGGCAGCAACGACGATAGTATGGTCCATAGCGCCCTTATCGTTTAAAGTAGCCACGACGCGCGCCACCTGCGATACTTTCTGGCCGATAGCCACATAAATACAAATAAGGTCGCCGCCTTTTTGATTGATAATGGTATCTAAAGCGATGGCGGTCTTACCGGTAGAGCGGTCGCCGATGATTAATTCGCGCTGCCCTCTGCCGATAGGGAACATACTATCGACAGCTTTAATACCCGTCTGCACCGGCGTATCTACCGGGGCACGGAGGACGACGTTAGGAGCAACGCGTTCGATGGGGCGGGTTTTAGCCGTTTTAATCACGCCTTTGCCATCGATGGGGCGACCGAGAGAATCGACGACACGGCCGATCATGGCTTCGCCGACAGGGACTTCAGCGATGCGGCTGGTACACTTGACCTCATCGCCTTCTTTAATGCCGGCATAGTCGCCCAGAACGACGGCGGAGACGCTGTCCTCTTCCAGATTCAGGGCAATGCCGATAATATCATTAGGGAATTGAAGCAGTTCATTGTATTTAGCGGAAGACAGGCCGTGAATCCGGGCAATGCCGTCGCCAACCTCGATAACAGTACCGACATCCACCATAGTCACCGCCGTGCCGAACTGTTCAATTTGCTGTTTTAAGATAGATACAATATCTTCGCCTCGTGTTGCCATCCGAACTGCCTCCTTTACCTCCAGATTAAAACATATTTTTAGTTTATTAATACTCCCCGCCCTACCACCTAGATTCCCGCCTGCGCGGGAATGACTTAAAGAGTATTAGTGTTTTATTTCACCAGTAGCCAACTCTTTCTTTAAAGCCAATAGCTTACTGCGGGTGCTGCCATCGAGGAGCTTACCGCCTACCCTAACGACAATACCGCCGAGAATTTCCGGCGCAACCCTGGACTTTAGCTCAATTTTTGCATTGACAAGGCTACCCAGTTTTTCCACCAGCTCCTTTTCATCTTTATCATCGAGGGGGATGGCGGTGATAACATCAGCCGACTGGATGCCGCGATACGCATTAAGCAGGAGCCGGTATTCGCGGGCGATTTGACCAATCATGCCGATACCGGATTTAGTAATTAATAAAAACAACAGGTTTAAAGCTAGCGGGTTAATAGAACCCAGGCGCTCCTTGAGCAAACGGGACTTGACTTCAAACTTGACCTTGGGACTTTCCAGCGCAGCAAGAAAGTCGCCTTCGCCAACAGCGTCAATGACCTTTTGAAGGTCCAACTGCCACAGGTCGAGTTCATTTCTCTCCAGTGCGATATCGAATATAGCTTGAGCAAAGCGCCGGGGATTTGCCTTTTTTGCCATGTTATTTAACCGTTACCTTAATGTCATCTTGAGTGAAGCGAAAGAGCCGTAATTACTAACGGATTCTCACGGTCGTTTTACTCCCTCAGAATGACAATATTGTTACTCCTTCTTTAAACCAGAACTTTCTTCAAGGACTTTATCAATAAGCTCGCGGTGTTCTTCTTTATCCAAGGATTTTTCGATAACCTTGCTGGCGGCTAATACCGTTAAGTCGGCGAATTCACGGCGTACTTCAGCGACAGCGGCATCACGCTCCTGCTGAATCTCGGTGCGCGCCTTAATAATAAGCTTTTCCGTCTCCCTTTTAGCTTCTTCTTCTGCCTTTTGCTTGAGTTCTTCACTGGCTTTGATAGCGCGGGCGATTCTTTCCTGTCCTTCGCGGCTAGCCTGCTCCAATTGTTTTTTAAGCTCTTCTTCCGCTTTGGCGGATTGTTGTTTGATAGACTCCGCCTGCTCCATACTTTCCTTGACCCGCCGGGAACGCTCATCAAGCATACGCATGAGCGGTTTGTAGGCAAAAACGCGCAGGAGCACCAGCAGGATGATAAAGGTTACTATCTGCGTGATGAGAACGCCCCAGTTTATACCAAGTTGAGATATACCACCATCTTCCATATTGCCCCCCTAAAGTCTAACCGCCCTTCGGCATCGTCAAAATAGCATGCAACAGTATGCCAGCAAAAACAATAGCGCCGACGATTACCGCACCGACGATTATAGATATGAAATTGGGTAATCCTTCATTTTCCATATTTGCCCCCATAAATTTTTATATCTTTATCGGGATTCAAGCTAGAATACAAAGCCCAACATAATTGCCACGACTAGAGCATAGATAGCGATAGCTTCCGCCATGGCGATAGCGATCAACATGTTGGTCATAATAGGACCCCGGGCTTCAGGATTACGCGCCAGACCCTGCATGGCACCGAAGCCCAGAATACCGATACCGATACCAGGCCCCAATGCCCCCAAACCCATGGTCAGACCGACGGCGAGCATTTTCATGGTTTCTGCATCCATAATGTTCCCTCCTTTAAGTAGTGTTTTGTCGTTATTTCAATAATTTAATGAGATTCCGTTTCATGAGAGGCGACCGCCATAGTAACGAACACGAGCGTTAAACCAGCAAAAACTAGAGCCTGGATAAAACCGACGAAAAGTTCGAGGCCGTAAACAGCCCAGCTAACAGCAAAAGGAAAGATAAAAGCCGCGATAAGCACTAAGATTTCACCGGCCGTCATGTTGCCGAAGAGACGGAAGGTAAAACTGATAAGGCGAATAAGCATGCTTAAAAATTCAAGCCCACCGACAAAAGCGTTAACAACGCCGGAGAAAATGTCCATAAAATTAAATTTACCTTTAAATATGCGGCCGATACTGCGGAATAAAGGACCGACATTAAAATACTGGCGTATCCAGCCTAAGCCGATAGACCTTAAGCCAAAATAGGCTACAAAAAAGAAAGAGACGATGGCTAAAGCCAGAGGGGTATTAAGGTCGGTGTTGGCGCCGCGGAGAAGTTCGTATTCATTACCGTTGGAATGAATCAGGATCGAGCTGTAGCCGGGAATCAGGCTTAACCAGGCGTTGAAAGCAACAAAGAGAAAAATAGTACAGACAACCGGGAAAAACTTGCGTCCGTTCTCTTTGCCGGCGA
>DAOUCO010000125.1:0-2661 GCA_034432135.1 Dehalococcoidales bacterium | reverse complement strand
GATACGTTAGAAAGAAACTCGGATTTCATCTGGTCGATTTTACGTAATTTTTCTTCGGCTTCTTTGCGCACCGTGATATCCCTGATAATAGCGGTCGCAATAAATTTATCGCTAACTTTTCTGGTCGACATTGATAACTCAATCGGTACTTGTGTCCCGTCCTTCCTGATGCCAATGGATTCAATAATCTTGTTTTCTATATCACTCCAGCCTGTTTTTACGAATCGTTCATATCCGTTAGTCATCGGTTTTCTCGTAGTTACAGGAACGATTTTCAATACCGACTGTCCCAGCATCTCCTCTTCCGTATAACCGAAGATTTTCTCTGCCCCCTTGTTCCATATAATGACTTTCATGTGTTGGTCGGCAGACACAATGGCATCGGTTGAAGTATTAATAAGTTCCCGATATTTTTCTTCGCTCTGTTTCAGAGCTTCCTCGGTCTTTTTCCTTTCGGTGATGTCTGTTACCAGTGTTACCCAACCATATCTTTTCCCGCTTGCCTCGATTGCCTGACAGTGTACATCGACCCATATGTCTCCGCGAGGTGTCCGGTAAATCTGCTCTTCTTTATTAAATCCCTGTTTTAAAAGTATCTTTATACGTTTTTCATTTTGTCCTGGGTATTCCTCAACCAGCGTGAATGCATCCGAAACAAGTTTACCGATGACATCGGATGCCTTAATACCAAACATCTGTTCGCAGATATCATTCCAACGGGTTATGCGAAAATCTATGTCCGTCGCAAAGACCCCTTCATGGATTGACCTTAAAGCAGCATCAGAAAATCGCAGAACTTCTTCGGTCTTCTTCCGTTCAGTAATATCGGTGGTTACAGAAAGCATGAGTGGCTTATTGCCGATATTGATTATTTCTGCAGAGAAAAGCACCGTGCGTATCTTGCCGGATTTTGTGCGGAGAAGGCATTCCATATCTCGAATAAATCCCTGTTCTTTCAACGTTTTTACCATTTCGGCGCGTTGTTCCAGATTGACCCAGGTATTTATTTCGTTGGCTTTTTTCCCGATTATTTCCTCGCGGGAGTATCCAGTTTCGTTTAAGAAAGTGTTATTTACTTCTATTATTTCGCCGTTGTTTATATCAGAAATTACTATTTCCTCCGGGCTGTTAAGAAAAGCTTTAGAAAACTTCTCTTCTGATATCTTTAAAGCCTCCTCTGCCCGTTTACGTTCCGTAATATCGGTGACTACTGTCTGTACTCCGAAGATATTACTACCCGATTTCATCAGGTTGGACTTTAACTCGAATATTCTGGTCGGGCCGTCGTTAACCTTATACGGTATCTCCAGCGGCGGGTTTTTCTTACCCTGTAATATATTCGAGTACATCTTCATATAATTGGGAAGGTCTTTAATATTTGTGTAAGGAATATCTTTAAAGTGTTTCCCCACCACTTCCTCTTGGGTTAACCCTGCCATACGTAAAAAGGCCATATTACACGACGTAATTATTCCATTGAGGTCTGTAATAACAAACCCCTCCTGGGACAGTTCGACGATATTGCGATATTTTTCCTCGCTTTTCCGCAAGGCTTCTTCCATCTCTTTGCGTTTAGTAATATCGTGCATTGAAACCAGCCGCGCCGGACTGCCCTCCCAGGAGATATTCACAACGTTCATTTCCGCAATGGTCTTTTTGCCGTCAGTCCGGTAAATTTCGATCTCTGATGTCTTTCCGCCATCCAGCGGATACCGGAATGATTGATTTAATAGTTCTTTGGGCTTCTGCCCGAAAAGGGACTCCACTGCGGGATTGGAAAAAAGGATTTCGCCGTCTTCGCCAACCACAACTGTTGCATCGGTGCTGTTTTCCAGGATTTTAAGCAAGTTTGTATGCAGCTTGGAAATTTCCTGCGAATTTTGCTCCAACTCATACTGCAGCCGCGCTCGCTCGATGGAATAGTAGATGGACCTTTCCAGTTGAGTTTCATCAAGCCGTCCTTTCACCAGGTAATCCTGCGCGCCAGACTGTACCGCCTTGATGCCGGTAGTTTCGTCATCAAAGCCGCTTAATACAACAAGCGGCACGTGCGGCAATGCCAGAAGGATTTTAGTAACCGTATCCAGTCCGTGGCTGTCCGGCAACCCTAGGTCCGATACAATCAGGTCCGGTTCGTTTTTTTCCGCCTGTTTCAGACCGTCTTCAAGTTTACGCACTATTGTTATCATGAATTTGGTGCTGCTGGATTTCTCCAGTTTTCTCTTAATCAACTCGGCGTCGTCGATACTGTCTTCTATTAACAGGACGGATATTTTTTTATTTTGCATGCTATCCACCTTTAACGGTACTTAAAAGTGCCTCGCCGATTAACTAATGGTTGTCCGGCGGTGGCTCATTTATCAGCAGCCAGTAAAGCCCGATATTCCTGACTGCATCAACGAATTCGTTAAAATCAATCGGCTTTCTGACGTAACTATTAGCACCGTATTTATATCCACTGATTAAGTCCTGCTCTTCTCTTGAAGAAGTCAGGATTACTATGGGCACCAGTTTCGTATATTGCTCGGCACGCAGGCACTCCAGTACTTGCAGTCCGTCCATCTTGGGTAATTTTAAATCCAGGAGAATCAGTCGGGGTGTGTCTTTAATATTTCTCTTGGCGTAGGGACCGCGACAGAAAAGGTAGTCCAGGGCTTCCAC
>DAOUCO010000124.1:0-5912 GCA_034432135.1 Dehalococcoidales bacterium | reverse complement strand
TAATTGAGGTCATCGATGGGCTGTAGATGCAAAGTTGTTTCCAAAAATTTTAATAATGAGGTTGCTTGTGGCGGATAACGATAAACAGTGGTTCGTGATTCATACCTATTCGGGGCATGAAGAACGCGTGAAGAAAAACCTCGAACAGCGTATCAAGTTCATGGACTCCGGGAATGAAATCACCCAGGTAGTCATACCTACTGAAGATGAGATAGAAGTCAGAAGCGGTCGCCGCCGCACGGTAACCCGCAAGATACTACCCGGTTATGTTCTGGTTCAGATGAAAATGAACGAGAATAGCTGGAGCGTGGTGCGTAATACGCCTGGTGTTACCGGATTTGTTGGTAGTGGCAATACCCCCACCCCTTTACGTGAAAAGGAAGTGAGTGAAATTCTGAAGCAAATGTCCGCCGAGGCTCCCAAGGTCAAGGTCGGCTTCCGCAAGGGCCAGAGCGTGCGGGTTACCGATGGCCCGTTTATCGATTTTGTGGGTGTGGTTGATGAAATCAACATGGAAAAAGGCAAAGTCAAGGTGCTTCTCTCCTTATTCGGTCAGGAAACGCCGGTGGAGCTTGACTTTTTACAGATAGATAAACTTTAGTCCTAAGCGCAGCGAAAGGTCTCGTTGTTCTCAGGAATAATCGGAGAAGCAAAATGGCGAAGAAAGTAAAAGCAGTAATTAAACTACAGATACCGGCAGGACAGGCAAATCCCGCACCGCCGGTCGGCCCGGCTTTAGGCCAGCATGGGCTGAACATCATGGCTTTCTGCAAAGAGTATAATGAACGTACTGCCAAGCAGGTGGGCTCTATCATTCCGGTAGAAATTACGGTTTACGAGGACAGGAGTTTTACCTTCATTACGCGTACGCCGCCGGCCTCTGACTTGATTAAAAAAGCTTTAAATCTGGAAAAAGCTGGGGGACGTGCCGGTCATGAGGTCGCCGCGACGATATCCAAGCAGAAAATCAGAGAAATCGCCGAACTTAAAGCGAAAGACCTTCACGCTAATAGTATTGAAGCCGCCATAAAGACTATTGAAGGGACCGCCCGGAGTATGGGAATAAAGGTGGAATAATATGAGGAAACACGGTAAAAAATATAATGCGTTAGCCGCTAAGATTGAGCGAACGAAAGCTTATCAGCCTAGAGAAGCCATCGAGCTGGTAAAAAAATCGGCTCCCGCAAAATTCGATGAGACGGTAGAACTTCATCTACGCACCGGGCTCGACCCGAAAAGCGCTACCCAGCAGGTGAGGGGTGTTGCTCTCCTTCCCCATGGGCTTGGGAAGAAAGTGCGCGTCCTCGTCTTTGCCCAGGGTGAAGCGGAGAGAATAGCCACCAGTGCCGGCGCTGACGTTGTCGGCGGAGACGACCTTATTAAGAAGATTGAAGAAGGCTTTATTGATTTCGATACGGCTATCGCCGTACCGGAGATGATGGGCAAGGTCGGCAGGCTCGGTAAAATACTGGGCAGGAAAGGCCTTATGCCCAATCCCAAGTCCGGCACCGTTGTCTCAATGAATGATTTGCCCCGCGTCATTGAGGACGCTCGCAAGGGCAGGGTGGAATACAAACTTGATAAAGCGTCGATTATCCATGTACCGGTCGGCAAAGTCAGTTTTGAAGAGCAAAAGCTTATGGATAACCTGACGGCGATAATGGAAGCGGTAGTCAAAGCCAAGCCATCTGGCGCTAAAGGGCAGTACGTCAAGAGCGCGTATATCACCACGACCATGGGCCCTAGCATAAAGCTGGACGTTACCGCCGCCACATCGTTAACCGCCGGCTAGATAAATCATTAAATACGGGGCGTTTAAGAGGGGCACCAAGCCCCTCTTTCTCTTTATCCCCCTCTCCTTTGAGGTGGTAAAATTGCGGAAACCTGGGAAGTACTGGATAGAAATGAGTTATATCAACAGATTGGTGCTCCGCCTCCTCAAAAGCAGTGATTCGCGTAGTATCTTTACACCACTCCATAGCTATGCTATAATATGACATTAGTTAAATAAGCAATCCCGAGACAGCGGGTGTCCCGAGTGTAATCGAGGGACTTAATTTAATGCCTGCCGAGGATAATTGATTAGGATATATATAAGTCCTCGTGTATTTGGCATGGGGACTTTTCTTTTGGCTATATAGGCTATTGGGATTGCAGGAGGTTGCTTATGCCGACAAAGAAAAAAGAAAAGATGGTAGAAACTCTGCAACAGGTATTCTCTAAGAGCGATATTGGTATTCTGACCGATTATCGCGGGCTTAAAACAGCGGAGTTGAATGAACTGCGCGATAAGCTTAAGGAAGTAAAAGTTGATTATAAGGTAGTGAAAAACTCATTAGCGCAGATTGCTGCCAGGAATGCCGGCATGGAACACTTGGCAGATATATTCCAGGGGCCGCTGGCGATAGCTTTCGGCTATGGCGACCCCGTCAGAGCGGCGAAGGTGCTCTCTGATTATATTCATATGTCAAAATCAACCTTGAGTATCAAAGCGGGCTTTTTAAAGGAAAGGGTCTTAAGCGCCGCGGAAATTGATATTTTGGCGAAATTGCCCTCGAAAGAGGTATTGTTAAGCAAGCTAATCGGTGGCATACAGAGTCCTATTTACGGACTGGTTAATGTCCTTGCGGGCCCTGTGAGAGGCTTGGCTCAAGTCCTGCAAGGCAGAATTAAACAATTGGAGGCAAAGTAAAATGGCAGAGGAAGCAAAGAAAGAAGAAGTAAAAGCAGAAGAGACAGCCACAGAAGAAACCAAGAAACACAAGACGGCTAAGGCAAAGAAATCCAGCGCGACTGAAGATATCCTGACGGCTATTAAAGGCATGACCGTGCTGGAACTGGCGGAGCTGGTGAAAGCGCTGGAGACGGAATTCGGCGTTAGTGCCGCTGCGCCTGTTGCTGTCGCTGCTGCTCCAGCTGCTCCGTCGGGTCAAGCAGCCGCCCCGGCTGCTGAAGAGAAGACTGAATTCACGGTCATTCTTACTGAAGTCGGCGCCAATAAAATCAATGTGATTAAGGCTGTACGGGAACTGACGAATCTTGGTCTGAAAGAGTCCAAAGACCTTGTTGAAAGTGCCCCGAAACCGGTTAAAGAAGGCGTGAGCAAGGATGATGCCGCAGCGGCTAAGGCAAAGCTGGAAGCTGCCGGAGCTAAAGCTGAAATAAAATAATACCGGAGTAATTATTCAGGCGGGTCGGAAAAACGGCCCGCCTGCTTGAAAAATCCCTTGGTATAACGTATAGTTATCAAACAAACATCGCGCTAAGGACTTGATGATACGATGCCTCAAGGGGATTGGTATATACTGCTAATAGTTGGCGGGGTATTTGTCATCCTCGGTATTCTTACGATTATCTGGGGCATGCGTGAAGAGAAAAAAATATTTGACGCCCTCTCACAGAAACCTGACCTGCGTGAGTTCACCTTAAAGCATATTGAAAGTCCGCAGCCGGGGGCGCTAAAAATTGGTGGGTGGATTGCCGTCGGTCTGGGCGTGATACTGTTGGTCGTGGGTATCATTTTCTGGCTTATCGTTTAGTCGCTGGTATATTTTCGTTTCATGTCTTTATTTGTCACCGCATCTTTTCATTTAAAGTTATTCAATTAAAAAGCAGTCGGTAGGATATTTCCTAAAAGATTGGAGGATAATATGGGATACTCAATCTTTGATGAAACAATGGTGGACATGACCTGGCCGGAAATTGAAGCAGCGGCGGAAAAAGGGGCTATTGTCCTCCTACCTGTAGGCATCATTGAAGAACACGGGCCGCATATGGGGCTGGCGGTAGATACATATACCCCTTACCTTATAAGCGTCCTGGCAAAGCGTGAGCTTGAGTCCCGTGGCATTAATACCCTGATTACCCCGCCCCAGTACTGGGGTGTCAGCCTGGCTACCGCAGTTTTCCCCGGCACTTTCTCCATACGACCGGAAACTATGAGGGCTGTTATTTATGATATCCTCGCCTCGTTAAAAAGATGGGGATTGAATAGAGTTTTTATCATCAACTGGCATATTGAAATCCAGCATTGCCAGGCCATTCTTGAGGCTCTTAAAGCTGCCTGGCACGATATGTCTATAAATGCATTCTATCTTGCTAGTGATTCTGACGAGCGCCGCTTACATCTGACGGGTGAAGAAGAGTATATACTCAGATATCAGCAGATGCCTTTAACGGAATTTAATGAAAAATATGTAGATGCTCATGCCGGCTCTATGGAAACTGCAATCATGATGAAATATTTTCCTAAACATGTGAAAGCTAAGCTGGTAAAAAAGCTGCCGCCTACCAGGCTTACCTTTGATGACTTAAAAGGGCTGGGTAAAAGTGATGAAGCCACACGAAAGCTTATACCTGATGGCTACTTTGGCAACCCCGCCGGCTATGATATTAAAGCGGCCGAGCTATTGATAGAAGCTGATGTTAAAGCTACCGCCGACTGTATTGAAAACTATCTTAGAAGAAAACAGAGTTAAAAATACATCTTGGCTGGCCCGGTTGTATAGTGGAAAACTGGCTTGTCCACCCGGAGGAAGACTAGCGGGCAGTGCTTAAGACCGGCCGGTATGAAAACCAGACTGGTTTTATTGATGATATGTTTTTCATCGCCCAGCCATAGCTCTGCTTCTGCGCCCAGATCATAAGGGTCGTTAAGGTCTGTCCCGATGAAGGCGATAACTTCATCGTAGTCATGTGTATGGGGGCCCGTCCCGATGCGTTTTGCTTTCTTAATGGCTTCTTTCGTGAGTTGGGGTCGCGGCATTACCCAGACGCATTCCATATAAAATGCCCCCGGTACGTTTTTACTGTCCATATAAAGAAGGCGGCCGCCTTTTCCTTTACCGGCGGCGGAGACCGGTGGGGCCCAGTCGGCTTCCTTGGCTGGTTGCTTTAGTTCGCTGATAATATATTTCCCATATTTGGTTTTTACCATGAACGTACCTCCATAAGACAAAGAGCCCCGTTACTGGCGGAGCTCTTCCGTGATTCTTTCTAGTCCCACTTCTTGCCGATGCCCGTGCCGCACGGAGCTTCAATCGTAAAGAAGATAGGCTTGGTGATGTTCCTGAATGTTATTGGTCCTACCTCAAGACCGGATGGTATGAACATCGCCCCGCTTTTTTTAACGACATGCTTTTCCCCGCCGATATACACTTCCATCTCGGCGCAGAGGTCGCGGATATTATCATAATTAAATGAGAAAAACCCGAAATAGCGACCGTATTTCTGTTTGTTGGCGTCCATGATTTTCTGTTCTTTAGGACCGCCAGGTAGTAGCCATATGTTCTCGCAGCCGAATTCTGCGCCTTTTACTGTATTCTCATCGATGCAGGCTATTCTTTTTGCAGTCTTGGCATTTAGATGCAGGTAAGCGGGAGATTTATCACTGGTTTTATCCTGAGTCACAAAGTATTTTTCGTATTTTCTCGCCATTAGCGTTTCCTTCCTTTCTCTCTCTCGATACTCCAGCACTAAACGTACTCTCCGCCGGGCCCGATGGTATAGTGGAAGAAGGGTTTATCCATGCGGTGGATCCTTAGCGGGCAGTGGGTAACATTAGCCGGGATATAGACGACGAAGCTCTTGGTAAAAATGTATTTTTCGTCTTCCATCCAGAATTCTACTTCGCCGTTGAGATTCTCCGGGTGCTCCATGTCCGTCCCGAAGAAGGAGAGAAGCTCCGGGAAGGGATGTGCGTGTGGTGGTACTCCTTGCCCGCCGGGTTTTTTCGCCATTTCTTCCATCTGTTCTTTAGTCAGAACTGGGCGCGGTCGCTGGTTGGGGTAAGTCCCGGGCCATTGCCAGACCATCTCGGAATAAAAAGCCCCGGGAATGACCTTAGCGTCCGTCCAGACCACGTGTTGCAAACCGCGGTGATAGCCGTCCCACAGATCGTCCCCGAGCATTTC
>DAOUCO010000123.1:0-19554 GCA_034432135.1 Dehalococcoidales bacterium | reverse complement strand
CTTTACGACGTGCTTACCGAAGGACATGCTGATGCCGCGCTGGTAGCTTCTATCGTCCACTACGGCGTGTATACCTGCCGCCAGCTTAAAGAGTACCTGCACGGGCGCGGCATTAAAATGAGGATGAATTTTTAACTAAAATATACGGTTTTTAAATCAAGATAATATCCCATTACACCCGTTAAAAGTTGTATAATATATAATTATCCTTTAAATTCCATGAGCGTAATCGACGAAGTAAAACAGAAAATCGACATTGCCGAGGTCATCGGGCAGTACGCCACACTTAAAAAAGCGGGGCGCAACCTAACGGCTTTATGCCCTTTCCACAGTGAAAAGCACCCCTCTTTCTTCGTCTACCCGGAACAGCAGAGCTGGCACTGCTTCGGCGCCTGCAACACCGGCGGCGATGTTTTCGCGTTTATTATGAAAAAGGAGGGGCTGGACTTTGGGGAAGCATTAAGACTTTTAGCCCGCCGAGCCGGCGTTACGCTGCCGGAGAAATTCGTCGGTGTAAAGAAGGAAGAAAAAGAGCCGTTCTTCAGCGCCAATGAAGCTGCCGCACTTTACTACCATAACCTGTTACTGAATTCGCCGGCGGCAGCTAAAGCTAAAAGCTACGTAGAAAAACGGGGGCTTTCCGCCCGGACCATCGCCGATTTTCAGCTCGGCTACAGTCTTGATAGCTATGATGCTTTAAAACTTTACCTGTTGGAAAGAGGCTATGACGAAAAAACTTTAATTACCGCAGGACTGCTTTACGAAAATGAAAAAGGCAAGACCTCCGACCGTTTCCGCGGCAAGCTGATGATTCCTATCCGCGATATTAAGGGACGAGTGACGGGCTTCGGGGCTAGAGTGCTAGATGACTCTTTACCCAAGTACATTAATTCTCCGCAGTCTCCCACCTTCGATAAAAGCGGCACATTATACGGTATAGATAAAGCGGCCACAGCAATAAGGAAACAGGACTGCGCCATTATTATGGAAGGCTATATGGATGTTATCATGGCGCACCAGAGAGGCGTCGTTAACGCCGTAGCCTCCATGGGAACCGCGATTACGGAAACGCAGGTAAATGTCCTAAAAAAACTGACGAAAAATCTCTTCCTCTCGCTAGACGCCGATGCCGCCGGGGAGGAAGCCATGTTGCGGACGGTCGGCTATGAAAATATCCTTAATGCAGAGATACGGGTAATCCTGCTACCGGAGGGCAAAGACCCAGACGAAGTGATGCGGGAAGACATAGGAAAATGGCAGAGTTACGTCAGCGAAGCCGTGCCCCTGATAGATTTCTTGTTTGAAAAGACAATCGTGAAGTTAGATCTCACCACTGCCAGGGATAAATCCGCTGCGGTGGCCAAGCTACTGCCGATTATCGCCGCCATTAATGACCCCATAAGGCAAGCGCATTATCTACAAAAGCTGGCCGCCCTCGTTAAGGTGGATATGAATACGATTAAAGCTTCGTTAAGTCGGCTTAAGCCGTCGCCGGTAAGACGCCAGCCTTTAATGCCTACACTAGCGGCGGGCAGGACATTAGATCCCCTGGTTTCCAGCTCCCGCGAGGAATATTGCCTAGCGATGCTTGTGCAATACCCGGAACTTCATAATTACCTGCAGGATGTATCTTCGGAATATTTTACACGCAGTGAAAACCGGGAGATATTCACCGTTTTACAGGAATTGGAAGATATTGGAGCGATAAAAGAAAGGCTTGACCCTGCCCTGCACGAGCATCTTGATGCTATAATGAATAAGGAACTACCCGGCGCCAGGAATAACATTGATATGAGGTTTAATGATTGCGTTCTGGAGCTAAAGAAAACGTATTTAAAGAACCTGGCAGCCCGGCGAGCGGAGGCGGGAGAGACGAGTGTGGAAATCGGCGAGCAATTGCGCGAGCTAGAAACAGGCAAACAAAGAAAGCGCAAAGCTTCCTTCGGCAGAACAAGGAGATAGGTGATGGATAAAGAAAAGAAAGATTTAGATACTCTGCACAGCGAGAATAACCTTGAGGAAATACAGCATGCAGATATGTTGGACTCCGATGAAAAAGGGGAGTCATTATTCGGGGTAAATATAGAAGCCGACGAGGAAATAGCAGGTTCCGATATAACCGAACCTGACGATGTATGGGTTAAAGAAAAGCAGTTCGAAGAAGATAAAGAGAGCATCGACCTTGATCTTGACCTAGAACTACCATCAGAGGAAATCACCGAGCAGGATATTACCGACGACCCAGTGCGCATTTACCTCCATGAAATAGGACGAGTGCATCTCCTTACCGCCGAGGATGAGAAAAACCTTGCCAAACGCATGGAAGAGAGCAAATACATCAACACCATCAGGCAGGAATATACCAAGAAAAACGGCCGTCAGCCATCCGCCACCGAAATTATACTGGCAATTTTACGGGATATCGGGCAGGCTTCTCACCTTGTGCGCCTGCTACAGGAAAACCTCGGATTGCATAAGGTCAAAGGCTTTAATAAAACTGTCTATGATGAAAAACTCCAAGAAAGCATCGATAACACTATTGACCCACAGATAATCAGCGATTTTGCCAACAGGCTCGGCAAGACAGTCCCCGAAACCGAAGAATTATTAGTCAGACTTTCCATGGGGAGTCGCCTGCTCCCCGAAGAAGTGCGTAAATCTATCGACGGCAGTGTTTCTTTAGCCGATATGGAAAAGCTGGTGGCCAATCATAAATTCGTCAAGTCTCTAGAAACGAAGGAAAAGTACTTTTCCTCATATATCAACGACGTTCTACGTGAAGGCAAGAAGGCGGAAAAGCATCTCATCGAAGCCAACCTGCGGCTGGTAGTCAGCGTGGCAAAAAAGCACATCGGACGCGGCATGTCTTTACTCGACCTTATCCAAGAGGGTAATATCGGGTTAATGAGGGCGGTGGAAAAATTCGATTACCGCAAGGGCTACAAGTTCAGCACTTATGCTACATGGTGGATACGGCAGGCGCTGACGCGCGCCATTGCCGACCAGGCGCGTACTATCCGTATACCGGTGCATATGGTGGAGACCATCAACCGCCTCTTAAGAATCAGTCGGCGGCTAGCACAGGAGTACGGCCGCGAACCGACATCGCGGGAAATCGCCAAGGAAATGGAAGTATCCTCCGATAAAGTGAGGGAAATCGTTAAGGTCTCACAGTTACCCATATCTCTGGAATCTCCCATCGGTGAGGAAGAGGACAGCCCGCTGGGCAACTCTATCGAAGACCGCAACGCCCTGCCGCCGGTAGATATAGCGTCCAAGCAGCTGCTCAAAGAGCAAATCGAGGACGTCCTCACCACTTTAACTCCCAGAGAAAAGCGGGTGCTGGAACTGCGGTTCGGACTTGAGGATGGGCGCAGCCGTACATTAGAGGAAGTAGGCGTGGAGTTCAACGTGACGCGGGAGCGCATCCGCCAGATAGAGGCTAAAGCACTAAGGAAATTACGCCACCCGTCACGCAGCCGGAAACTGAAGGATTATTTAGAATAGTAAATTTGCGATAATAAGGCTCTCCTAATGAACGAACTGCCTATACAACCAATCAATAGTAATAATAAGCCTGTATCCGATGAGGCATTTGTATCATATCCCGATGCAAATTCATTTGCCGAAGGAATAAAAACATTTTTCGGGGTTGAGTTTGACTTAAAGGATGTGCTGGCGCTACCTACAGACTTTGCCCAGGTAACCAGCCAGTATTTACTATTAAATATCAAGGAATATAATGCTGAAAGGCCGGATAATCTACTCTTCCTCACGGAGGATAAAATTTTCGTGTGTTCCAGGAACGCTCCTTCCCCTATGACGGTAAAAGAGTTCGAGGATGTATTTCAAAATTCCTTCGGGAAGAGTACGATTATCACGTTTCTGATTATCAGCAAAATCCTGGATAACCATACGCAGCAACTTGATGCTCTTATAAGAACCACGAGGAAACTTGAAAATAACTTCGACCACGGTGAATACCGCGCTCTGTCACTGGAGTTCGAACGTTTCAGCGACAGGCTGGAAGAATTTCACGACCTGATTATCGGCCTCCAAGAAAGACGGTACAAGCATGTTCAGACGCAATATATCTCATTCGACTACCGCGTCTTGATTGCCGAGAGCCAGAGCTTACAGGCGAGATGCCGGCGACGCTTATCTTATATTAAGGATCTGCGCCAGGACCATGAAATGAAGTCCACCGAAGAATTGAACCAGAGAATTGTAAAGCTTAACGATGTCGTCAAGAAGCTGACTTCTATTACCGTCATTTTAATGTTGCCGACGTTAATCGCCAGCCACTTCGGCATGAATTTTGCCTATATGCCGGAGCTGCGTATTCCCTGGGTCTATCCAACGGTTATCGTTGCCCAGATTGTCATTATGGGCGTATTTTTCATTATCTTTAAAAGAATTGGCTGGCTGTAACCTACTTAAATAGGCCCATCATGTTTCTAGGTATCTTGCCACCAGCACCTGCTTTAATTATCTTTTGCATCTGGGCGAACTGATTGAGTAATTGATTGATATCATGGGTGGCGGTGCCGCTGCCACGAGCGATACGCTTACGTCGACTCCCTCCTATCATCGAGGGGTTGGCGCGTTCCTGGGGCGTCATGGACTGGATAATAGCTTCGACTTTTTTCATCTGGGCTTCCTGCGCGCCGTCCGGCAGCTTGCTGGCGAGCTTCGACATGCCGGGCAGCATTTCCATAAGCTGGGCAACCGGGCCCATTTTCTTGATGGCTTTAAGCTGTTCAAGCAAGTCCTCCAGCGTAAAGCAGGACTTCTGTATTTTCTTTTGCAATTCCAGAGCTTTTTTCTCGTCGAGGGTCTTTTCTGCTTTTTCGATGAAGGTGAGGATGTCACCCATGCCCAGGATGCGGGAAGCCAGCCTATCGGGGTAGAAAGGTTCTAAAGCATCTACCTTTTCCCCGATGCCGATGAACTTTATCGGCACCCCACTCACCCACCTGATAGATAAAGCCGCACCGCCGCGGGCGTCGCCATCCATCTTGGTCATAATAAGCCCGGTCAAATTCACTTTGGCATGGAATTCTTCAGCCACGCGCACGGCGTCCTGGCCGGTCATGGCATCCACTACCAGCAGGACTTCATGGGGATTGAGTACCTTTTTCACCTGCGCCAGTTCCGCCATCAGCTCTTCATCTATATGCAGTCGGCCAGCGGTATCGACGATGACATGGGTGGCGGCGATTTTCTTCGCCTGATTTAGAGCGTGGGCACAGATATCTTTGGAAGATGCTTTAGGGTCTTCGGCATATACCGCCACATCAAGCTGTTTGCCCAACGTAACGAGCTGTTCGATAGCGGCGGGACGGCGATTATCGGCAGCAACGAGCATCGGTTTATGTCCGCCGTGCTTTAAAATAAGCGCTAGTTTGGCGGCGGTGGTGGTTTTGCCACTGCCCTGTAAACCGACCATCATAATAATAGCCGGCGGCTGCGATACAGACACTATCTTACTAGAGACGCCGTCGCCAAGGGTTTTAATCAGTTCTTCGTTAACGATTTTAATGATTTGCTGGGCGGGAGTCAGGCTTTCCATGACCTCTTTGCCGATGGAGCGTTCCCTGACACGCGTGGTAAAGTCCTTCACCACTTTAAAGTTGACATCCGCCTCCAGCAAAGCCAGCCGCACCTGACGCAGGGCTTCGTCAATGTCTTTTTCCGTGAGCTTGCCGCGGCTGCCCAGCAGTCGAAAGACAGCATTAAGCTTTTCCGCGAGGACTTCAAACATACAGTTTAATTATAAGGTGAAAAGGAGAAGGGGGCAAGATAATAACACATTTCGTGCTTTTATAAAGAGGAATTTCCAGCCCCTTGCCTAAGGTGCTACAATAACGTTACATTGAGTAAATTCTTAAGAAGGAGTTAGAAATGGCAGCAAGAAAATATGAGAAATATATCCTGACCGATTTAAAACTCCCGGCGAACGTTCAAGCAAGACAGGCTGAATACAATAAAAGGGCCACGCGTATCCTCTGGCTGGAAGATGAAATCATAAAAGGAGCTTCCAGCGTGATTCTTTCCTGGTACTGGAAACCAACTGAACAGGAAGGTACGCCCTCTCACGTGCATGACTTTGATGAAATAATCGGCTTTATCGGCAGCGACCCGGAAAACCCTCACGAACTTTACGGGGAAGTGGAATTCTGGATGGAGGATGAAAAATATCTGATTAAGAAGAGCTGCCTCGTCTTCGTCCCTAAAGGATTAAGGCATTGTCCGTTAAGAGTGACCAGAGTCGACCGTCCGATTTTATTTCTCGCCTTCTCGGTTACCACTAAATACGTTAAAGACAGCATCATCCAAAGAACCAAAATAAAATCGTGAAAGAGCAAGAGTATTATTCCGGTCCGCCGGCGCCCGATGAACTGCGTTTGCGTTACTTAACCGTGGACGAGGCTCTACCCAAACTGGAGCGTTTTTTACACGATAGCTACCTGGCCGGCTTAAAGCAGGTTAAAGTAATCCACGGTAAAGGGAGCGGGACATTGCGCCTGACCGTACGGCGCGAGCTAACAAGGCACTCGTTGGTGAAGAGCTTTAGGGCAGGGGATAAATGGGAGGGGGGAGAAGGGGTGACAATCGTAGAGTTCAGTGAGAAATAAACAGAAACGAGGTAACCACATCATGGCAAACAGCATTAATGAAAAGCCAGTTTTCTTTAGAAAGCAACTGGGGCCTTACCCTATGGAGAAGCTGAAAAGAGTTGATAAGCCAACGACTAAAATTACCGATAATGTCAGCCGTTTCGATGAAAGGCAACACGGCTTTGGGCGTGTGATGCGGGGAGAATTGGGGCCGATAGCGCAGCAGGAAATGACACGTTTCGTACCTAAATTTCCTCTAGGAGCAGCATTCTTCAAGACAATAGCACCGCTGGGGCAGGCGGTCGATGGAGCAGTCGCCAAGACCAAAGCACCCCTACCGGACGACCCGGGAGCGTTGAGTCGACATATCAAACAGCTGGGCTATTTTTTAAGGTCGGATGTCGTGGGCATATGCCAATTGCCTCAATATGCCGTGTACAGTCATGACGCAGCGGGTAACGAGGTTAAACTCGACCACAAAAACGCCATCGTCGTAGTGGTAGACCAGAATTATGAGACAATGCTGGGTTCAACTGGAGACGATTGGATATCAGGCTCACAAAGCTTTATCGGTTATGCTAATACGGCTTTGATATCCTGCATCATGGCCGATTATATACGGCGATTGGGCTATCCTGCACGGGCGCACCATGCATTAAGCTACCAGGTAATAGTGCCTCCGCTACTGGTAATGGCGGGAATCGGGGAGATGAGTCGGGCAGGCATCGTGCTGAATCCTTTTCTTGGCACACGCTTTAAGGCAGCGGTAGTGACGACAGACTTACCGCTCGAACCAGATAAGCCCATTGACTTCGGATTGCAGGAGTTTTGCGAGAAGTGCCTGAAATGCGCCTTAGAATGCCATGCTAACGCCATCCCCAGAGGCGATAAAGTGATGTATAACGGGTACGAGACATGGCATTTCGACGCAGGGCAATGTAGTAAATATAGAACGACGAACCCACATGGTTCAGCGTGTGGGCGGTGTATTAAGGTCTGTCCCTGGAATAAACCTAAAGGGTGGATCCACGATATCGTCCGGTGGATGGTGAAAAAAGCCCCATTTTTAGATAAATTCATAGTAAAAATGGACGATGTCTGGGGCTATGGTAAGCAGGATAAAAGATATAAATGGTGGTTCGACCTGGAGGAGGTTAACGGGGTTATTAAGACGCCGGAGAAATAGCTCCACTGATTGAAGGGAATGTATTTTTCCGATATAATAAAGTTCAGCGCGGTGGGTGTAGCCCAGGGGACTAAGGCGTCAGGTTGTGGCCCTGAAGATCGAGGGTTCAAATCCCTCCACCCACCCCACACAACCCGTTCACCTCACCCCCATCCACCCTGCCAGGGATTTGTCGCTTGGCGTTGTGCGTTCAAATCCCTCCACCTCGCCCCCATCCACCCTGCCAGGGATTTGTTCCTCTTGTTTCTAAGAACGAGTACAGCTCGTTGACAGTTTGTTTATAGATTCTCTATAATAATTTTCGGCAGTCGGTTGCCACTCGCCGGAGGTTTTCAATGGGATTTGAAAATCAGGATGTTGAACGTAAAGTCTTAGCCATATTAAATACGTTAGGAGATTCGCAGCAAGCAGTAGGGTCGACGATTATCGCCAAGCAGTTGAAAGATAGGGGAGTTGACCTTAGCGAAAGGGCAGTGAGGTATCATCTAAGGCTGATGGATGAAAGGGGCTTCACCCGGCTGGTCGGCAGAAGAGACGGCAGAGTAATTACGGAACTCGGGCAAGCTGAATTGAAAAAAGCTATGGTTACCCGTAAAGTGGGCTTTGCTTTTGCCAGAATCGAGATACTTGCCTTCAGGACCAACATCGATTTAGATAAACGCACAGGTTTTATACCGGCTAACATTTCCCTCTTCCGCAAGGAAGATTTCAATAATGCATTGAGGATAATGAAGCCTATTTTCAAAGCAGGGCTTTGCGTTAGTGACCTGGTGGCAGTAGCCGGCGAGGGAGAAACCATCGGCGATATGATAGTCCCCGAAGGTAAAATAGCACTGGCTACAGTTTGCAGCGTAGTAGTTAACGGCGCATTACTAAAAGCCGGCGTGCCAATCGATTCAAAATTCGGCGGTATATTACAGATACGGAATCATGCCCCTCTTCGTTTTGTTGAACTCATTCATTACAATGGCAGTTCTCTTGACCCTACAGAGATATTTATTAAAGCTAATATGACCTCCGTTACCGAGGCGGCCAAAGTCGGAAGCGGGGAGATACTGGCTAACTACCGAGAAATACCATCCGTCTGCCGGCCGCTTGCCGAAGAAGTAGAAGCAAAGCTCAAGAACGCCGGCATCGGGGGCATCCTTGCCATGGGAAATGTAAGTGAGCCGGTTTGCGAAATCCCCATCGAGCTTAACAGGATTGGCGTCGTTCTGATTGGCGGTTTGAATCCTGTAGCGGCGGCCGCTGAGGCCGGGATAGCCAGTGAAAGTCATGCTATGAGTACCGTTGTTGATTATCAGAAGCTGGTGAAAGTCTCCCAAATTTGATGATGAAACAAATCAGAATTATACCGTGCCTTGATATCAAGGACGGAAGAGTAGTCAAGGGAGTAAATTTTATAAATTTACGCGATGCCCGCGATCCGGTGGAGGCAGCGGTGTCTTACTGTCGGGAGGGGGCCGATGAGCTCGTTTTCCTCGATATTTTTGCTACCTTACAGAACCGAAAGACGAGACTGGAATGGGTGAAGCGGGTGGCCGATGTGGTTACAGTGCCGTTTGCTGTGGGCGGCGGGATTAACAGCATAGCCGATATGCAAAGCCTGTTCGATATAGGCGTCGACAAGGTCTCAATTAATACAGCGGCGGTCAGGCAGCCGCAGTTAATTAAAGACGCTGCGAAGAAATTCGGCAGTGAAAGGCTCGTAGTTGCCATCGACGGTAAGAAAAATCCCGAAGGTAATAAACTTCCCAGACTGGAAGTGGTCGCCAAAAGTGGTTCCGAAGCCACCGGCATGGATATCGTGGAATGGGCGAAAAAGGTAGAAAAACTGGGAGCCGGCGAGATTCTCCTGACCAGTAAGGACGCCGATGGCACTAAAGCTGGCTATGACCTGGAGATGACTAAAGCAGTAGCGGAAGCCGTAAAAATACCCGTTATAGCTTCCGGAGGCGCCGGTACGCTGGAACATCTTTATGAAGCTGTCGCCATAGGGAAAGCATCAGCCGTATTGGCGGCGTCAATATTTCACTTCGGGGAGATAAGGATACCAGACGCCAAGGCTTACCTGAAAAGCAAAGGAATAAAAATAAAAGCTTAATTTTAAAAGGAGAAAAAAGTGGCAGTTATTAATCCATTTGAAAACGCAAAAAAACAAATAGACGCTTGCGCCAAGATTTTGCACTTATCACCAAGCATAACGGCAATGCTAAAGACTCCGATGAGGGAACTGCACGTATCATTGCCGATACGCATGGATGATGGTTCTATTAAGGTGTTCCAAGGATTCAGGGTACAGTATAACGACGCCAGAGGCCCGGCTAAGGGTGGCATAAGATTCCATCCAGAGGAGACAATCGATACCGTACGGGCACTGGCTTCGTGGATGACATGGAAATGCGCCCTGCTTGATTTACCACTCGGGGGAGGCAAAGGCGGCGTCATCTGCAATCCCAAGGAAATGTCGGCCGGAGAACTGGAACGTTTGAGCAGAGCTTACATGCGGGCGATTTACCAGTTTGTGGGACCGGAAAGAGACGTTCCGGCGCCTGATGTATACACTACTCCACAAATTATGGCGTGGATGATGGATGAGTATTCAATACTAACGGGGAAGACGCAGTTTGGAGTCATCACCGGTAAGCCGTTAGCTATCGGCGGGTCTCCGGGGCGGGGCGATGCTACAGCCCGCGGAGGTATGGTTACTATCCGTGAAGCCGCGAAGGCACTTGGCATCGACCTGAAAAAAGCCAAGGTGGCGATACAGGGCTACGGTAACGCTGGCTACCATGCCGCCCGACTTTGCCATGAACTCTTCGGGTCGCCGATAGTAGCCGTGTGCGATAGCAAGGGCGGAATCTGTAACACAAAGGGGCTCGACCCGGCGGCTGCTTATATGTGTAAGGAAGAAACCGGTTCGGTCTGCAATTTAAAGGGCATGGAACCTATTTCAAATAAGGAAATCCTGGAACTGGATGTAGATATACTTGTTCCGGCGGCGATAGAAAATATCATCACGGAGAAGAATGCGGGAAAAATTAAAGCAAAAATTGTCGCCGAATTAGCTAACGGTCCAACCACTCCGGAAGCCGATGAAATATTATATAAAAACGGAGTCCATGTAATACCCGATTTTCTATGCAACGCCGGGGGCGTAACCGTCTCTTATTTTGAGATGGTACAGAATGCTTCTATGTACACCTGGGACGAAGCAGAAGTCTATGAGCGTCTGGATAAAAAGATGACGGCGGCATATCATGCCGTGTTAAATACCAGCCGGGAATATAAGATAGATATGCGCCAGGCGGCATATGTGCGTGCTGTGGAACGCGTCGTGGAAGCTATGAAATTACGCGGTTGGGTCTGACCCGCGACTTTTATAAACCGGGGAGCAAATCTCTTAGCTTCTATTTATTAACTTTGCATTACCAGGACTTTAGAGCCCCGGATTTTACCGCTTTTTAACTCAACCAGGGCTTTATTAGCCTCTTCCAGCTTGAATTCTTGAATTTCCGGCTGGATTTTCATACGGGCAGCCAGCGCTAAGAATTCCTCGGCATCGGCTCTGGTCACGTTAGCTACCGTTTTCATCTCTTTTTCCAACCATAGATGCCGGGCGTAGTCCAGCTTTAAAAGGCATTCTTTGTCTGCCGCTTCTTTTCTGATGAGATTGATGACCAGCCTGCCTCCTTTTTCGAGATTATCTAAAGCCGAGATTAATGGTTTCCAGGCCGGCGTAGTATCAATAGCGCAATCCAGCTTTTCCGGAGTCCTATCACCGATATCCCCTACCCAGTGGGCGCCCAAGCTTTTAGCCAGTGCTCTTTCCGCCGGATTACGGGTGATAACAAATTTTCTGGAATTGGGAAACAGGTAATTTGCCATTTGTATTACCAGATGATGGGCTGAACCGAAGCCATATAGCCCCAAGGTTTTACCATCCTCCATGCCTGTAAGTTTTAAGGAGCGGTAACCTACTATCCCCGAGCACATCAGAGGGGCAGCTTTAATAGTATCAGTAAGTTCTTCGGGGATTTTATAGGCGAAGTCCTCGGAAATCACCATGTATTCGGCATAGCCTCCGTTAGCGTGACAGCCAGTCCCTTGAAACTGGCCGCACAGGTTTTCTACCCCCGTGCGACAGAACTTACATTGCCCGCAGGCGGAAAATATCCAGGCGGCACCAGCTCTATCTCCGATTTTAAATTTTTTAGCCCTGGAGCCTGTACTGGCGATAATGCCTACTGGCTGATGTCCCAAGATTATCGGCAATTTGGGAGGCGCAATCCTGCCTTCTATCTGGTCGAGTTCCGTACGACAAACACCGCAGGCTAAAACTTTTATCAAGATGTCTTTAGGGCCGGGTACCGGAACCGGCAAGTCAGTCAATTGCAGTGGCTCCTCTTTTGATGTCGGAACATTATCTTGCATAGGCGTCCCCGGTACTTTGACATTACAAATTTCGTTTAATATCATCGCTTTCATATATCGCTTCCCCCATCTTACTGATACTCATGATTGAATCATAGACCAGTTATTCCAGCTTCTCAAGTGATGAGTAAGATTATCACAAAGACGGTTTAATTAAACCTTTTGACGATGTTTTAAATGGCAAGTATAATGAACGTGTTAAGGTAGTTGCCCAAATTAGCTTCAAAATAAGGCATGCGGTTGTAGCTTTATTTATAGTTCTTTATGTTTTAGCTTTGTAATATTATCCCTGTACAATTTGGACATTTATTACCCCAGAAGAAGACAAATAAAAGGAAGACTATAATCTAGGATGGAATATCACGCAGTAGAAAATTAAAGAAACTTGACAAGAATAACTTAATTAGCTAAAGTGTTCATTACTCAATTGTAACGTTAGCTTTAACGACGTACGGAAAGAAAACAACCAATGGAGATTTTAGCGCACAAGCCGATTAGAGTATCAGAGCTTGACCATAATTTTAAGTTTGAGATAACCGCTGGCGATGTTATTAATGATGCTACTGCTTGCTTTACATGCGGAACTTGCACAGCCGCATGTCCTATTCATGAGATATATCCAGAGCATGACCCGCGAAAAATAATCAGAATGCTCAACCTGGGTATGCGAGACAAGGTCTTAGCCAGTCCTTATATCTGGTATTGTTCTGAGTGTTTCCTGTGTGAGAAAAACTGCCCACAGAAGGTTAAGTTTTCCGTTGTTTGGGATATCATGAAACGCCTAGCCACCAAAGAGGGATACGCCCTTCCATTATCCATCGATGAAAACTTATGTTCAGGTTGCGGTATCTGCGTATCATCATGCCCCTTCGAAGCGCTTGAATTGCGCACGAAAGATGATAAGTACACCGTTCATCTGAATATTGAGTCGTGCCGCGGTTGCGGCGCTTGCAGTGCTGCTTGTCCTTCGGGCGCAATTGAAATGCGTCTTTTTGGCAGTAAGCAGATCATGCAAACAATTGATACTGTTCTGGCATAAAAACACGAGCAGAAACCGGTAATAGCTTCTCCGCTCAAATCAGGATGGGGGAAAATGGACAATAGAGCGGTAAGTGAAAAAGTAGGTGCGGTACTTGTCGTTGGTGGAGGCGTAGGCGGGATTCAATCAGCGCTCGACCTAGCTGAATCCGGGTACAAGGTCTACCTTGTAGAGGATTCCCCCGCAATCGGTGGCGTGATGGCCCAGCTCGATAAAACTCTCCCCACGAATGATTGTTCCATGTGTATTCTTTCTCCCAAACTGGTGGAATGCGGGAGACATCTTAACATCAACCTTCTCACCTATTCAGAAGTTCTTGGAGTAAAGGGGGAAGCGGGGAACTTCACTGTTTCTGTTAAGAAAAAGGCAAGGTTCGTCGACAGCGCCAAATGTACCGGTTGCGGAGCGTGTGCCGAGGCATGCCCCATCATTATGCCGAGCGCGTTTGACGAAGGGCTAGGAACAAGGAAAGCAATTTATACACCTTATCTTCAGGCGGTACCCAGGACATATGCTATAGATAAAAGAGAAGAGAGGCCCTGTCATGCTGCCTGTAAGGATGCCTGCCCCATCCACATGAATATTCAAGGTTACGCGGCTTTGATTGCCGAGGGAATGTTCAAGGAAGCCTACGCTCTAATGAGGAGTACCAATCCGCTGCCGGCTGTCTGCGGTCGGGTTTGCTACGCGCCTTGTGAAGATTCGTGTAATCGCGGTCAGCTTGATGAACCGATTGCTTCCCGTGCTTTAAAAAGATTCATTACCGACCAAATTGATATTGAGAACTACGAAGTCCCCCAGATAACTAAAAACGGTAAGAGAGTGGTTATTATCGGGAGCGGTCCGGCGGGTCTAGCGGCGGCTCATGACCTGGCTCTTCTCGGTTATGAGGTGGTTATTTTTGAGGCATTGCCTGAAGCCGGGGGGATGTTGAGATACGGAATACCCGCATACAGGCTCCCCAAGGATATACTCGCTAAAGATATAGGCTATATCGAGAAACTAGGGGTTAGTATAAAGACTAATATTGCAGTCGGTAAAAAGATAAAGCTGGAACAACTCAAGCAAGACTATCAAGCGATTTTCATTGCTTCAGGCGCACATCAAAGTCTGAAGCTGGGCATTCCTGGAGAGGAGTCTGCCGGTGTAATTCATGCTGTTGAATTTCTGCGGAAAGTCAATATGGGAGAGAAAGTAAATATTGGCAAGAAAGTGGCGGTTATCGGCGGCGGCAATGCGGCGATGGATGCCTCCAGAGTAGCTAAGAGGTTGGGGGCTGAAGTAAAAGTCATCTACCGTCGTTCTCGGTCGGAGATGCCAGCCAGTGATGAGGAAGTCGAGGCAGCTGAGGAAGAAGGCATAGATATCATGTTTCTGGCCAATCCCACTCGGGTAATTGCCGAGGGAGGTAGGGTCGCCAGGTTAGAATGTATTAAAATGCAACTCGGTGAGCCTGACGATAGCGGACGTCGTCGCCCTGTCCCTGTTAAAGGTTCTGAATTTACCATCGATGTTAATACTGTTATTCCAGCTCTAGGTCAAGCCCCTGATGTCGAGTTTGCAAAAAAAACCGGATTAAAGGTAACCGGCCGGGGAACAATTGCCGTCGATGGAACCACTTTAGCTACCGATATTAATGGTATTTTTGCCGGCGGGGACGTGGTTACAGGTCCGGCTATGGTTATTGAGGCTATAGCCGCTGGAAAGAAAGCGGCGCGTTCCATCGATGAATACTTCCAAGGAAAGTCTTTAACCTGTAAAGATGATAGCAAAGTACCGCAAGAACTCACTAAAGATGAAATTGTTGCCCTTAAAAAACGTTTCCCTGCGAAGAACAGGGTGAGGGCTAAAGAACTGAAACCAGAACGACGAACTAAAAGTTTTAAAGAGGTCGAACAAGCCTATTCTATAGCTGCTGCTCGAAGAGAAGCAAAACGCTGCTTAGCCTCGCAGATAGAGGGGTGCTTTTTATGCCGGGAGTGTGAGGCAAGATGTGAAGCTAATGCTATCAACCACGAGATGCAGGATGAATATATTGATATTAATGTTGGCTCTATTATAATGTCTCCTGGTCTTGACGAATATGAACCTTCGTCCTTAAGTAATTACGGTTTTAGCAAATATCCGAATGTCGTTACCAGCATAATGTTCGAGCGCATGTTGAGTGCTTCCGGGCCTTTTAAAGGCGAACTGGTCAGACCTTCGGACAGGAAACCAATACAGAAGATTGCCTGGATTCAATGTGTCGGTTCCAGAGATGAGAGTATCAATGCCGGATACTGCTCATCAGTTTGTTGCACCTATGCCATTAAACAAGCCATTATTGCTAAAGAACATGCGGGACATGAGCTTGATACAACCATCTTTTTCATGGACATGAGGACCTTTGGGAAGGGATATGAGCAGTATTACCATCGCGCGGAACAAGAATACAAAGTTCGCTTTGTGAGGTCAAGGGTATTTAGTATAGAAGAAGTCAAAGGCACGGGGAATTTACTTTTCAGGTTTGCAGAAGAAGATGGGACCTTAAAGAACGATGAATTCGAACTGGCAGTTCTCTCCGTAGGATTTCAGCCATCCCTGAAAGGCGTGAAACTGGCAGAGAGATTGGGCATTGACCTCAATAAGTACCAGTTTTGCCAGACTGGAGAATTCTCACCAATTGAAACTTCAAGACCGGGCATCTTCGTCAGCGGAGTGTTCCAGGCACCTAAGGATATTCCCGAAACAGTGATGCAGGCTAGTGCTGCCGCGGCTAATTCTTCAGCTTTACTCTCGTCGGCACGTCATACTTTGACAGTGGAGAAGGAATATCCCCCTGAAAAAGATGTCTCTAGTGAGCCTCCAAGAATAGGCGTTTTCGTCTGCCATTGCGGTATTAATATCGGTGGTTACGTCAATGTCCCAGAGGTAAAAGATTACGCCGCGACACTACCGAATGTAGTTTTTGTCGATAGAAACCTTTACACCTGTTCCCAAGATACCCAGGAGAAAATAAAAGAAAAGATAAAGGAATATAACCTTAATCGAGTGGTGGTTGCCTCATGTACCCCTCGAACTCATGAACCACTTTTCCAGGAGACTATAAGGGAAGCCGGGCTTAACCGATTCCTCTTTGAGATGGCTAATATACGTGACCAGTGCTCGTGGGTCCATATGCGTGAGCCTAAAAAAGCTACCGAGAAAGCCAAGGAATTAATCAGGATGGCAGTAGCGCGTGCCGCCCTGCTTGAACCATTGCATAAGGTGACCCTGGGACTTAGCCATGATGCTCTTGTAATTGGCGGCGGTGTCGCCGGTATGACAGCCGCTCTTAATCTAGCCGAGCAGGGATTTAAGACGTGTATTGTGGAACGTGAAAAGGAACTTGGCGGCTGGACAAGGAAGATACACCTTTCTCTTAACGGGGAGAAACCCCAGGATTTCCTTGAATCTCTGATAAAGCGAGTTAAAGCAAATCAAATGATAGAAGTCCTTACGGATACAGTTGTGGTCAAGACAGATGGTTTTGTCGGTAATTTTAAGACAACCCTGGCCATTGAAAATGGACAAAAGCAACGATTGGTCGAGCACGGAGTAATCATTGTAGCCTCCGGAGCTAAAGAATATCGGGGGAGCGAATACTTGCTGGGGCAGAATGAGAAAGTACTCACTTTGAGTGATTTCGAGGAGAAGCTCATTGGGTCTCCGCAAGCGATAACATCAGCCAAGGATATAGCTATGATTCTATGCGCCCGCCCTGCGGGTAAGAATTACGAATACTGCAGCCGTGTTTGCTGTACCGTCGCCATTAAGAATGCTCTGAAGATAAAGGAAATCAATCCTGGGGCAAACATCTATATACTTTATAAAGATATTCGGACCTATGGTTTCAAAGAGGAACTTTATACCGAAGCGCGTAAAAAAGGTATAGTATTCATTCGCTATACTGACGATAAACGGCCTCAAGTTGCCTCCAGTGAGGGCAAGCTTGAAGTTGTAACCTTCGACCCCATCCTGGGTGAGGAGGTTATGTTGTCTCCCGATTTTCTGGTTTTAGCAACGCCTATGGTTCCTTCCGAAGGTAACGAAGAGTTGAGTAAAATCCTGAAGGTGCCACTGACCGGTGAAGGTTTCTTCCATGAAGCACATGTCAAACTAGCGCCGGTTGATTTTGCATCGGAGGGGATATATTTATGCGGCACCGCCCATTCTCCTAAGTTCATCGATGAGACCATAGCTCAAGCACAAGCAGCCGCGGGGAGAGCCACAACCATCCTATCGAAACAACAACTTGAGGTTGGTGGCGCTATCTGCCAGGTAGATGCGGAAAAGTGTAAGGCTTGCCTTACCTGTGTTCGCGTCTGCCCTTATGATGTACCTTACATTAATGAGGACGGCGTAGCTGTGATAGAAGTAGCCAAGTGTCGCGGTTGCGGTGTCTGCGCCGCCGAGTGTCCCAGAGAAGCCATACAGTTGTTAAATTATAAGAAAGAACAGGTAATAATAAAGAGTCGAGCCCTACTTACACCGATTAGTTAAAAATATGTTTAAGGGGAGAAAATGACATCTTCCGAACAGTTTGAACCAGAGATTGTGGCTTTTAGTTGCCACTATTGCGCTTATGCCGCGGCCGACCTCGCCGGGGTTATGAGACTGCAATACCCAACGAATATTAAGATTATTAAGATTCCTTGTTCAGGCACAGTTGATATTCTATATATCTTAAAGGCTTTTGAGCAAGGTGCCGATGGCGTTTTTGTCGCTGGATGTCTTAAAGGAGGTTGTCATTTCGTTGAAGGAAATCTACGCGCCGAGAAAAGGGTCGAGCGGGCTAAAAACCTTCTTGACAAAATTGGCTTAGGCAAGGACAGGCTGGAGATGTTCTTCATGTCCTCTGCGGAGGGTGGGAAATTTTCCGAAGTTGCTCGAGAAATGACTGAGAAAATAAGAAAGTTAGGACCCAGCCCGATAAAAGGGGGTTGATATGATTATCGCAAAAGCAAAGCCATTCGAAACAATAAAAGCCATGATTGAAGGTTATAAAAATATTTTGGTGCTTGGCTGTGGCACGTGTGTGGCTATCTGCTTTAGCGGTGGTGATAAGGAGGTTGGAATTCTCGCTTCATCCCTGCGTATGGCTGATAAGATAGCAGGTAAAAACCGGGTCTTCTCGGAACATACCGTGGAGCGTCAATGCGAATGGGAATTTCTCGATGCGATAGGAGACAAGGTCAAGGGAAATGATGCAATACTCTCATTGGGTTGCGGCGTTGGCGTGCAGGCGCTTAGTGAAAAATTCCCGGCAATCCCTGTTCTTCCCGGACTTGATACCGTATGCATGGGTATGCCGGAGACAGAGGGCATATGGGTAGAGCGGTGTTCCGGCTGTGGAACATGCATTCTCGATAAGACCGCCGGCATCTGCCCTATTACTAGATGTGCTAAGAGTTTGCTCAATGGGCCATGTGGCGGGTCAGCCAAGGGGAAATGTGAAATATCACCCGATACTCCCTGCGCCTGGCAATTGATAATCGACCGACTCACTGCCTGGGGTAAGCTGGAAATGCTGAATGAAATACAGCCGCCGCGAGATTGGAGCACCTCCCATGCGGGTGGACCTCGCCGAGTCACTATCGCTAATCAATAATAGAGGGGCATGAATAGCGCAATCTAACGGAGCATTGGTATGAGTTTTGAACCAAGAATCGTTGCTTTTCTATGCAACTGGTGTTCCTACCGGATTAATGCTGCCAGCATTTTTTCTTCGGAAAAGTTGAATGCCAATATCAAGCCTGTCAGGGTGATGTGCAGCGGCCGCGTTGAACCCACCTTTATCTTGAGTGCATTTAAATCTGGCGCCGATGGCGTTCTGGTTTTAGGTTGCCAACCCGGAGACTGCCACTATTCCGAGGGAAATTATAAAACATTGCGTCGTGTAGTTCTGTTGAAGAAAATGATGTCCCAACTGGGAATTGAAGATGGGCGGTTACGCCTGGAGTGGGTATCCCCGACGGAAGGCGATAAATTCCTCGCCATCACCGGTGAAATGACCGAACAGATAAGAAAATTGGGGCCTTTTTCCCACCGGGGTGGAAACAACCATGAATAAGTCAAAAATAGCTCGCTAGCGGTCAGCTAATTGTGGGGGCTGTGAAATCGACCAGCTTCAAATTGGGGATAAACTCCTTAAGCTGGTTGAAGCGGGCTGATATTGAGTTTGGCTGGTTATGATGGACATCAAATCAAAAGATGTTTTAACGTTGACTGATAAGAGCATAGACGCCTGTAATTAA
>DAOUCO010000122.1:0-1827 GCA_034432135.1 Dehalococcoidales bacterium | reverse complement strand
TATAGGTATAACTGGCAGGGTTTTGCACCAGACCGGTGATTTGCAGTTGATAGTCATTGATATCAATGTATTGCGGTCCTTTTATGGAGTTTTCCCGGAAGTCATTCACCGAGGACAGGTCTTCGCCTTGATATTCTCTAACTTCAACATTTTCTAAAGGGACTGTACCTGTTAATGAAGTCTGTCCACAGCCCAATAAGCCGATTATGAAGGCAGAAATCAGGATGCTGATTACGGATATATTAATTAAGCGTGATTGCTTCATCAAAATCCCCTATATCTCTACTAATTTGATTCTATGGCGAGATAAAGGCGAATAATAGGACTTTTATCGCATCCGCATCTGATTGAGGCGATAGAATGCCTGCTGTTTTTCATCTAGACCCAACTTAGTCTTGTTGATAGCTTTATAAAGTAACTCGATGCTCTGGTCGTAGGTCTGTCTATCGACGGGATATGGGATGCTGTCCTTGCCGCCGTGGGCGAAGCTATAGCGGGCAGGGTCGCGATAGGAAGGGGGGACGCCGTGGACAAGTTCGGAGATTAAACTTAAAGCTCTGATTGTTTTAGCGCCAACGCCGGAAAGCCCTAAAAGCTGCTCGAAGTCCTGCGGCTGGCGCTCATAGGCGCTCAAGATTATTTTACTTAAGCTATCAGGATGTAAATCGTCGGTAAAAATCTGGTGGCGGGCAGGCAGGCTTAAGGTTTTAATCTTTTTAAGGTCGGCGACCACTTTTTCCGGTGATTCTTCCGTGGCAATAGAGGTAATGGTCGACCGGGCCGGGGCGCTTTCAGAGGCGACCAGATTCAGCGCTTCTCCACGGAGTTCAGAGAGTATCGCGGCATGTGGCTCGTTAACGAAGTCGGCTACCGTCTCGCCCAGCCAGTGATAGCGTCGGGCATAGCGGTTGGTCTCATTCATACCCTGCTGGATGACTGTCCAATTACCTTGAGAAGTAAAGACGAAGGTATGGTGGTAAAGCTGATAGCCGTCCTGAACGGCAGCGCTATCAACCTTGGCGGACATACGGGAAGCGTAAACCAGCGGGGTGGGGTCAATTGATATTTTTTCTCCCCACAGTTCTATTTCCGATGGGGTCTTACGCGATGTCTTGCCTTTGCCCCCGGCAATGAAAAGCCCCAGATCTTTCTCTATGCCTTTTACGCCTTCTTTTAAAGCCCCGCAGAGGGTAGTGGTAACGCCGCTGGAATGCCAGTCGAAACCTAGGACGCAGCCGAAAGCTTGGAACCAGTAGGGGTGAGATAGACGGCGCAGCATTTCTTCCGGGCCGTATTCAGAAACAATGGCGATAGTAATTTCCCTGGAAAGTGGCACCATCCGCTCGAAAAGCCACCGGGGCGCTTTACCATGGTGCAATGGCAGATTGGCGATGCCGGTACGTCTGGAGGTGGTCATGAGCGCCTCCTTAAATTAAGAAGCGCAGGTACTACAATTACCAGAGGTGCAGCTGGAACAGGAACTACCGCTGGAACCGGTCACCCTCGTGGGGACACCACTGACGCTCGTGGTAAAAGCGGCGAAGGTGGACATCTTACGCCGGGCAGGCTTATGGCATTTAGGGCAAACAGCGGCCTCGCCGGCTTGACTTAAAGGTCGCATCTGCTCAAATTGTGTGTCGCATTCGGAACAGCTATATTCGTAAATGGGCATAAAAATATTCTCCTGAATATAGTTTAATGTGTTTTATTTGTGAAATCAAGGTATCGGCATCATCTTGCCTGTCGGGAGAGCAGGGTGTAGGATATAAAAGATATCTTATACATGAGGTGAAATTTGATACATAAACTTGACATAAAGACGAATTC
>DAOUCO010000121.1:0-21552 GCA_034432135.1 Dehalococcoidales bacterium | reverse complement strand
TTCTGTCAAGGCCTGCGTGCCATAGCTATCCTGATGGGTATCCATGCCGCAAATCCAGAAAAGCAAGTCGGGTTTGAACTGTTTAACTCTTTCCGGCACTTCTTTACGTACAATAGCAATTTCTGTCTCGTCGGAAGAACCATGGGGGAAACAAAACTTGGTCTCATTGGCCGTCAGGCTGCCGGGTTCATATTCCCAGCCGTAATCATGGCAGAAGCAGATATGTAAAACGTCATCGTCGTCCTTAAAAATATCCCTGACGCCATCAGCGTGATGTGTATCGGTATCCACAATACCGAATCTCCTGGCTTTAAAGTGTTCACGGGCATGGGGAATAGCCAAACCTGTAACGCTGAAATAACAGCCGCCCCAGGCGCTGTCGCGATGGGCATGGTGACCGCCCACGCCAGCAATTACCAGCGCATTATCAAGTTCTCCCTTCAGCACCTTTTCCGTCGCCTGCAGGACCCCGCCAATAGAATACAGAGATACCCGCCACCATTGGGTACGCTTTACTTCGTCTATCCACTTCTTTGTATGGATTCTGGCGATTTCTTCCTCAACAGCCGGCCTTGATTCAAAAAAAGTCACGTTAGGGCTGGAAAAAAGCCCGGCCTCCTTTATACCCTCAAACCCGTCAGCCACGCCCATTGCCAGACTTGAATAAGCTTCACGTCCACAAATCTCGTGGTAAAATACACCAGTCCTCTTCATACGAGTACCTCTTTTATCAATGAATCAAGACAGAACAATTATATCAAATTACGGGCAAAGCGACATACGAGCTACAATATAACAAGAAAAAACACTGTATAATCGTGTTTGTTGATAAGAAAGAGAAATTCTCAGCTAATTGATCCCGGCTGATAAGGTCGGCTGGTCGATATTTTCTGCGTCGAACTTTTCGCCGGTTAGCCGCGTTATTTCCTCACGGTCATTACAGAATTCAAAGACTGTATCCCGTGTAATAATGCCGTTTTTATAAAGTCTGAGCAGCGCCTGGTCAAGCAGTTCCATACCTTGATGGGTACTCATGCGGATAGCATTAGGTAGCTGGAAGGTCTTGCCATCTCTGATTAGGTTCTTGATGGCGGAATTCGCCAGCATCACCTCAACAGCAACCACACGTCCCGAACCGTCAGCTTTCGGCACAAGGGCCTGGCAGAGAATCCCGAGCAGTAGCGAAGCCAGACGCGTTTGCGCCAGGGAACGTTCGTGGGGCGGAAACAGATTGGTAATACGCTCTACAGCCTGTGACGCACTCGGGGCATGGCCAGTGGTCAATACCAGGTGGCCGGTTTCAGCAACAGTAAGAGCCGTCGAGGCTGTTTCGAGGTCACGCATCTCACCGACGAGAATAACATCCGGGTCCTGTCTTAATACATGCCTTAATGCCTCACTAAAAGAAAGGGTATCATGGCCCAGCTCACGCTGGGTAATGGTGCATTTTTTATTTTCATAGGTATATTCGATGGGGTCTTCAATAGTTACTACGCGGCAGTTTTGAGTTTGATTAAGATGTTCAATCATCGAAGCAAGAGTTGTAGATTTACCGCTGCCGGTAGGTCCGCTTATTACTATCAAGCCACGAGGACGTGTAATAAGGTCTTTACAGACCGAGGGCAGTCCCAGTTCATCGGGGGTAGGGATTCTTGACGGTAATAAACGGGCAACCAGGCTGACGGTGTCGCGTTGTCTGGCAGCATTGAAACGCACTCTGCCTACTCCTGGTATAGTACGGCCAAAATCAAGCTCAAGCGTACGTGTAAAATCAGCCATCTCCTGTTCTGTCACAATAGATTTTAGTGCCTGTTCAATATCTTGAGGAGATAATACAGGCATTTCTTTTGCCGGCACCAGACTACCATAAATACGATATAACGGAGGACTGGAGGCAACTAAATGCAGGTCGGAAGCGTTTTTTTGCTTACCCAATTGTAACAATTCGATAATGTTTTTCACGGCCGACCATCCTTCAGATAACATTTTAATGAAAATACGTATTTAACGGTTTCAACTCCATCTTCTTCCTGCTCTACTCTTGTGATACTAACGATGGTAATTTCATCAAATCTATCAGTAGAGAGGAGCTCCCTCACGTATTCAAGTATCAACTGCTCGTTGGGAGCCTCCCCTTCAATCGATATTTGATTGCTAGAATGAGTTAGCTTTTTCAAATCAAGATTATCAACAACCTTATCTACGGTAGTATATAAATCAGTATTCATTAAATCACCGGTTTTATTTATTTTTACGTAGGCATTGGTATATGAAGTATATTGATAATCGGTCGAAGCGATCTTCGTCTGTAAATTTGAAATACTCGTCACTAATGCTTTTTTCTGCGCAAGATTTCTCTCTATAGTAGAATTATTAGTCATCATCTTGATATGCAAAGAATCGATATTAGCGGCGGTATCTTGAACCGTCATTATCAGCATCACTATTAAAGCTATAGCAAGCGCGATGGCTGGTACCGCCAATACCTGGTACATTGAGACTTGTTTGGGTAAATATGGCGATGGTAGAACGTTTATATTCGGTATCAGCGGCATGGTTTCTCTGGTCATTTCTTTCAGGGCAAGGCCAACATTAACAAGATAATGCGAAACATCGAGCTGTTTCAGGCTTTTTAACGGTGAAACGAGCAAACCTGCTTTAAGACCGAGTTCATTAGCTAACGATTCGTAGAGTTCAGGCGCGGCAGCAAGTTCTCCTGAAATCAGCATTGACATATCGGGCCGGATGGGAGTTTCAGCATTGTTTTTATTAAAAAACTGGATTGTACGTTTGATATCATCTTTAACTATTTCGAATTTCTCTTGGAGTGACAATTCTTCCCGTGGGAAGGACACTGTACGTACAGGCTGGGGTATATTATCGACAATAACGATAATATCAAATTCCTTTGCCTGAACATCGACAAGAATCGCATTATTTTCTCTGGAAAGCCTTGCCAGAGCCAGGGGTTTAATATCCATCAGATATGGCTTATATCCTGCTTGATTGACTATTCTAATGACCATATCGGCTATTTCACGAGGTATAGCTACAACGTAGGCATATAATTTATTAGCCGTTGTAGAAACAATTTGCCATGAAAGATAAAGCTGGTTCAGAGGTACCGGTAATACTCGCTGGGATTCTCTAGTTATGGCCTCTTTTAACATGGTTTTAGGTAACTGAGGTAAAACAAGCGGCCGGGTCAGACAATGGAGTCCGCTTAATCCCAGTATTATCTTCCTGGTATTTACTTTATTTGATTTTAAGAGGTCTTTAATCTTACTGGCCAGCATGGCCTCTTTTTCTTTTGTATCGATATCAGCAAGACTTATATTAAGAGGTGCCTCCGCTAATTTGGCAATACGCTTGCCGCGTGTTACCATCAACCGAATACCAACATCATTTATATACAGTGAAACAATATTACCTGGCATAGCTAACTACTTTCATATGTATAAACGACCATTTGGATGACAGCCGTAGTACCGTTTTCTAGAGTATCGTCAGTAATGTCCATCTGAACCGCTTGGATAAAACCGGTGGAGAAATTATTGTTCAGGCCGGCAATAAAATCGATAATGTGCGACAGGTATCCGGTAACTATGGAGCTAACGTTTATCAAAGTGCAAGTGACACCTTCATAACTTCCTAAGGCATTCTTGTTCGTACCTATAGAGTCAACTATTACACCATAATAAGCAGCAATTTCATAAAATTTTGCAGTTACATTAACACTGACGACGGACTGTATCAACCTTTCTTTTGCTTCTTCAAGTAGACTTTCGCTTGCAATAAGTTGCTCTTGAAGTTCAGCTTTCTGTAACTCTAAAGGTTCGAGATCGATGACGTTCAACCTCGTTTCAGATACAGATAAAGCCTTATTAAGGTCATCTTGTTCTGAAATTTGGTTATAACGCGTAATACCGAGTCCTGCCAGAACGACGATAAAAGCGCCTGCCGCAAGAACTAGCAAACCGGTTTTACTTAACTTAAAGCCTTTCATGAACACTCACGTAAATGGTTAACGCAATTAAATATTTGCTTCTCCGTATATCGAATACATAGCCGAAACCATTGATAAAGCAATAAGGCCAACAATACCTGCAATGACGATAGTCATCATAGGTTGAATCAAGGCAATAAGAGCTTTGGTTTTATCCTGGGCTTCAGCTTCATAATTGTTAGCCACAGCCAGTAACGAGCCATCGAGATTACCGGTTTCTTCACCAACCTTTACCATCTGTACCATCATGGGTAAGAAAATGCGGTTTTTTGACATCGGTTTGGCCAGACCTTCTCCTTTTAACATCTCCGTTTGAACATCAAACAAAGCTCGCGCCATAACGCGGTTATTGCATCCCTGAATAACCAGCGGCATGATTTCCGTCAGCGGCAGACCAGCAGCATATAAGAGAGAAATACTCCGAGCACAGCGAGAGAGTTCATTAAGGTGTTTCACTCTGCCCAATTGCGGAACACGTAATAAAAATTTATCAAGATTATATTTACCTTCAGCTGTCTTGAAATAAATAAAAGCCAGTCCTATGGAGACCAAAATTATCAACAATATGATAAGCATGTTATCACTTATGAAGCTGGAAAAATCCAGCATTATTTGAGTAATAGCGGGCAATTCTGCCCCTAAATCTTTGTATAAACCGGAAAAAGCCGGTAGTACAAAGAACATGAGTATACCAACTACAACAGCAGTAATAACTAGGGCGATAATCGGGTACATCAAGGCTCCTTTTATGCCCTTTTTTGCGAGAATTTCCTTTTCCATATAATCGGCAACCTGCCGTAACATCGTCTCAAGACCGCCAGTTTGCTCACCAATACTTAACGATCGGCAAGCCACAATGGGAAATACTTCAGGATGGCGGCTCATAGCCATAGAAAGTTGATTACCTGCCCTGATATCGGAGATAACATCAGAGATAACTTTTCTCAGGGTACGGTTGGTAATCTGCTCCTGCATTAATTCAAGTGAGGTAACAATGTTGACTCCGGACTCGAGAAGTAAAGCCAGCTGACGAAAAAGTATGATGACTTCATTGGGCTTGACCGGGAATAGTTGGGCCGTCAGCTTTCCCAGACTAAAGAAAGGGACAAAAGGACGCAGGTTAATAAGTCGATAACCGGCAACCCCCAACATCTCGGCAATGGCATCTTCACTGGTACCGGTAAGTTTACCCTTGACAATTTCGCCAGATTCACTACAAGCAATATATTGATAAAACATTATCCTTCCCAGCTTGTAATTATTGCATTAAAAATTATTACACCTAGGCAACTGTATAAGCATTACGTAAAATCTCTGCAGGAGTTGTAATATCTTTCTTAACCTTTTTCATGCCATCTTTTATCAGCGTTACCATCCCATCATTGATTGCTTGAGTACGCAGCTCACGAGCTGTAGCCCCTCTTGATATCAAAGCCTTGATATTATCATTATTGGAGAGAATTTCAAATATGCCTGTTCTCCCCCGATAACCACTATTGGCGCAAGATTTACAGCCAGCTCCATGCACAAATTCGGTTTTTTCTTCACCCATTTCTTGAGTATAGATGATACTTTCCTCGGGAGAGGCTTTTACAGGACGTGCGCAATAGGGGCACACACGGCGTACCATTCTTTGAGCAACAACCCCGATGAGGGCTGATGATACGAGGAAAGGTTCAACACCGAGGTCAAGTAAGCGTAATACCACACCTACCGAATCATTGGCATGTATTGAAGATAATACGAGGTGACCGGTGAGTGCGGACTGAATAGCGATGTTAGCTGTTTCTGCATCGCGGATTTCTCCGATGAGGATTACGTCGGGGTCAAGCCTTAATATCGACCTCAAACCGCTAGCGAAAGTAATACCAGCGCGCACGTTGACCTGTATTTGATTAATGTTGGAAAACCGGTATTCAACGGGGTCTTCAACCGTGATAATGTTGCGTTCCATCTGGTTAAGTGAGTTTAACGAGGCGTACAGAGTGGTCGTCTTACCAGCACCGGTAGGGCCGCTGAGCAAGATAACACCATAAGGTACTTTAAGCATATTTTCATACAAGTTAAGACTTTCAGGTAGAAATCCCAGTTCTGATAGATTTAAAGTTGCCCGAGATTTATCCAGAAGACGCAATACCGCCATTTCTCCACACACTGTAGCAATGATAGCCACCCTGATATCTATTAATCGGCCTTTGGTTTTTATAGAGAACTGACCGTCCTGCGGACGATGGTGATCAGCGATATTCATATTAGCCATTATTTTAAGTCTGGAAATAAGTTGCGTCATGGTAGTTAGCGGCAGGGAAAACATATCATGCAGCGTACCATCAATGCGAAACCTTACGCGTAGATTATCTTCACCGGGATGAAGGTGAATATCAGAGGCTCTAGCTTTAACCGCTTCATCAATGATAAGGGATAATACCTGGGCTACGGGCGTCTCGGTTTTAGTGTCAACAATAAATTGTTTATCGACTTTTTGAACGGTGTCAGTAATGATGATATTCGAAATTTGTTTTTCAATTTCTTCATAATTTTTATAATTAAAGTCTATAGCTTCAAGCACTTCTTCTGGCGAGGCTGCTTCAGGCTCGATGCGCATCTGGCTCCAACTTGCCAGAGCTTCTAATGCCAGAATATCGGACGGATTAGCCATAGCTACACGCAGGACATTACCTTCGATAGCTACAGGGATGGCGATATATTTGCGGGCTAGTGTCTCCGGGATTAGACGCAGGGCTTCAGCATCAGGCGTTTTTTTATGTAATATATTCTTAAGTTCATCGATAGGTAAACTCATAAAAAAACCGCTTTATTATTTATATATCTAGTATTCAGGCTACCTCTTCATCTTATATGTCTTTCGTCCCTAGTACAATAGCTTATTGGTAATGGTCAATTTGTAGGGTAATAGTCCGGGGGTATGATTTTTATACTTAATACCATATGTCAATTCGACATCGGGTTAAAAAATATATGACTAATATGTCACATCTGTAAGAAATATAAATATATCGATATTCGTAATGATTGATTTCATCTTTATTTATGTTAAAATATTATGTTAAAATATTAGCGGAAGTTTTAACAACAATAGCGGAAACAATTCTAGCTATGAGGAGATGACATGAAAGAGCCTATCGAGAATTTTCTACATTATTTAGCGGTTGAAAAAGGGTATTCCGAGCATACTATTTCCGCCTACAGAAATGATCTTACGGGATTAGCTGATTTTGCCAATAAAGATAAATCGGTTTCTTCCTGGACAAATTTCAACAGACAGACAATGCTAAGCTATATGCTTTATCTTAAAGAGAGAGGTTATGTAGCAACCACAATTGCCCGCAAGGTTGCGGCAGCTAGGTCATTTTTTAACTTTATGGTTTCAGAAAACCAGATAAAAACCGACCCTACGGAAAATATGAGTTCGCCAAGTGTCGGCAAGGCTTTACCTAAACCGATACCGATTAATCAGGTGCGCTTGCTACTGGAACAGCCCGCAAAACTAACCACAGCCGAAGCCAAACGGGATCAAGCGATGCTGGAACTGTTATATGCCAGCGGCATGAGAATAAGCGAACTGGTGGCTTTGAATCTGGGCGACGTCAACACCGAAGGTAACTACTTTGTACGATGTTTTGGTAAAGGCCGGAAAGAACGTATAATTCCTATTTACGAAAAAATCGCTACAGCAATAAAGAAATACATTAACGAAGACCGTCCTAAACTTGCACACGGCAAGAAAGAGACAGCTTTATTCCTGAATGCCCGCGGTGAAAGGCTTACCAGACAGGGTTTCTGGCAAAAACTAAAGGAATATGTAAAATCAGCTGGTTTGAGCTCTAAAATTAGCCCTCATACGCTACGGCACAGCTTCGCCACTCATATGCTTAGCGGCGGCGCCGACTTAAGGTCGGTGCAGGAATTACTGGGACATGCCAATATCTCCACCACCCAGGTTTATACTCACCTAACTACCGACCAAGTGCGACGGACTTACGATAAGTCGCACCCCAGAGCTAAATAAACTTTTCAGGAGGTAAACCTTTGCCAAAATCCAAACACGGTCGAGGTAAGCATTTTCATCATAAGAAAAAAAGTAAGTTCAGACAAGGACAAGCAGGCGCGGCCTTAACACAGGAGGCCCCCGGAGAAATATTAAAAGCTGAGCCAATTTCAAGCACTTCTCAGCCAGTTAAAGCACCGGAGCAGAAGAGGGCTCCGACTTCCGCGGCGCTACCCCTGCATTATGAATTTATTGCCGGAGATTTAAAGAGGATTGGCATTCTTACAGTTATTATCGTAGTTTTATTGATCGTTGCTTACTATATTTTCTCTTAATTTACGCATTTTTTATGAAGGACTTTGAAGCGGCTAGAGCCGAACTTATTAAGCACCTAGGTAGAGAGATAAAAGATAAGCAAGTTTTAGCAGCCATGGCGCGTATACCGCGCGAACAGTTTATTCCGCAGGAAAACCGTTTCCTGGCTTATGAAGATGGTCCATTGCCTATAGGCTGGGAACAGACAATCTCCCAGCCTTATATTATTGCCCTTATGACGGAAGCGTTGGAACTCAAAGGAAATGAGAAGGTACTGGAGATAGGTACAGGCAGCGGCTATCAGACAGCAATTCTAGCGGAGTTATCAAAGCTAGTTATTTCCGTAGAACGTGTACCTGCACTTGCTGAATCTGCCCGTAAAGTTTTGAAGAGTCTGGGTTATAAAAATATAGAGATATACCTTGCAAAAGAAGAACTGGGATGGCCGGAAAAGGCACCATATGATGCCATCATGGTTACCGCAGCCGCGCCTTGTATACCTGACGCTTTATTGGCACAACTGGCAATCGGCGGACGAATGGTAATACCGGCGGGTTCGCGTTACGTCCAAGAGCTTTATAAAGTAACCAAGCAAAAAGAGAAAAATCGTATTCAGAAACTCGGGGGTTGCCGCTTTGTTGCTCTTATCGGCAAAGGCGGCTGGGAAAATTAGATGAGAAAAAACTACGGAGGATAAAATAAAAATGGATGTCTTTGAGGCAATTAATAATCGTAGAAGCATTCGACATTACAAGCCTGATGCTGTAGATGATAAGACTGTACAAACAGTCCTCGAAGCGGCGCACTGGGCGCCTTCATGGGGGAATGCGCAATGCTGGCGTTTTATCGTGATACGCGACCCGAAAATAAAGGCTGAAGTCGCCGAGACTCTGTACAAAGTCAAAATCGATAACGAGTGGGTGGAAAACGCTGCCGCCGGTTCTATCAAGCAAGCGCCAGTCCTAATCGTCATCTGCGCCGAGAAAGGCAAAGCAGGTTGCAGTTTAGATGGCGAGCCACTCACGGATAAAGGCGAATACTGGTATATGTTCGATATCGCCCTGGCAATGGAGAATTTGACACTGGCAGCTTGTGCTCTGGGGCTGGGTACAGTAATCGTTGGCGGGTTTGATACGCGTAAAGTATCACAAATATTGGATGTACCTTCCGAGTGTACCGTAGTTACAATGACACCTTTAGGCATTCCTGACCATAAAGGGCAGGTATCACCCCGTAAGCAGTTAAGCGAAGTGTTATTTAAAGAAAAATTTGGCAAATGTTGAGGAGAGGTTGATGGAATTATTCGAAGCTATAAAAAAGCGTAGAAGTATTAGACGTTATAAAACCGACCCGGTTGATGATAAAAAGATAGAGGCGATTTTGGAAGCCGGGCGCTGGGCACCATCATGGGCTAACACTCAGTGCTGGCGTTTCATAGTCGTGCGCGACGCAAAAATAAAAGCGCAATTAACCGATACATTAATGAAAATCAAACTACCGAACAGAGAAATACCGAATCCAGCTACCAATGCTATGAATACTGTTCCGGTGGTGATTGTCGTTTGTGCAGAGATTGGTAAAGCAGGAGCTAAACATGGTTCAGGCAGTGATAAGGTTGAGTATGAGACAGATAAAGGCGATTGGTTCATGTTCGATACCGCCCTGGCGATACAGAATATGATACTGGCCGCCCACGCGCAGGGGTTGGGTACGGTTATTATCGGCGCTTTTGATGCCTCCCGGGCAGAGAAAGTCCTCAACGTTCCGAAAAGGTATCGCGTTGTTACTTTATTCCCTCTTGGTGTGCCAGAACAGGAAAGCAAAGCTCCTCCCCGTAAAGAACTATCCGAAATTGTTTTTAAAGACAAATTCGGCAGTTAACTTCAACTGTCCTCTGGATAATCGGCGCCTTATATACGAGTGCTTGCCGTATACGATTCACTGCAGGTATAATATTAAGCGAAGAACTTAGAGAGCAGGTGATTTCATGCCGAAATACGGACTTGAGAATATTCACAACGTTGTATTATTATCCCACGGCGGTGCCGGTAAAACATCACTTTCCGAGGCGATGCTTTTTACTGCCGGCGTTATCAGCCGCCTGGGTAGAGTTGACGACGGGTCTTCAACATCCGATTATGACCCGGATGAAGCAAAGCGACGTATCAGCATCAACTTATCCATATTGCCACTAACCTGGCGAGAGAGAAAATTAAATATCCTTGATGCCCCCGGTTATGCCGATTTCGTGGGTGAGGTAAAAGCGGGCATGCGTGTCAGCGATGGAGCCATCGTCGTTGTTTGCGCTGCCTCAGGCGTGGAGGTCGGCACCGAGATGGTCTGGGGATATTGCGAGGAAGCCAAACTGCCCCGCCTTGTCTATATAAATAAAATGGACCGCGAGAATGCAGATTTCTTTAAAGCGGTTCAAGAGATAAAAAATAAACTCGGTCAAAAATGCCATCCAATACAAATAGCCATCGGGGCTCATACCGGTTTCCAAGGAGTGGTCGACCTGATTACTATGAAAGCTTATACCGGTTCACCGACTAAAGAGGTCGAAATACCGGCTAACGTTAAAGCCCAGGCTGACTCTTACCGCGAAAAACTTATAGAAGCTATCGCTGAAAATGATGACAAGCTCATCGAGAAATACCTTGGCGGTGAACAAATCTCTCAAGAAGAGCTTTCTAGGACATTAAGGCAGGCGGTTATCAGTGGAAAAATCGTGCCGATATTAGCCGGTTCGGCCCTGCAAAACATCGCAGTAAACCGGGTGCTGGAAGCTATCTGCGATTATCTGCCGTTACCTAAAGAGCAGAAGGTATCCACCGACAAGGGAGACATAGAGTCTTCTGAAAACGCACCGCTGGCTGCGTTAGTTTTTAAAACCACCGCCGACCCATATGTCGGAAAGTTAACATATTTCCGTGTTTATAATGGTTTTATTTCCAGTAATTCACAGGTCTATAATTCCAGCCAGAACGCCAGTGAGCGTATAGGGCAACTGTACTTTATGAGAGGAAAAACACAGGAACCTGCCCCGGAAATAAGGGCCGGGGATATAGGAGCGGTAGCCAAACTGAATGTTACTGTTACCGGGGATACACTATGCACCCATGATAAGCAGGTAAAAATTACGCCGATTAAGTTCCCCGCTCCTATTTTCCGCGAAGCAGTATATCCTAAAACCAAAACCGATATCGACAAAATGGGAACGGCGTTATCCCGTCTGACAGAAGAAGACCTTACCCTCAAAGTATCTCGTGAAATGGGCACCGGCGAGACGATACTCTCTGGCATGGGTGAGACCCATCTTTCTGTAGCCGCAGAAAAGATGCAACGTAAGTTCGGCGTAAATGTCGACCTGGCTATCCCCAAAGTCCCTTATCGTGAAACAATCACAGTGCCTTCTAAAGCCGAATACAAACATAAAAAACAGTCCGGCGGTCACGGGCAGTACGGGCATGTGTTGCTGGAACTTGAGCCGCTACCAGACCATGGCCCTAATGAGTTCACGGAAAGAGTCGTTGGTGGTTCTGTGCCCAAGAATTACATCACCGCGGTAGAAAAAGGGGTGGTTGAAGCCTATTCTGAGGGCTGTCTGGTCGGCTATCCGGTCATCGGCGTTAAGACAACACTGTATGACGGCAGTTATCACGAGGTAGATTCTTCAGAAATATGCTTTAAGATAGCCGGGGCCGGTGCATTTAAAAAGGGACTGGCAGATGGTCGGCCGATTCTGCTCGAGCCAATAATGAATCTAAAAGTGACCGTTCCTAACGACCTTACCGGGGATATTATTGGCGACTTAAACACTAAACGCGCCCGAGTCATGGGTATGAACCCACAGGGCGATACCAACATCATCGAAGCACAGGTGCCGCTGGCGGAAATCCAGCGCTACAGCATCGACCTTAAATCGATGACCCAGGGCAGGGCGACGTATACCATGGAGTTCGACCATTATGAGGAAGTCCCAGCTAATATTACGCAAAAGTTAATCGCCCAAAAACAGGCGGAAAAAGCAGAGAAAAGCTAAAGTTATTATCATCAGACTTAATATTAAGACGACGTCCTCTTAAATCGGGAAGTTGCTCTTTTTTGAAATGATTAATTAAGATGCTAAGAAGCTAACAGTTCTTTCAGCTTAGCGGTAAAAGCCGGTAGCACTTTTTTCCAATCTCCCACAACACCAAAACGTGCATACTTGAAAATATTGGCTTCTTTGTCTTTATTAATAGCAACAATCGTCTTGGCACTTGAGCAGCCGCTCATGTGCTGACTGGAGCCGGAGATGGCGACGGCAATATAGACTTCCGGGGCAATAATCTTGCCGGTCAGTCCTACCTGTGCAGTATCCGGTATCCAGTTATTGTCGCAGGGAGGCCGGCTAGCGCCAACCGCTCCTTTTAAAAGCATGGCAAGCTCGTCCAGCTGCTTGAATCCATCCGCGCTTCCGATGCCTCTGCCTCCAGCAACGACAATCTGAGCGTCTTCTATTTTAATGCCAGCTACCTCTTCCACCACCCTCTCCAGAATCCTTGTTTTTATAACAGAAGCATCGAGTTCCGCCGGGATATTAATAATCTCACCTTTGCGCGAAGTATCTGGCTCTAAAGCTGTCATAGCCTTAGTGCGTATGGTTACTACCTGCGGGTCAGTTTCAGTAATGAATATAGCCCGGGCATTGCCGCCATAGACAGGCTTAGTCTGAAGCAAACGTTTGGAAGACTGATCAATAGCTAAGTCAACGCAGTCCAGCGTTACCGCTGTTCCCAACCGGAAAGCCAGCCGAGGCGCCAGCTCACGCCCGATATCAGTCTGCCCCATGATAACTATTTGTGGCATTATTTGTTTAACTACTTTTTCCAGTACGCTGAAATAAGCATCCGGCTGATAATCTTTAAGCTGTGTATCATCGACGATATATACTTTATCTGCCCCGGCAACAATAGCCTGCTGCGCCAGAGAACTGATGCCATTACCAAGCAAAATAGCGGATAGTTCATGCCCGAGGTCATCCGCCAACTTTCTGCCGATGCCAAGCCCTTCGGTGGCAATAGGCAGGAGTTTATCGCCTTTTATTTCGCAATAAACAGCTACACCTTCATTTTCGGGCAATGCTAATTACCTCATAACCGTCATAATATTCGGGACTCTCTAAGCCTGTTCGCCAGGTTTACTGCCATTTCCTCCGGAGTCTCTCCGGCAATAAATTCACATTTTCCTTCATGTACCGGCTGAAAAAGTTTGCGTAGTTTTATTCGCTGGTTGCTGGCTTCAACCAACGAGCCGAGGCCAATATCATCGGGTTTCCAGATAATCGGCTCAATTTTTTTTGCTGCCATAATCCCTTTAATAGTAGGATAGCGCGGCTGACCTATTTCATTACTCACAGTCACCATGGCTGGCAATGGCGATTCAATAATGTCATATCCAGATGAATTGACTCTTTCCACTCTTAGCTTGTAATCGCCCGCCTCTATCTTGCGCGCCAAAGTGACGCATGGCAAACCAAGGATTTCAGCGATAGCAGGGCCGGTCTGGCCGGCATTAGTGTCCGATGCCTCGCGACCACATAAAACGAGATAAAAATCCCCTTTTTTCTTTATAGCCATAGCCAAGGCATAAGCCGTCGACCAGGCATCGCCCTTAGCAAAGGCTTCATCCTCAAGCAGGATAAGCTCATCGGCACCCATCGCCAGGGGTTTCTTGACAACTTCGCGCAGCAGGTTTATCCCCAAAGTTATTATAGTAATTTTGCCACCTTTAGCTTCTTTAAGGTGTAAAGCAGCCTCGACGGCATACTCTCCATAAGGGTCAATAACCGGTTGCGCACCACGCATTTCCGCCTTATTATTTGTCTCATCAATTCTAAAGCTGGCCGGCGGTGCTTCGGGGTCGATAACCTGTTTTACACAAACGATAATGTTCATGAAAAAGTCTTTAAATAAAAAGATTTAGGGATTCAGATTTAATTTATCATTGTATTTCAGACTATGTCAAACTGAGGCAGACAGCACGCATAATATCCGATAGGTCTTTTGTAATATCAATCGGAGCCCCAGGGAAAATATTATGTAAAATGTTTATAACTTCTTCCGCCTGCCCCTGCCCTATTTCCAGAAGCAGACTGCCCTTATTTTTTAGTTTTTTCTCTACCTGATAGCAGAGTAATTTGATTTTATCCAGCCCCTCTTCCCCGCCATCTAACGCCAGCTGCGGCTCAAAACTCAAAGGACCTTTAATGGGAATATCAGACGCTTTGACATACGGTAAATTGGCTACTATCAAGTCGACAGCCTCCGGTAAAGGTTGTAACAAGTCGCCTATAAAAAACTTGATTCTCTCAGCTACGCCGTGCTTCACACAGTTTTGTCTGGCTATCTCCAATGCTGCTGGGGATACATCAGTACCAAAAACACTCACTTTTGGTAGATTGACAGCTAAGGAAACGGCGATAGCCCCGCAGCCCGTGCCGATATCAGCTATTTTGGAGTAACTATATTTATGGCAGAGGCCGATGGCATTATCCACCAGCAATTCAGTCTCAGGACGTGGAATTAAAACGTGTTGATTTACAATAAAATCAAGACCAAAAAATTCACGATGCCCTGTAATATAAGCAGTAGGTTCACCATTTACTCTCCTGGCAACTAACTTCATGAAGTTATCAAATTGAGAAGCACTTATATTGCTATCAAGAGAAGAAAACAAACGGGCGCGACTTAATCCCAGCACATGTCTCAAGAGAACTTCACCCTCGATTGAGGCATCATCGATATTATTATCGGTAAGAGTCTTCCTAGCTTGTGCCAACGCCTGTTTGAGGTTCACACCTTCTGTTCCTCGAGCTGTCTTTCGTGTTCGGATGTGGCCAGAGCGTCGATAAGCTCATCGATAGCGCCATCCATAAAGTGGGGCAAATTATGCAAGGTAAGATTGATACGATGGTCGGAAACGCGGTCCTGTGGATAGTTATATGTCCTTATCTTTTCGGCGCGCTCGCCGGTACCGACCTGGGAACGCCTTTGAGAAGTTATAGCCTCCTCCTGCTTACGCCTTTCCATATCCAGCAACCGTGTTCTTAAAACAGACATCGCCTTGACTTTATTTTGAAGTTGCGAACGTTCGTCCTGGCAAACGACTACCATTCCCGTGGGCAGGTGGGTTACACGTACAGCCGAAGCAACCTTATTAACATTTTGGCCTCCCGCTCCGCCACTATGAAAAATATCAATCCTTAAATCATCCGGATCGATTGATATATCTACCTCTTCCGCCTTAGGCAGGACAGCCACTGTGGCCGTCGAGGTGTGAATTCTGCCGGAAGCTTCGGTAACCGGCACACGCTGTACCCGGTGTACGCCGCTTTCATACTTCAATCGACTGTAAGCGTTTTTACCTTTTACCTCAAAGATTATTTCCTTAAAGCCGCCGATACCGCTTTCGCTGACGCTGATAACATCGGTCTTCCAGCCCTGACTCTGGGCATAGCGGCTATACATACGGTAAAGGTCGGCGGCAAATAACGCTGCTTCATTGCCTCCCGTACCCGCTCTGATTTCTACGATAATATCTTTCTCATCATTAGGGTCTTTTGGCAACAGAGATAAACGCAGTTCTTGAATCAACCCATTCAGCTTTTCTTGTAAAGCCGCGCTTTCCTGCTTGATAAGAGCGGTCATCTCTTCGTCATTTGCGGCTTTATCCATTGCCTTAACATCGTTAAGCTCTTTAACAAGCTTTTTATATTTACGGTATTTCAAAACAATATTTTCTAGCCTGGCCCGCTCTTGAGATAATGTCTGAACCCGGTCGATATTAGTAGCCACCTCGGGCCGCGCTAAATTCTCATCTATTTCCTGATAACGCTTTTCAATCTTATCTAGTTGCTCAAACATGTCTTGTATTATCCTTTTTAAAATTATAACACAGGAATATACAGCCATTAAAGCTAAGCGAATTGACATATTACGTTCAAATACAATATAATCAAGCGTGTTTATAATGCCTTTAAATGACAATTCAATGACTAATTCTACAATAAAAATTTTCACGTATTACGTAACTGTTACGATAGTCTTTTCTCTTAAAATCCTGTTGTAATACAGATTTAAAAGGAGCCAAACAATGACCATTACAGAAATACTCGCCAGAAACGCCAGGTTAATCCCCAATAATACCGCTCTGGTTGAAATAACACCGAGTAAAGGGTTAAGAAAAGAAATCACCTGGAAAGAGTTCGATGAAAGGGCTAACCGCGTAGCTAATGCTCTTATCGACCGGGGTATTAAAAAGGGTGACGTGGTTATACACCTGATGATGAATTCGCTTAACTGGCTCGAAGCGTATTTCGGCATCCTCAAGGCCGGCGCCATTGCCGCGCCGCTGAACTTTAGATTCATCGCGCGTCAGATTAAATACTGCATTGATATCGCCGAACCGAAAATCATGATTCTCGACCAGGATTTTACTGATAGAGTAGCGGAAATCCGCAAAGACCTAAAGACTATAAAACACTATTTCTTCGTCGGTGAGAAAGTTCCTCAAGGTATGGAGCCTTTCGAGGAAGTACTGGTGAAGGCTTCGCCCGCCGCGCCTAAAATCCAGCTAACCGGTGAAGACGAGGCTGGTCTATACTTTACATCCGGCACCACCGGCGACCCCAAAGCTACTCTCTTATGCCATCGTAGTCTGGAACATACCGCTGTCAACGAGAATTTTTCGCACCGCGAAAACCGCAAGGATTGCTTCCTGCTAATTCAACCTCTTTACCATACAGGTGGAAAAATGCACTGGTTCGGCAGCCTTATCGGCGGGGCAAAGGCAGTTATGACTACCGGTGGTGAGAGAGTGACGGCAAAATTGATACTGGAGTTATATAGCCAGGAAAAAATCACAATCAGTATGCTGCTGGTACCATGGCTCCAGGATATAGTTACTGCCTTGGACAGAGGTGAACTAAAACTATCCGACTACGATATTAGTTCGCTGCGCCTAGTTCACTCGGGCGCGCAACCTATTCCTCCAGTACTGGTGCGGCGTTTCCTTAAATATTTTGATAAAGTCCAGTACGAAGAAAACTACGGTCTTACCGAATCTTCCGGCCCATGCATGCACCTAGGCACGGAAAATCTACATAAACTCGGCTCTTTCGGCTATCCCCGGCTTAACCTCGATGCCCGTGTAGTAGATGATAAAGGCAACGATGTACCTCCCGGTACAGTTGGCGAAATTATTATACGCGGTGCCAATGTAATGAAAGGCTATTATAAAAATCCCCAAAAAACTGCCGAAACATTAAAAGACGGATGGCTTTATACCGGCGACCTAGTTAAGCAGGACGAAGAGGGCTTTATATATTATATCGACCGGAAAAAAGACCTTATCATCAGCGGCGGCGAAAACATCTACCCGGTCGACCTCGAATCTGTACTCATCGGTCAACCAAAAGTCAAAGACGTGGCGATTATCGGCGTGCCAGATGAAAGATATGGCGAGGTCGTTGCCGCCGTTGTCCAGCCTAAAGAAGGCGTTAATCTTACCGAGGAAGAAATGAGGGCTTATTACGAACCGCAACTACCCAAGTACGCCTGGCCGAGAATCATACTTTTCGGCGATGTGCCGCGTAACCCGACTGGCAAAATAGAGAAGCCAAAACTTAGAGAGCGTTATAAAGACGTAAGATGGAACCCCAAAGCAAGTAAATAACAATGATTTAATGAGGAGATTGAGATGGACTTTAAAGATTGTATCAAATTCGCTAACGATAACAAAACATGCTATCTGGCCACGGTGGAGGGAGACCAGCCAAGAGTCAGGGCATTAGGAATGTGGTATGCTGATGAAAACGGATTCTGGTTTCAGGGGCAAACGGTCAAGGCTTTTTATAAGCAAATAGAGAAGAATCCCAAGGTTGAGATATATTTTCAAACCAGGGATTTCAGCAAGGTAATGCGAGTCTCAGGCAAAGTTAGAATTATCACAGATAATAAAATCCGGGCAAAGTGTATAGAAGAAAGGCCTTTTGTGAAGAACTTTGGCATTACCACACCGGATAATCCATTACTGGCGGTCTTCCAGGTATATACTGGCGAAGCCTACTTCTGGACGATGGCAGACAGTATGAAGGAAGCTAGTATCCCAAGAATTAAATTCGGGAAATAACAAAAACACCAAGCGAGTAGACAATAAGTAAAAACAGCGTTATAATCATGAATAATTATGTTCATGAAAAGGTAAAATATGGAAGCAGGAGTTAGTATCTCCTGCTTATTTGTTTTATCACATATCAAAACTAGCCGGGTGATGTTTGTTAAATAGTCTCCCGGAGATATAGCAATCAGAAGTCCAAGTTTTTAAGAGCTTGGAAGAAAAGGGGGAAAATGTCACAATTACCAGGGATTTTCTGGATCGTGCCTGCAGCGGGCGTAATCACGATAATATTCGCCCTCCTTCTTATCAGGAACATAATGAAACGCCCAACTGGTACTCCAAAAATGAAGGAAATCGGGGATATTATTTTCCAGGGAGCCTGGGCTTTTCTCAAACGCCAGTATAGTACGATAGCCATGTATTCGGTGGCCATCGCCATCATTATCGGCGTGTTGGTGGGTGTACTCGGGCATACTGGAGTGGAGCAGCACGGTTATAGCAATCTTGATGTGGGCTGGCGTACTGCGATAGCCTTCCTCGTAGGCGCTTTTTGTTCCGGTCTGGCAGGTTTCATCGGCATGTATATTGCCGTGAAATCCAACGTACGCTGCGCCGCCGCCGCGCAAAAAAGCCTTAAAGACGCCGTGGAAGTTGCTCTCCGCGGTGGTGCGGTATCAGGCTTTTTAATCACAGCGTTAAGCCTTATCGGAGTTACCGTAATATTTTTCGCTTATGGTGGCCAAAATGACCCACATATTGCCCCTCACCTTATCGTCGGCTTCGGGTTCGGTGCTAGCTTCGTAGCTTTATTTGCCCAGCTCGGCGGCGGTATTTATACTAAAGCCGCCGATGTCGGCGCTGACTTAGTCGGTAAAATTGAATCTGGCATCCCGGAAGACGACCCGCGTAATCCGGCCGTCATCGCCGACCTAGTCGGTGATAACGTAGGCGATTGCGCCGGCCGCGGCGCTGACCTGTTCGAATCGACTGCGGCGGAAAATATCGGTGCGATGATTCTCGGTATTTTTGCCTACCTAGCGACAAATAATGTTGCCTGGATCCTGTTCCCGCTCTGCGTCCGCGGTTTCGGTATGATCGCCAGCATGATAGGAATCATCTGCGTTAAAGCCAAAGAAAACGAGAACGCTATGAATGCGCTCAACCGCGGTTACTATATCGCCATCGTCCTTTCTATTGTCGGCCTGGCGTTTACCGTCCACTACATGCTGGACAACTGGTGGCTCTTTGGTGCCGGTGTAGTCGGAATCGTTGCGAGTATTTTAATGGTCTACGTTACCCAGTACTATACGGAGTGGCGTTATAATCCTGTTAAAGAAATTGCAGAAGCCTCCAAGACCGGCCCGGCAACCAATATCATCATGGGCATGTCCGTGGGTTTTTCCACCACTTTTGCCACTGCTGTCATCATAGGGGTTGCTCTCCTGCTTGCCTACTGGATGGGCACACAGAGCGGCGTGCCGGGGGCCGGCGCTTTCGGCACGGCCGTCGCTACAATGGGCATGTTGATGACCTGCCCCTACATACTTTCTATGGATACCTTTGGTCCCATTACGGATAATGCTAACGGCATCAACGAGATGGCTGGAGCAGGACCCGAGGTACGTAAAATCACCGACCGTCTGGATGCCGTTGGCAACACTACCAAGGCTCTAACCAAGGGTTATGCCATGGCCTCAGCCGGTCTGGCTGCCTTCCTGCTCTTTCAGGCTTATCTGGACAGAGTTTCACTTATCAAGTTCGGCACTGAAGGTCAGTATAATATAGTGAATATCGCGCAAATTGAGGTGTTCGTCGGGGCTCTGTTAGCGGCGATGATTGTCTACCTCTTTAGCTCCTGGGCTATCAAGGCAGTCGGCAAGACGGCTTCGAAGATTATCGAGGAAGTACGCCGCCAGTTCCGTGCCGACCCTGAGATACTCAACCCGAAAGACCCGGCGCATCCGCACCAGCCCGACTACGGCAAGGCTGTCGATATAACAACCCGCGCCGGTCTGCGAGAAATGATAGCTCCCGGACTTCTGCCTGTCCTGGGGCCTATTCTCATCGGTGTTGTTTTCCGCTATATTCCAGGTTACGACGCCGCTATGGCTGTTGCCGCGGTGCTTATGGTAGGCACTATCGGCGGCATTATGATGGCGTCGTTCATGAATAACGGCGGCGGCGCCTGGGATAACGCCAAAAAGATGATCGAGGACGGGCAGCTTAAAGATGAAAATGGCGTCGTTCTGGGCAAGAAGTCATTCGCTCATCAGGCTGCCGTTGTTGGGGATACGTTGGGCGACCCGCTTAAAGATACGGCGGGACCATCGTTGCATGTTCTAGTAAAGCTACTGGCAACCATCACGCTGGTAATGTGCCCGTTGTTTGTGTAAGAGAGAAATTAAAAGTCAAAAATTAAATATCAAAAATTGGGGGTGGGTGAAAAATCCACCCCCTTTTTTGATTCGTTTTTCTTTTTTGTAAAATTTTTTTCTTGTGTTTTAGCTTTGAGCCGTAGCTGATTCGTTTTTATTCGTTTTTATTTGTTTTATGTAAAGCCAGCTTTGACTCTAACTAAAGGATTTTTCGTGTTTATTTTTAAGGTGCGGTAAAAATCTCCCTTAATCCCTCTTTTTCAAAGAGGGAAACGAGAAAGGGTAGTTTAAGTATAAGGAATTTGGGAAGAGAATGTAAAGGGGATGTTGTCGCTATTTTTTTCTAACCATTCCGTGTTTGCCGGTACGGTTGTAAGAAAAGGCGTGACGGATTCTTCACTGCGTTCAGAATGACAAAGGAAATTATCTCAAGAACGTATTCGCCCTTATTTCTGTGGCAATAGTTGTATCAGGTCCATGGCCGGGGTGGACGACGGTTTCAGGGGGCAGGATCAGTAGTTTGGTCTTGATGCCGTTGATGAGAGCATCATAGTCGCCGTCAATAAGGTCATAGCGGCCGATGCCGTAGTTGAAAAGCGTGTCCCCGGTAAAGACATGCCCTTCCCCGGCGATGCTGATGCCGCAGGGCGTATGGCCCGGGGTGCCAAGCACCTTAAAATGCAGGT
>DAOUCO010000120.1:0-7827 GCA_034432135.1 Dehalococcoidales bacterium | reverse complement strand
TATTACCAATGCCAGAGATGTTGAAGTGTCAAGGAAAGGCGATAAAGTTTATCTGGTTACCGATAATGGCACCAATACCAGCCTGTGGCGCCTGGCGAGTAGCTGGAAAAGAGTGCTATGTTTGAAAGGCACGCCGGACTACATCGTACGCATCGAACCGTCAGGAGCAAGCGTTATCTATCTCGCTAAAAAAGGCGGCACTACAATTTATTATAATAACTCCAGCGGAAGCGCAGCATGGACTGCCCGCACCTGCACTATAAGCATCCAGGACTTAACTGTAGAAAATTCGGAAACCATTTATATTCTGAATAATACCGGCTCGGTGGTCAAGTCTAGCAGCAGCGCCGCCAGCTGGGGCACCGTTGTACCCACCACCCTGAACAGCGGCGCCACGATAGTCAGCGCCGGGGCGGGGTACCTGTTCGTCGGTAGTGCGAATGGATATGTAGCCTATTCTACAAACGGAAGCGTAACCTGGACTATGATTCCGATGCCAATCGGAGCCGGCGGCAAAGTTCAGGTTATCGCTGATGAAAAGTTTACCACTAACAAAAAAATTTACGCCGCCAGCAGTTTGCCAGGGCAGAATATTGTAACGTGGACGGTTGGCACCAGCGACAACTGGAAGGATATCGTCAATGGGGTTATCGGCGGCGGCATTTTTGGCCTAGCAATTACAAATGATATTCTTTATGCCCTTGAATATAATGCTTTTACCAATCAGAGTACATTATGGCGGCATATCGATCCGGAAAACGCCGAGGCATCATCAACGGAATGGAGTACCAGCGCCACTACCGGCACCACCGACATCGATAACCCGAATGTGCAACTAAGCGCCGAACCGCGCGCATTGAAAGCCAGCGTAGGTAAATTATGGGCGGTAAAGATTAATCTTGTCAACAAGTTGTACAGCTACACTGATACTATCTTCGATATATCAATAAAATTAATAGCACCAGCAGAAGGAACGATAGTGCATGTAAATTCGCTAACCGGCACAGCGCCTGACGTAATGTTCAGCTGGGAGCGACCTACGGTTGCGAGCGAATATCAACTTTTCATCGCTTACGATGAAGACTTTGTATTCCCGGTTACAACGATAACCGTGACCATGAATAATACTACAGCTTACATTCTGGTGGGGCCACAACAGGTGGGTGCCGCCAGAGTAGATTTCAGGCCCGGCGTGACTTATTATTGGAGAATACGAGTTACCAAGCCAGGCTATAGCCAGTATTCCATAACCCGATATTTCGATATCGAACCCCTCCTAGATGCATCCGCTCTGACAATAGTAGCGGATCAATACGGCAAGGTTACAGGTACTAACCCGACTCTTTCATGGCTGCCATTAGAGGGGGTTACCGAGTATGAGTTCAGGTTAAGCGATAATCCAGAAATGACCTCCCCTATTCTCGACACCAGGGTCAACACGACTACAATAAAGATAAACATAACGCTTGAATACGGCAAGACATATTTCTGGCAGGTCAGGGCAACGAAACCTAATGAAGGCAACTGGTCAGCACTGGTTATTTTCACGGTTGCCGATAAACCGAGCGAGCCGGAACCGCAAGTAACAATAACAGAGGTACCCCCGATAGCCGTTATCATACCGCCGCTAACTCAAGAAAGAGCAACACTAATATTGCCAACTTCGGCGAAAACTACCGAAGAAACTCCTGTTTTCTTACACATTATTATGCTTGCCCTGATTGCATTACTGGTTGTTGTAAGCATCATGATAACCGGTCACTTTCCGAAACAGCTTTTCACACTGGCGCAACGCATAAAGCCATCGCCGGTCCTACTTCGTATACGCAAAAAGCCCATCCCCAGACCTATGGTACCGGAGGCTAAACCGGAAATCCGCAAAGAGACAGTAAAGCCTACTGAATTGCTGGAAGAAGAAGCAGTGCCTCCACTTACTATCGAAAAGAGCAAGGAAAGTGCTGCAGTTATCTTTGCGGCGAAAAGTTTTATATGGATGCTGACAGAGGAAAAAGGCACGGGTGAAGCCAAGGCCGGGCTATCGGAAAAGGAGCGGCAATATCTGGGGAATAAACTCGCCATGAGAATCCGTGATTTAACCAAGCGAGAAAATCTTTACATCAAACACCCGCAGGATGCCGTTACGCTGCTCCATATCTGGGCGCAATACCGCTCCAAGGACGAGACCAGTCGTTATCTGACTAAAACATTCGCCAACAGGCCGGATAACGCCATCAGGTTGCTTAATTGCTACCTACCGGCAGCGCAGCCGAACAGACCACCGCCATCCGCCGATGATTTCACGATGACGCAATATAACAGCGTCGCCGAGGTCGTTGACCCCGATAAAGTCTATGCGGCATTAGCTAAAGTCTTTAAATTTACAGCCGCCGCTATTGAAGAAAAGATTCCCATTAAAACTTACGAAAGAAATCTGGCGTTTAAATTTATGCGCCTTCACCTCCAGACAAAAGGCCAGGCGAAAAAATCATAACACGTCACAATATTTTACGCATATTCCCCTGCCGGTCTTGAAAAAGTTACTTAAAATTCTGCAATCCGCCAGCATACACCGTTTCTGTTGCACCTGTTTGACATCTTTTAACGATATAAAGTAAAATAATATGGCACTATTTCCAGAGGGAGATAGTTAGGCACATTGAACATAGGGGACGAGATTTTTCAAGAATGATTCCTTCATCTGCCACCTGTATGCCTCTTTTACGTTTGTCCCCATCGACTAGAAAGGCAACCAGCCTGAATTTATATCAAAGTTGTTTGGGGAAATGGGATTGCTAAAAGGAAGAAGAAAGGCATTTCCACTTTTTAAAGGACACGGAATCACACCGCAGCCTATTTATGGCAGCGACAGCAGTTGATGCATCATTTAATTCTAAATTCTCCTGTCATGCAAGTCCATGTCTTTAACAATGCTTTAATCATAAATGTAAAATAAATAAACTGGAGGAAAATATGTCTTACCCCAATTTCAATTCTATTTTACTTGAAAAGGACAAAGAAGAACCAAAAATCACTTATCTCACGCTGAACCGACCGGAAAAAAACAATTGTATCAGCATCGGTGAAGAGTACATGACCGGCGATATCAAGAGAGCCATGTGGGAAATCAATCACGATGATGACTGCAATGTGGTCATTTTCAAGGGCGCCGGCAAGAACTTCTGCGCCGGGTTCGACCTTTCTATGGTCTACCGCGTTTACGGCGGCGCCAAGGGATTCAAACCGAGCCAGAGAATAAGGCTCCAGACCGACCAGGACCAGCTTTACGGCTTTCCGCAGGCTATCCTAGACTGCAATAAAGTAGTGATGGTGCAGGTGCACGGTTGGGCAATCGAGGCCGGACTATACATCACTAAAGCTGCCGACATCGTTATTTGTGCCGATAACGCCAAGTTTTCCCAGATGGGCCAGCGGCTTGCCTTCGGTGGTCTACCAACCCTCCCCATTGAGCTGGTGATGGGTCATACCAAGAAGGTCGAGGAAATATTGCTCACCGGCCGCACCATCAGCGGTAAAGAGGCGGAGGAAGCCGGCTACGTGACCAAGTCCGTACCCGAAGAAGATCTGGAGTCTGAAGTGCATAACCTGGCTGCCGCCATCGCTTTGCTGCCGCGCGATTGCGTGGTCATGGGCAAATTCGCCCGCCGCCACATGCTGGACAGGCTGGGTCTGACCAATCTTAAAGAGGTAATTCTCTACCACACCTTCAGCACCAATTTAAAATACAGTGAGGACGAACGAGAGTTAATGTTCATCCGCGACCGCGAGACCATGGGCGAAAGAGAAGCTTTTCACAAGATGCATGAGAAATACGAAGAGCGCCTCAATAAGACCAAGTATTTCCGCAGCTACCGTCCGGAAAAGAAATAATGGTTCGACCCTCCTATACCAAGGCTTCGGAGGGCAGGCAAGTTCATCATGAGTGGATATAAACGTTCCTGAAAAAGGAGTAAATCCAATGGCACAGGCAAAATATCCTGAATTTGTTAAGGATGACTATTTCAAGATAGACGTTGAGTGTCACTTAAGCGGCGAGGCGAATAAAAAATACTTCAACTACTTCCCCGAATACAGGAAATGGGTATACGGTACAGCGGAAACCGCCCGCGCGTTTAATGCCGTCCCCCACCATGTCACCAAGGATTGGAAAGAACCGCCTGTCACCAAAGCCGAAAAATCAGAACTGGCAGAAGAAGACCAATTGATAGTTTACCTTGACCGCTATGGCGTAGATATGGCCTGTATCCTCCCAGAATCCATGATGGAAACCACGGGCTATTCCACCAAATGGTCGACCAATGGTTATCTACTGGCAGCCGCCGAAAAGTACCCTGATAGATTCATCGTGCAGCCCAACGTGGGACCTTTCATCAAGAGAGGTATGAAAGATGTTCTCTGGGAGCTGGACTATCTGGCACAGGAAAGAGGCTGCAAGATATTCAAGTTCTATCCTCCGGAAGATACCTACATCAACGATGAGAGGATATGGCCTTTCTACAAGAGATGCGAAGAACTGGGAGTTATTGTTTCTATCCACACTGGTTGGAGCTGGTGTCCCCCCGGCAAAGCTAAATACTGCCTACCGGTGCTGCTGGATGATGTGGTAAATGACTTCTATGACCTTAAAGTCATTGCGTTCCATGCCGGCTGGCCGCTCTGCCACGACCTGAACATGGTGGCGTTATCCCACCCTAATGTATACATCAGCTTAAGCTTAATCATGCCCTGGTATCGGGCGGCGCCACGCAGGCTAGCCGAAATCATCGGCGAAGCGATACAGTTTGCCGGCCCGGAGAGAATTGTCTGGGGAACCGACTTCTACGGTCCCGGCGGACTGTTCAGGGAAGCGATAATAGGCTTAAGGACATTCGAGATGCCTGAAGACTTACAAAAAGGCTACGGCTTCGCGCCGGTGACCGATGAAGTTAAGCGGATGATATTCGGCGAAAACCTGGCTAAATTACTTGGTGTTGATACGTCTAAGCGACGCGTAAAATAATCGATAACATAAGGAAGGAGAAACCATGTCCACTGAATTCCCGCTATTATTTTCACCTATTAAATTGGGACCGCTGGAGATAAAAAATAGAATCGGCGGTTCCTGCACCACCACCGGCGGTGCCGACCAGAACGGGTACATCAGAGAAGAGTGTATTTATTCCTATGCCGGACGTTCCGAAGGCGGTGCCGGGTTCATCACCATCGAGTGTACCTTTGCGACGGACTGGGGCGCCAAGACGACCAGCTTCGGCAATCCGCGCATCAGCGGCCGTTCTTACTACGAAGGGCAATCAAACCTCGCCGAGGGCATCAAGCAATGCGGTGCCAAGGCATTCATCCAGATTACCCCCAGCTTTGGTCGTCAGGGCTCAAGCAAGACCTCCGGCGAAACGCCCGGGGCGCCTTCCGCGATCCCATCACAGCGACCGCAGGACTATGAATTGAGAATCATGCCACGTGGCTATGAGACCAAGGCGCAAACTTTAGGCGCTACCGCTGTGCCAAAGGTACTCACTTTAGATGAGATAGCTTATATGGAGCGGACTTATCCCGACGCTGTGGCTGCCGCCAGGATTTGCGGCTATGACGCCGTCGAGTTCCATAGCCCGCACGGCTACCTTATCCACCAGTTTCTTTCGCCACGTTCCAACCAGCGCACCGATGAATATGGGGGCTCGCTGGAGAACCGCTTCCGCTTTCTGAAAAACCTGCTGGTAGCCTCCAGAAAGCGGGTAGGACCGGATTACTGCCTGGGGATCCGCCTTAGCGGCGACGAGCATATGCCCGGGGCTATTCACGAGGAAGAACTGATACAGGTAGCCAAATGGTGCGAGGAGCTTGGCGCTACCTACATCCACCTTTCCGATGGCTCCTATGAAGCCCGACAGTACTTCTTCCCCCAGGATGGATTCGACTTTATCGAACATGCCAAGAATTTCAAGAAAGAGTTAAAGATACCCTTGATTGTCCCGGGTCAGCACGACCCTTATCTTGCTGAGGAAGTGCTCCGCAACGGATGGGCGGATATGATTACCATGGGGCGACAGCTTGTCGCCGACCAGCGTACGCCGCGCAAATGGCAGGAAGGGAGAGTTGATGAAGTTGTCCGCTGCCTGCGCTGTAACGTTTGTCTAGCTCGGTTCAACCGCGGCCTAGCCATCCGCTGTGCTGTTAATCCGAACATCGGCCGTGAAAAGTATGACCCTAAATATAATACCGCCACTATGGCGCAACTGCTCCGGCCGCTGCCGGAACCTTTCATGCCACCCTGCCAGAACACCTGCCCCGCCGGCTTAGATATCAACGCTTACGTTCTCATGGCTTCCCGCGGGCAGATGGAGGAGTCTTATCGATATCTAAAGCAATATATTCCTTTCCCCGGCGTCATTGGGCGAGTTTGCCCGCACCCGTGCGAGAAAGAATGCAACCGCGGTAAGCTGGACGACCCCATTTCTATTAATAACATCAAGCGCTTCGTAGCGGACTATGTCATGGAAAACGGGCTTGAGGGCAAGTATGCCTACCTCAAACCGCAATGTCTGCCGGAGAAGCTACCCATCACCAAGAAAGAGAAAGTAGCCATCGTCGGTTCCGGACCTGCCGGTCTGACAGCAGCTTACTTCCTGATTAAGAAAGGCTATGCCGTTACCGTTTTCGAGGCGGCTTCTGTAGCCGGTGGCATGATGGCTTTCGGCGTGCCCGAACATCGTCTGCCCAGAAAAGTAGTGGAATGGGAAATCAACGCTCTGAAAAAGATGGGGATTGAAATCAAGACCAACAGCCCAGTCGGCAATCCAGAAGACCTCAAGAAGAAATATGATGCCGTTTTTGTGGCGGTTGGCGCACAGAACAGCGCTAAACTCAACGTGCCGGGTGAGGACGCCGCCGGCGTTATCCAGGCATTGACCTTCCTGAAAGATGTAAACCTGGGCAAGAAACCGGTCGTCGGCAAGAAGGTAGTCGTTATTGGCGGCGGCAGCGTCGCTATGGACGCGGCTACCTGCGCCCTGCGCCTTGGCGCCGGCAGCGTCCAGGTGGTCTGCCTTGAGTGCAGCCACGATGAAATGCCTGCCCAGAACGAAGAAATCGAACAAGCTATCGAAGAAGGCATCAATGTTGACATGAGCTGGGGTCCTAAAGCAATTCTCACCAGCGGCGGCAAGGTCAAGGGTGTTGAGTTGAAGCGATGCGTTTCCTGCTATAACGCGGCCGGTCAATTCGCCCCGGTCTATAACGAGAAAGAGACCAAGACAATCGACGCGGATATGATTATCACCGGTATCGGCCAGAGAGTCGACCTGTCTTTCATGAAGGATAGCAAAGTTAAAACAACCAAGAGAGGCACGATAGAGACGGCAGAGCGCAGTCTGGCGACCAACGTTAAAGGCATATTCGCTGGCGGCGATGTCGCCCGCGGCCAAGGTAGAATGATCGAAGCTATGGCTGACGGTAAGAAAGCCGCCATTGCTATAGATTGCTACCTGCGCGGCGTCGACCTACCGCCTGCTCCTCCAGAACCGATTCTGGCGGATATTACCGAGCCGGCTTTCCAGTTCCATTTGAGAGAATACACCAAAGAACCGAGGCTGGCCGCAGAAATAACCCCAGCCGATAAGCGGAAAAACAACTTTAAAGAGATTAACCTTGGCTTTAAAGATAAGAAGACCTGCGTCGATGAAGCCAGGCGCTGTCTTACCTGCCGCTGCACGGCTGTTAGATACTAGAGCAGAATCAATCCCTCGATTACACTCGGGATAAACGGGGAGGGGATGTGAGACACATTCTGTCTCCCCTCCCCGAAGTATTTTT
>DAOUCO010000119.1:0-2780 GCA_034432135.1 Dehalococcoidales bacterium | reverse complement strand
TTGCCTCCGGTCTGCATTCCCCGGTCTACTGGGAAAAAGCTCTGGTCATCCAGTATCCTCCCTATACGCAAAAGCTCTGTAAGATGATCGCCGACCGTTTTCGTAAGAGCGGGGCACAGGTCGTTGCCGGTCCTACCACTACCGGCATTATCATCGCCTATGAGGTCGCCAGGCAGCTCAAGTTGCGCAGTATCTTCGCCGAACGGGACGAGTCGGGCGGCGGGCGGGTATTCCGTCGCGGCTTTAGCCTTACCACCGGCGAAAAGGTTTTAGTCGTTGATGATATTCTCACCACCGGTGGCTCCGTTAAAGAAGTCATCGACGCTGTAAAAAAGCTGGGCGGCAATGTTATAGGCGTCGGTGTTTTCGTTCTCCGTTCCGCCCGGGAGCCGGATTTCGGCGCGCCGTTTTATGCCTGCCATCGTACGGAAGTGGTCACCTACCCGCCGGATAAATGCCCTCTCTGTGCTCAAGGCATCCCGCTGGTCAAGCCCGGCAGCAGCCAATAAAAGACTTAATATATTTTCTGTCCCCCTTCCCCACCTGATTTCTTATCGAGGAGGTCGTCATGGAAACCGCCGCGATTATCGCCGTCAGCGCTGTTGTAGCTATCTTGATAATCATCATCAGTAACTATATCATCCGTCTCACCTACGAACGACGCTTTAAAGACTGGTGCGACGCCGAAACTATTAAGTGGCAAGCGGATATGGAGCAGGCGCGTAAATCGGCCGTCTCGCAGAGTCGCGCCGTCCTCGGCGGCAAGTTCACCGAGCAGATGGTGCCTTTTTTCCCCGACTTTGCTTACGACCCCACCGAGGTGCGCTTTATCGGCAGCCCTATCGATATGATAGTTTTTCCGGGTCTGGCGCAGGGCGACCCGCAGGAAATCGTTATTTTAGAGGTCAAGACAGGCAAAAGCGCCGGGCTTAATCCGGTGCAGAAGAAAATCCGCCAGCTTATTGAGGACGGTATGGTGCGCTGGGACGAGGTGCACCAGAGGGGGGAGGGGGAGTAAATTATTTTGTATCTTTAAATTTGACCATTTAAAACCTTCTGTGCTATCCTTACTCCACTATGGCTAAGGATTTTAATGTTAAAGATGTATTGGAGAAAGCTTTTAAATCAGTAGGTGTTGAATGGCATATTAAGGGCATATTGGATAGTAAGAAGAGAATATATACAATTTCTGATGATACAAAACTTATATCAAAAGTATTTGAATTGGTTTCTGTTCCGATAATCACAAAAGCTATTGAACCATATATCAAATCATGGGAAATTGAAGAGCGTCAAACAGTATATCCGGATTTAACACTCATATTGGCTGGTTCTTCACCAAATAAGATAGCGATAGATATTAAAAGTACCTACAGAAAAGGTGATACTGCTACCTTTACGTTAGGCTCATATACGGCTTATTTAAGGCCTCCATTTACTAAAAATATAAGTTATCCTTATAGCGAATATATTGAACATTGGATTGTTGGTTTTATTTACGACAGAGTTCCAGGCGTTAAGCCGGAAATAGTAGATATTAAATCAATAGATAAAATTGTTGCCCCAATAAAAAATATCGAAGTTTTAATTTGGCAAAAGTGGCAAATAGCATCCGATAGGCCGGGAAGCGGCAATACTGCGAATATAGGTTCAGTTCGTAGTTTGGAAGCTTTACAAAAAGGTCAAGGCACTTTTGCTATATTCAAAGATAAAGGCAAGGATATTTTTGAAGATTATTGGCGTAACTTCGACCGGAAAACTCCAAGAAAATATACCGATTTGAGCGGATACCTAAAGTGGAGAAAGTATAAACATATTTAATTATTCTTTAATCCATCCGGTAGCATTACAGACATTACATCTTCTCTGCCAGCCGATTCTGCCCGTACCGCCACATTTGGTGCATTTCTTGGCTGGAGTGTTCATTTGTATAATGCCTGTACCGTGACAAGAAATGCACGTTTTTGTTCCACTAATTAGGCCTATCTTGCCTCTTCCTTGACAGAATCCGCAAATCAACTCTGCTTTCTGATTGCTCATGTTAACAATGCAATTTTCTGCGACTCAAAACCTTTCTTGATAACTAAAGCTTCTTCCATAGGGTTTCTTAGACTTTCAGTCGGACCAACGTGGTAGAAATGGTTATAGGTTTTAACAACAATTGAATTATCCGATGGAAGATAAGGATTAACGCGGTATCTGTTTTTACTCCATGTGGAAAGAGCGAATCCACAAGGCAAAGACTTTAAGGCATCAAATAATTCTGTGGCATCCTTCTCTGTCCATTTGTTGTAATAATCTGTATGCCTTCCAATATATGGAGGGTCAGCATATATAAAATCTTCTTCATGAGCCTGTTTTAAAGTTTCGCGCCAATCGGCTTCTTTAAAAATCCAATCACTATTTCTTATCAAGAAAGCTAAATATGCAACTTGGTTAACAATTTTTGTTATATATGCTGGTCGAAACCTGTCGGTCTTCTTGCCAAATGGTACGTTAAATTTCCCTTTAGAGTTAAAACGAATAACTCCGTTGAAACAACAGCGGTTAAGGAATAGAAAATCATGGGAATTAGGATTTGAGTTAAAACGTTCACGGACTTCATAATAATAAGATTCACCCATTTTCGATAAGATATGCCCATGTTTATTAAGAAAATCTCTTACACTGTTTGGAGAGACTTGACCACTTGAAATATCGTTATAGAAACGAATAACATGAACATTTATGTCAGTCAATAAGGCACGTTGAGGGGCAACATTCAACATAACTACGCCAGA
>DAOUCO010000118.1:0-17443 GCA_034432135.1 Dehalococcoidales bacterium | reverse complement strand
CTTTATCGGCAATGCCCAGTTGCTGCGGAGACTGGAAACAGTAGAAAGAGCCTTAACATCTAACGCTAAAGTGGTGCTGCCTACCAGTCAGAGCCTCGTAAACGTTATCGGTGACCTGGCCGGCATAACGACCGCGAAAAAGACGTAAAAATTAGACTGTTTTCTTGATAGATCAAGAGAGGGGGGTTAATTGCCCCCCCTGTCTTTTTTTGATTTTAATTTAGTACATTTGGGTGCTTTCCGTACATGACTAAATACGCATTTTCCACGTTTTTAACATATTGTATCATTGTAACGTAAAACGTATGCAAAATACCCTGGAGCTTTTGCGACCGAATAAAAATACCGCTTTTCCTTTTGATTCTTTAATGGGCAGTTTAGGTCAGGCCGTTATAGAGACTCATTTACGCTCTTTTGGCTATGAAGTATACCCGTTTAACTACGAAAATAATAAGGTGAAAATTAATTGTTCAGTGAGAAAGGGATTTTCGGATACAACTACTCCTATAATAAGTTCCATGCCGGATTTGCAGGTTTTTGATAGAGAGGTTGATAAAAACTACTTATTGCACGTTAAAACAACATTTGGAACCAATGAATCGGGGTACTGGATAAGTAAAAATATATTTGATAGTTATCTGCAATACTGGTCGGATACGTTTCTCGTTATCTATTTCATTCCCACTTCAGTTATCCGCTGCTGTAAAATCGGTAATATTAAGAACTGTACGAGTGTTACGCCCCCCAAAATGTCCGAATCCAGCTATCATCTCGACCTGTCTGATTTTTCCGATTTGCCCTGTTGTTTCCCGCGCGTTAGACGTGAGGTATTCCACGTATTAAGCAGAGATATCCGGGATGTTTTCAAAGTCTTTGGGTATGCAACTGCACCGGAAGATATCATGCTTTAAACAATGTGAAATTCCACCTGTTCCAGCGTGTCCGGCTTGATAACAACGAAAAAGGCGTAAAATAAATATAACTATACAGTTTTTAGTTAAAACAAGAGAGGGGGCTGTTGCCCCCCTTTTCTTTGATTGGTGAGACTAAAGCTGACTGGCTATCCAGGCGGCGATGTCTTCGATGACCGTTTTATTTACATGGCCGGGCTGATTATATTCGGCAGGCGTTGATTTACCGGTTCCCGTCATGAAGAGATGGTTGAGGTCAGCGTAGGATTTTAAAGTAACGTTATTCATCCCCTTAAGGCCGTTAGCCCATCCAGTAAAGTCCTCCATAGTAACCTGGTAGTCTCTTTCCCCCTGGAGGATGAGCATAGGTATCGTCAGGCTTTTTGCTGTAATAACGGTATCGTATGCGTTAAGGTCTTGCCAGTAAGCTTTACCAGCCCCGAGGATGATTTCGCCTTCGCGAAAATCGAGGTCTTGAATTCTTTTCACTTGCTGAGCGATAGCATTAATCTGTTCGGCTTTTTTTTCATTGTTACTTCCATCCAGGGATGCCAGATATTTGGATTGCTCCAGTATGGTGTCCGATAATTTTCTCATGAGACCGGCAAGGACAATAAGGCCGGCAATTCGGTTATCTTGAGAGGCGATTCTAGGGCCAAGCATTCCACCCAGACTGTGTCCCAGAACAAAGATACGCCGGCTATCAATCCCTCTAGTCTGAGATAACAATGTTACGGCAGCTAAAGCGTCGTCAATAGTTTCATCCTGCACTGTAAAAGTATTAATTACAGCAGATATTTCTTGCGGATATTGCTTGGTTCGTTTTTCGTAACGGAGCACGGCAATACTTCGCGAAGCCAGTCCCCAGGCAAGGTCTTTGAATGGCTTATTGCCTCCTATCGTCTCATCCCTATCATTCGGGCCGGAGCCATGCACTAAAATAACCGCCGGGAAGGGGCCATCACCTTTGGGCATGGTCAATGTTCCCGATAAACACCTTTTTCCCGTTCCGATGGTGACTTCCGTCTCGGTAAATGAATTGGTATCGACGTAGGCAGGAGGATTGTAACTGACGTTTCAAGTCGGTGGCTTGAAAAACAGGCCAGCTATTTTCATATCGGCATCATAGGTTAGCTGAATATCAAGGACGCCTTGATTGAAATCGCAGGTGACGAAAACGATATTGTACCCGCCATATGGAGTTGCTCTGGTGCCTTTGATGCCTTTAAATACCCCAAATTGAGTGATAATCGAATTCCAGATATCCTTAAGTTTATCAGCTGTCATCTGTGCCGACATTACATCAGCGAATGATTGTACCGTCTGGTCGAATTTCCCGGCTATCAGCAGGTTAACCCATTCAGTAGCCGTCTGTTCCAGCAGCATCTTTTTCTCCTTTGGTTGTTTTATAGTATTTTAATAACGGCGCCTTCGTCACTATAATGTCTATATTATTATAAGTTTCAAGCTTTATAAAATTCCACCTGTTCCAGCGTGTCCGGCTTGACCACGTCCCAGCAAACCAGTCGGTCGGTAGGCTTGGTGAAGTCGGTGATGATATCCTCATAGCTCTGGAAAATCCCGGGACTTAAATCTTTATTGTTGAAATATCTCAAATTTCCACCCAGCTTGAAAACGCAGACCGAATGGCAATTTTTCAGCGGCGCCACCATGGCGGTGACTATCACGGGTTCAGTCTCCAGGTCCCATCGCTTTAGAAGCTCGGCGGTTAGAACGGCAAACCCGTCGCAGTCATCTGCCTTTTTAGCCCAGACTCTCTGCGGGTAGCTAACACAGTCGAATAATTGCGGTATCCAGTCCTGTTTCCAATCGACTTTTCTCAAACATGCCAGAATATCCTCCAGAGAGTGGACCTCCGGTAAGCTCGTTGAAAGGAAGCCGCTTTCAAATAACCTCCGGCGTAGCTTCGACCAACCGTAGCGGGGACCATGCAGCCACCAGATAAAAAATTTGTCCTCTAGCCACATTTATGACACCTTTCCTAGTAGAACGCGGTGTTTTTGATTGTACTCTTAACGCGAGTACTGGTGCAACTGGGTGAAGTCGCATTATCAATTAAACGTTTGTTTCCTTTGCTAGTACCAGATAACCAAGTGCTAAGTGACTAAATGTATATTATATTTACCTCAAAGGTTAAGTATTCTTAATAATGAGGGAAAATATGCAGAGTAACCAGGTGCTTTCACCACATTATAAAAGCAACGCATTTTCCTTGTCTTTTCTAAAAGGCAGCATCGGAAAAGCTGTTGTAACAACTCATTTTTGCGAATCCGGTTATGAAATATATCCTTTTGGATATGAAAATTATTATGCCAACGTTACCCGCTTTGTAAAGAGAGACTATACAAATGCTACTTCCACAATACTCAGGTCAATGCCGGATCTGCTGGTGTATGATAGAGATAATGATGAGACCTATTTACTCGAAATAAAAGCAACCAGTAGAAAAGATGAATCAAAATATTGGATCTCTGAAGATAATTTCGATAGTTATAGAAAATACTGGGCAGAGGCATTTCTGCTTATATATTTTATTCCTACCGCAAATATATACTGTCAAAGAATATACAAAATAACACATTGGAACAGGGGAGGTCTTCCGAAAACCCTAGAACCTGGTTATTATCTGGACCTGGCTTACTTCTACGAACTTCCAGATTGTTTCAGGCTAATTAAGCGTGACCGATATAATGAGTTAAGAAACGAAATATCGGATATCCTCAAAGAATACAGTCAAATATCAGTTTAATTAAACTTATTCTTCAGCACTACTCTTCACTTTTATCCACTTCATCATAATCTTTAACATAACGTTATCCACATCCCCCTTGACGTCTTATTTAAACTATGTTATCGTTTACTATGTTGATTATTTTAATCAACTATTATTTTATTGAGGTGATGCCATGAAGCTTTCAACCAGGACACGCTACGGCACCAGGGCTCTCCTGGAACTGGCTCTACACAAGGGGGAGGAACCCGTTTTTCTTAAGAACATCGCTAAAAAACAGCAGATTTCACTTTCTTACCTAGAGCATTTGGTCACGCCCTTAATTTCCGGCGGCATTATCCGTAGCATTAAAGGACCCAGGGGAGGCATCACCCTCGCGAAAAAACCCGGGGATATCAAGCTGATTGATGTCACCCGCCTTCTGGAAGGTTCGCTGGCGCCGGTGGAATGCATCGATAATCCTGAAATCTGTGACCGTTCGGCGCAGTGCGTTACCCGCGATCTCTGGGGGGAAATGAAAGCGGCGATGAATGGAGTTCTGGAAGCAACTACCCTTCAAGACCTGGTGGACAGACAGAAAAAAAAGGGACTGCCCGGTTCATCGATGTATTACATCTAAGGGGGCATGTAAATGGCTATTGTTTCTAAAAATTTTAAATATACCAGCTATAAAACGATAAAAATCCCTAAGCTGACCCGTGGCATTGCCAGCGACTGCACTGAGCTTATCGGCAATACGCCGCTGGTAAGACTGAACCGCATTACGGAAGATGCCGTGGCGGAGGTGGTCGCCAAGCTCGAGTTTTTCAACCCCGCCGGCAGCGTCAAAGACCGCATTGGCGTAGCCATGATTGCCGACGCTGAAGCCAGAGGGCTGATTAAAAAAGACACGGTCATCATCGAACCTACCTCCGGCAATACCGGCATTGCGCTCGCTTTTATCTGTGCCGCCAGGGGCTATAAACTTATCCTCACCATGCCGGAAACAATGTCACTGGAAAGAAGGCAGTTGCTTACTTTTTTCGGCGCCGAGTTGATTTTAACGCCCGGCGCAGAGGGTATGAAAGGCGCGATAAAAAAAGCGGAACAGCTGGTGGCGGAAAATAAAAATTACTTTATGCCCCAGCAGTTTAAAAACCCCGCCAACCCGCAAATCCACCGCCTGACTACCGCCGAAGAAATCTGGCGGGATACCAAAGGCAGGGCGGATATTTTAGTCAGTGGCGTGGGCACGGGCGGCACGATTACCGGCATCGCCGAAGTTATTAAAGCCAGAAAACCCGGCTTTAAAGCCATCGCCGTCGAACCGGCAGGCTCTCCGGTTCTCTCACAGGGTAAAACCGGTCCACATAAAATACAGGGCATCGGCGCTGGCTTTGTTCCGGATATCCTCCGCCGCGACCTGGTTGACGAAATTATCACTGTAACTAATGAGGACGCGGGTATCACCGCCCGGCGGCTGGCTAAGGAAGAGGGTATTCTGGCAGGTATATCCTCCGGCGCCGCCGCCTGGGCGGCCATCAAAGTGGCGCAGCGACCGGAAAATAAAGGCAAGCTTATCGTCGTTATCTTTCCAGATACCGGCGAACGCTACCTTTCCACCTGGCTTTTCCAGGAGTAGACAGCGGGTAATTTGAAATAAACCATCCGAATAATATAAAATATAACCACAACTGAATATTGCCACTGGGGGAGCTGGAAGGCTGAGAGTCCCCCTGATTTTATCGGGGGGCAGACCCTTTGAACCTGAACTCGGTAATGCGAGCGTAGGGAAGTGCAAACGAAACCGGAAGCCTTTTTCAGCTTGCCGGTTTTATTTTTTAAATCCAGGAGGGACTTAAATGAGCGAAATGCCGGAAATCGGTAAAATTTCCCCGGAAATCTTTAATGAATTGATTTTCCCGCGGCTGGGGGCTAAAAGCGACCATATTCTGGTGGGGCCACAGCATGGCGTCGATGTCGGTATTGTGGAAATCGGGGGCAAAGCGGTATCTTTTACCTGCGACCCCGTTTTTATCGTGCCGGAGTACGGCTGGGAAAGGGCAGCCTGGTTCGCTATCCATATCATCGCTTCCGACTCCGTTACCAGCGGGCTTAAGCCGAAGTACTTAAGCATCGACCTCAACCTGCCGATGGAAATGACCAAAAAACAGCTTGAAATTACCTGGGACGTCATCCACCGCGAGTGTAAAAAAATGGGCATTTCTGTAATTACCGGGCATACCGCCCGCTACGAGGGCTGCCACTACCCGATGGTCGGCGGCGCGACTATTACCGGTGTCGGAGAGCTTGACGAATACGTAACTCCCAGATTCTGCAAAGCCGGAGACAAAATAATCATTACCAAAGGACCCGCTATTGAAGCGACCGGTATTTTCGCCGCCATGCTCCCCAAAGTGATTGAAAAGGAATATGGTGCGGCGCTCAATCAGAAAGCCCAGCAGGTCTTTTTTAAAATGTCGGTGGTGGAAGACGCCATGACCGCCGTGAGCGTAGGTGTTAGGGAAAACGGCGTTACCGCCATGCACGACGCCACCGAATGCGGTATCTGGGGCGGTCTTTATGAAATCGCCCAGGCGGCCAAACTCGGCGTCAGGATTGAAAAAGAAAAAATCGTTATCGAGGAATCTGTAGAGGAGGTCTGCCGCCTCTTTAATATCGACCCCTATGCTTCTATCAGCGAAGGCACACTAATTATCGCCTGCAAAGAAAATAAAGCTTCGGCGGTGGTTAAAGCATTAGCGCAAAAGGGCATTAAAGCCTCCATCGTGGGGGAACTTACGAAGCCGGAAAAAGGCATGGTGCTGGTGGAAAAAGGCAAAGAGAAGAAGCTCAAGCACCCCATCGTCGACCCCTTCTGGCGGGCTTTCTACGGCGCTTTAGAGAAGTACAAAACTTAGCGTCTTGTTTCTATCTGTCGTTGCGAGGAGTCCCGATGAAATCGGGACGACGTGGCAATCTCTATCGCTGTTTTAGATAAATGTCATTCCCGCGCAGGCGGGAATCCAGTCCATTGGCAATCATGCGGGCGGCACCCAGTATCGTCATTCCCGCGCAGGCGGGAATCCAGCCTTATCCTTTCCCGAACTCCCCGTCCAGAAGAAGCTGCCCAGGATATCCTACAAGCTTAGTCAAAGAATGAGATAAAAGTCCTTTTTATTCGCCCCGTTCGGCTTTATCCTGATAATGAGCATTGGAGGTGGTACGTATGAGCAAAGTATATCTGGATAATGCCGCCGGTACCCCCCTCCTCCCCGAGGTTAAAGAGGCAATGCTGCCTTTCCTGAGAGAAATCTACGGCAACCCGCAGTCTTTACACGACTGGGGGGACGCGGCGCGGATGGCTGTAGATGAGGCGCGGCAAAAAGTGGCAGGGCTTATCGGGGCAGACCCGGAAGAAATAATCTTCACCAGCGGCGGCACGGAAAGCAATAATCTCGCCGTCAAAGGACTGGCTTTAGCCCGGCAGGCACAGGGCAAGCACATCGTCGTCTCTGCTATCGAGCATTTCTCCGTATTGCACTCGGCAAGGACGTTAGAAAAGTGGGGTTTTGAAATTACCGAGGTGCCGGTGGATAAATACGGCATCGTTAATCCCGGGGACGTTAAGAAAAGCATCAGGAAAGACACCGTGTTGGTCTCCATCATGCACGCCAATGGCGAAATCGGCACTATCCAGCCGATTAAGGAAATCGCAAAGATAACCCGTGAACTGAAAATCCCCTTCCATACCGACGCCGTCGCTACCGCCGGCACGACACCCGTCAACGTTAACGAGCTGGGTATTGACGCTTTAAGTCTGGCCGCCAGCCAGTTCTACGGCCCCAAAGGCGCTGGTGCTTTATGGGTGAAGAAGGGCGTCAGGCTTATCCCGCTTTTAGACGGCGGCATTCAGGAGGGCGGACGGCGGGGCGGTACCGAGAATGTTCCCGGCATCGTTGGTCTGGGTAAAGCGGCGGAAATCGCCATAGCGCAAATGTCATTGAGGATTAAGCAGCTAACCCCCTTGCGCGACACGTTGCTTAAAGAACTGCCTTTAAAAATCGAACACGTTGTGGTAACGGGGCATCCGCAGCATCGCCTGCCCGGTCATGCCAGCTTCTGCGTTGAGTTCATCGAAGGCGAAGCCATGCTGATGTTGCTTAACAATAAAGGCATCGCCGTTTCCAGCGGCTCGGCATGTACCTCGCGGGCGCTTAAAGCTTCCCATGTTTTGCTGGCTATCGGATTGTCCCATGAACTGGCGCAGGGCTCGTTGCTCTGCACTCTAGGAATCGACACTACCAAAGAAGATATCGACTATTTTCTGGAGACTATGCCGCCCGTCGTTGGCCGACTGCGGCAGATGTCGCCCGTTTATGATAAATACTTAAAAACTGGAAAAGGAGGCGCACATGCCGGTATATAACGAAGTTGTTATGGACCATTTTATGAACCCGCGTAACGTGGGTGAAATCAAAGACGCGGATGGCGTAGGGGAAGAAGGCAATCCCGTCTGCGGAGATATGATGACCTTTTATATCAAGGTTAAGGACAATAAACTCGAAGATGTTAAGTTCAAGACCTTCGGCTGCGGGGCGGCTATCGCCGTCTCCAGCATGGTCAGCGAGATGGCTAAAGGGATGACGCTGGAAGACGCGATGCAGCTTACCCCGGCTTCGGTGGCGGATAAACTGGAGGGTCTGCCCAAGAACAAACTGCACTGCTCTAACCTGGGTGCCCAGGCGCTCCACGAGGCTATCAAGGATTACTGGAGCAAACATAAACAAAAGCAGGAAACTGCTCAAACCGATGTTCAAGATAAAGCACATACCTGTCCCTATTGCGACAAAGAGATAGCCGAGGCATCTTTCCCCTATTGCGAGGCTTGCTCCGTGCAGGACGAGAAAAAAGTTACCGGAGGTCAATAATATGGCGGAGACGGAAAAAACGACGCAAAAAGAAAAAATGACCATCGTCGTCTTCAGCGGCGACCTGGATAAAGCACTGGCCGCCTTTATTCTTGCTACCACCGGTGCCAGCATGGGCATGGATGTCAGCATGTTTTTCACCTTCTGGGGACTTAATATCCTTAAAAAGAACGAAGGCGCACCAGGCGGCAAAGGCATTATGAAAAAGATGCTTAACTTTATGAACCGCGGCGGCTCTAAACGTTTAAAACTTTCCAAATTCCATATGTTCGGCTTGGGCACGGCCATGATGAAGAAGTTCATGAAGGAAAGCCGCCTGCCTTCCATCGATGAGTTTATCCAGATGGCTAAAGACATGGGCGTTAAACTGATACCCTGCTCTACCTCCTGCGGGGTTATGGGCTTGACCGAAGGCGCCTTCCGCGAAGAGGCAGGCAGCCTGGCCGGCGCCGCCTTTTTCCTCAATGAAGCCCGCCAGTCAAGAGTGACCCTGTTTATTTAGAGTGAAGGAGTTAAAGATGAAAGCCGACTTTACCTTAGACTGTGTGGGTTTATATTGCCCCATGCCCATCGTCAAGACCTCCCAGAAAATGAAAGAGCTTAAGCCGGGCGAGGTTCTTGAAATAATAGCCGACGACAAGGGTATTAAACATGATATGCCAGCCTGGGCGCAGACCACCGGCAACGAATTTTTAGGCATGGAAGAAAGCGCCGGAGAAATCAAGGTTTACATTAAGAAAAAGTAGACTTAGGCAAGCAATAATATTTATCCTGTAACCATCCCGACGAAAGTCGGGATCCAGGTAATAATGAATAGATTTAATTCACGGATGGGTATTTGATTCATTTCGTTGGATTCCGGTTTTCAACGGAATAATTATATATGATTAGATTATATAATAAAACAAAAGGGGGCTTTATTCCAGCCCCCCTTCTTTTTAACTCTTAAGTTATGGTTTTAACTTTTTAGCTTCGACTTTTAACTTACATTATCGGCATATACTTCTTCAGCTCGTACTCGGTCACTTGGGTGCGGTATTCGTCCCACTCCTTTTTCTTATTCTCAATAAAGGAGTTGAAAACGTGCTCTCCGAGCGTTTCCCGCACCAGCTTACTGCCTTCCGCGAGTCGGATCGCTTCCGCCAGGCTGCCCGGTAGCATACCGATGCCGCGCTTCTGTCTTTCTTCCGAAGTCATCTCATATACGTTTTCCTCGATCGGCGAGGGCGGAGTCAGATTGTTCTTAATACCGTCCAGACCGGCCGCCAGCATCACGCTGAAACATAAATAAGGGTTGCAGGCAGGGTCCGGTGAGCGGAACTCAATACGCGTGGCTTTCTCCCTTCCGGGACGATATTCCGGCACGCGAATAAGGTCGGAACGGTTCCGCCTTGCCCATGATAGATATACCGGCGCTTCGTAGCCCGGCACCAGCCGTTTATAAGAGTTCACCCACTGGTTGCACACGGCGGTGATTTCTGGAGCGTACTTTAACAGTCCGGCGATAAAGCTTTTAGCTTCCTTAGAAAGATGATAGGAGTCTTTGGCATCGAAGAAAGCATTGCGGTCGCCTTTGAACAATGACTGGTGCACATGCATGCCACTCCCGTTAATGCCGAATACCGGCTTGGGCATGAATGTCGCATAAACGCCGTTTTTCAATGCCACCTCTTTAACTACCAGACGGTAGGTCATTACGCTGTCCGCCATGGTCAGCGCATCTGTATAACGCATATCGATTTCGTGCTGGCTGTCGGCAACCTCATGGTGCGAATATTCTACCCCGATGCCCATTTTTTCCAGCTGTATCACGGTATCGCGGCGCAACTCGATTGCGGCGTCTCGCGTCGTTAGGTCGAAATACCCGCCCTGGTCAAGGAACTCCGTACCACCAACATCCTTAAAGTAGAAATATTCTAGCTCCGGTCCCACGTAATACGTGTAACCCATCTCGGCGGCCTTTTTAAGGTTCTTCTTCAGCACGTACCTGGGGTCACCCTCAAAAGGTTCACCACCCGGTCTTAAGATGTCACAGAACATGCGCGCGGTAGCGCGGTGCTCCGGCGGGTTCCACGGCAAGAGTTGCCAGGTATCGGGGTCAGGCATAGCCACCATATCGCTCTCGTCGATGCGGGCGAAACCTTCAATCGATGACCCGTCGAACCCCATCCCCTCCTCAAGAGCCCCCTCCAGTTCTTCCACCGTTATCGCAAAACTCTTCAAAATTCCCAGTATATCCGTAAACCAACACCAGACAAATTTAACGTCACGTTCCTTGGCCATCTTGAGAACATATTCTTTAGCTTCTTCCTTACTTCTTTTCGTCATCGCTCCCTCCTGTTATGGTCTATTATAAACGTTCTATATACAATTGTCATCGGTTTTCTCGATTTCCGCTATCATCCCACGCTTCCATTCTAAAGCGATAATATTACGAATCGATTACAAAAAAGTTACATTTATGCTAAAAATTGACCTAAAAATGAATTTAAACATTATTTTTTATAATACCCTCTATAAGCAGATTTTCACAAACTATTTAGAAAACCAGCTACGATGTTTATGTTTTATTTATTTTCTTAGACTTATGATATGTTTGCATAAATCACCAATCAAAAGAGAATTCTATGAAACGTAGAATTATCAGGCGGGTCAGACGTAGTAGATTACCTGCAGAGGGTATGGAACAGGAGCAGACGAACGGATTAATCATTGTTAATAATGACATCTTTAAAAAATTTAATCCTTCCCTGCTGCACCTTGGCGACATCAAGACGCCCTGCCAGGAAAAAGAAGCCGTCGCGGCTGTTTTCGACCTATCCGGTTTTACCAACTTTTGCAACCAGGTAGATGCCTATCTCGCTATCCCCTCATTTCTCAACAGCTTTTACGATTGGTTTTTCAATAGTATCATTTACGGTCTCACCGTTGAAGACGGCGATAACACCCATTTTTGGGCGGAACTCCCCACGATGGTCAAATTTTTAGGAGACGGACTGCTCGTCATCTGGAATGCCTATAAAATGAACGATGAACAGACCTGCCGCCTGGCAGCTACGCTCTATAACATCTGCTACGCTTACCAGCAGGATTTTTATCCCCAGATTAAGATGGCCGTCAATAAGCCGCCGGGTGCCCTGCGGTGCGGCATGGCTAGAGGCAAGGTTTTTAGTATCGGCAATGGCAGTGACTATATCGGGCACTGTATCAATAACGCCTCCAGGCTATCTAACCTTTTCCCTTTAACGTTCTGTTTCCCCCGCCGGGGTTTCCCGATTCAGGAATATTTACCTCCGGAATACGTGCGTCTTTTTGTTCCAAAATATGTATCTATCCGCGGCATCGGCGATGATGAGCTGATATGGGTCGTTAAAGAAGAATTTGATAAACTGACGGAAAAACAAAAAATGCAATTCCGCAATGTGGAAAACGAAATTGTTCAAGTAGCGGCTGCCTGATTTAACCAGTATTTCGCTAGTAAGGATGAGAAAATGGTTGAAGGTCTCGAAAAATCAAGATTCGGTAAAATTAATCCCGGCCTATTAGAACCGAAAAACCTCGCTAAACTGGAAATACTCTACGAAACTAATAAGAAAACGCGCCTGATGGATATGCTGGAACAGATTATCACCATGACCCAGCATATGCTTGGTGCCGAGGCAGCCTCAATACTTTTATTCAGGAACAACGACCATGAACTGTACTTTGAGGTCGCCTCCGGCCCGGTTGGCAAAGCACTGCGTCATGTGAAACTCAACACTCAATACGGCATCGCCGGTCAGGTCGTGCGTACCGGCAAACCGCTAATCGTCAATGATGTTGCTCGGAGCGCCAATTTCCATAAAATAATCGACGATACCACTGGTTTTACTACCAGGTCTCTGGTGTGCGCGCCCTTAATCGTTCACCGCAAGATTCTCGGCGTGATTGAAGTGCTTAATAAGCGCGACGGTTCCCTTTTCGGCGAGGAGGATTTGGAATCTGTAATTTCTGTTGCCAGTACCGCCGCCATGGCTATTGAAAATACCCACCTTCACGATACAGTGCTGGACGCCTATAAAAATACTATTGTCGCTCTATCTGCGGCCATCGACGCCAAAGACAGCCATATGCGCGGTCATTCTCAAAGGGTAATGGAATACTCCCTGAAGACAGGGGCAGCGCTTTATTTCTCACCGGAGGAAATGGAAACCCTCGAATACGGAAGCTTACTCCATGATATCGGTAAAATCGCCATCGACTCAAGTATATTAAACAAACCCGGCCAGTTAACGGCTGGGGAGTGGGAAATTATGCGCGCCCACCCCGTCATCGGCGCCGAAATTTTAAAAGAAATCCCCTTCCTGGAAAAAGCCGCCGAACTGGTGCTGTATCATCATGAAAAATATGATGGCACCGGTTACCCCGATGGACTTAAAGGCGAAGTAATCCCCCTGGGCGCCCGTATTATTGCCGTTGCTGATGCCTTCGATAATATGACTATCGACACTTCATACCGCGGCGCTTTATCTATTGAAAAGACGATTAAAGAGCTCAACGAATGTACCGGCACCCAGTTTTGCCCTAAAGCGGTCAAGGCTTTTATCGACGGAATGAGCCTGCGCAGCTCAATAAACTAGCTTTATAATCATCAATACCACGCGCCTGTAAAAATCTCAATATAATATCCCGTTGTAAACCCCTTAATCTCGCTCTCCCCTTGCAATAAAATTCCCCAGATGTTAATAATAGAGTGAAAAAATTACATGTATCATTACTGGCGATTCCATAAATGCACTCGCGGGATTAATAACTTCACGTATCAAGATATTTAGTTAAAAAGGCTGCCCGATAGTTATGGAGACAACCGAAGATGGTTACCGAAGCATCTATAGCAAATGGTAAAAAGCTAAAAATCATCTCGCTCTCTATCAACGACGTAAAAATACAGGTGCCGGAGGGGACAACGGTGCTGGAAGCGGCGTTGCAGGCCGGCATCTATATCCCCACCCTCTGTTACTATCCTGACCTTGAGCCTTACGGAGGTTGCCGACTTTGTGTAGTTGAAATTAAACAGATGCGAGGCTTGCCCACCGCCTGTACCACCCCTGCCGCCGACGGCATGGTCGTTGTTACAGAATCAGCCGAGGTTAACGATCTTCGACGTGCCACTCTGGAGTTGATATTAAGCAATCACCCCTGCGACTGCCTTTTGTGTCATCGCCGCGAGCGCTGCAAACCTAATGATATCTGCCTGCGCCACGTCGCTGTTACCGACCGCTGCGTTACTTGTGTGTCTAATCAGGACTGCGAACTTCAGAAAGTCGTCGATTATTTGGGGGTGCATGAGTTGAGTATCCCCCTGGATACTGTGCCGCGAGAAATAGACTCCAGCAACCCCTTCTTCGACCTCGACCGAAATCGGTGTATCCTCTGCTCTCGTTGTGTTCGCGCTTGTCAGGAAATTACCGGCGTCGGTGCTATCGATATGGCTTACCGGGGCTATGATATGAAGGTGGCTACCTGCGGCGATACAACGCTCATGGACTCTATCTGCCGCTCCTGCGGCGAGTGTATGGTACGCTGTCCGGTAGGCGCTATGAAGCCTAAAGAAATCATCCGGCCGGAGAAAGAAATCAAGACCGTCTGCCCCTATTGTGGCGTTGGTTGTTCCATGTTTCTGGGAGTTAAAGATAATAAGATATCCGGCGTCCGCGGCGACCCTGAAGGGCCTGTTAATCAGGGACGACTCTGCGTTAAAGGCCGTTTCGGTATTGCCGAGTTCGTCAATCATCAAGAACGCCTGACTGCTCCGCTAATCAGGAAGAATGGTATTCTGGAGGAAACCTCCTGGGAAGAAGCTTTATCTTTAATTGCCGCTAAATTGGGTAAATACCGGGGTGATGAAGTGGCAGTAATTTCCTCCGCCCGCAGCACCAACGAAGATAACTACATCATGCAGAAGTTCGCCCGGGCTGTCCTGGGCACTAACAATATTGACCACTGCGCCCGCCTCTGACATGCCCCCACCGTGGCCGGTCTGGCCACCACCTTCGGCAGCGGAGCCATGACCAACTCTATCGGCGACATCGTCGATGCGCAATGTATCCTGGCCATCGGCACCAATACCACAGAAGCCCACCCCATTATCGGCATGAATGTCCGCCGCGCCGTCCGGCAGGGCTCCAAACTCATCGTGGCTAATCCGCTGGAAATCGGGTTGGTACACGATGCTGTTTTATGGCTGCGGCACCGCCCCGGCACTGATGTCGTTTTATTGATGGGGATGATGAAAGTCATCGTCGATGAAGTGCTGGAGGATGCGCATTTCATCGAGTCGAGGTGTGAAAACTTTGATGTTTTTAGGGAATCCCTTAAGGACTATCCGCTTTCCTTGGTAGAGGAAATCACCGGCGTTCCCGGCCAAAAAGTTGCCGAAGCCGCCCGTATGTATGCCACACACAAGCCGGCCGCGATTCTCTACACCATGGGCATCACCCAGCACACTCACGGTACGGATAACGTTATGGCTGTCGCTAATCTGGCAATGCTCACCGGCAATATCGGCAAGCCCGGTTCCGGCGTCAATCCTCTGCGCGGTCAGAACAATGTCCAGGGCGCCTGTGATATGGGCGCTTTGCCCAATGTCTATACCGGCTACCAGTCCGTCGCTGATGAGAAAGCGCAAAAGAAATTCGAGTCTTCCTGGGGCGTCAGCCTCAACCCGAAGCCCGGTAAAACCCTTTCCGAGATTATTCCTGCCGCCCATGAAGGTGAAATTAAAGCCATTTACCTCATGGGCGAAAATCCCTCTTTGAGCGACCCCGACGGTAAACACGTGCGCGAAGCTTTAAGCCGACTGGAATTCTTCGTGGTGCAGGATATCTTTCTTTCAGAGACCGCTCAGCTTGCCGATGTCGTCCTGCCCGCCTGCAGCTTTGCAGAAAAAGATGGGACCTTTACCAATACCGAGCGCCGTGTACAGAGAGTTAGAAAAGCCATCGAACCCGTCGGCGACAGCAAACCCGATTGGTGGATTATCTGCCAGATAGCCCGCCGCCTAGGGGCTAAAGGCTTCGACTTCGATAGCCCCGCACATATTATGGAAGAAATCGCTCGCCTCACACCCAGCTACGGCGGCATTAGCTATCGCCGACTGGAAAACGGCAGCCTGCAATGGCCCTGCCCTACGGAAGAGCACCCGGGCACGGCTATTCTCCATACCGCCATCTTTTCTCGCGGCAAAGGGCGCTTCATACCACTGGTTTACAGACCCCCGGTAGAAACGCCTGACGAAGAGTATCCTCTAGTGCTCACCACCAACCGCAGCCTCTTCCAGTACCATACCGGTACGATGACCCGCAAGGTAAAAGGACTGAATATTCTGCGTAAAGAAGAGTTGGTGGCGATAAATCCTGTGGACGCTAAATCGTTTGATATCAACGATGGCGAGATGGTGCGTGTCGTTTCCCGTCGCGGCGCAGTTACTGCCCGGGCTTTAATCACCGACTCGTCTCCGCCAGGCACTATCGCCATGACCTTCCACTTTGCGGAAAGTCCCACCAATGAGCTGACCAATCCCGCCTACGACCCGGTGGCTAAAACCCCCGAGTTCAAGGTTTCGGCCGTAAGGGTTGAAAAGGTTAAACGAGCAGCGGTAATCCCCCGCTGAAAAAATGCTAGGCGTTACATTAGTCGAACACGCCTTTCTGCCTTAATCTATCTACTTCTTCCTGCGTCATGCCTAGTATCTTCGTGCAAATATAATCTGTATGCTCGCCCAGTAAGACCGGCCTTTTTACCTCTGCTTCCGCCCCTGATAACTTCAGCGGCGGTGGGTGATAGTATCTTAACTTTCCCATGTAGGGGTGTTCTAGTTCCCGGTAAAAATTATAATAGGTCATCTGCGGGTCTTCATCTATATCTTTAGCGTTAGCGACGACGCCCGCCCCCACCCCCGCTCTCTGTAGCTTCCCCTCCACCTCTTCCGGCTTATAGTTGATTGTCCACGCCTCCACCAGCTTATCGAGTTCGTCGCTGTACTTAACGCGGTCGGCGGCTTTGGCGTATTTTTTGTCCTTCGCCCACTTCGGACTGCCTATCACCTTAACAAAGCTTTGCCATTCCTCATCACTCATCACCGCGATGGCTACCCATCTGTCATCGCCTTTACAGCGGTAAATGCCGTGCGGCGCAGCGTGTTCGTTCTTATTGCCCTTAGTTTGGAACTCCCGACCGTTTACCTGATAATCGAGAATCAGCGGCGTCATATAGTTTAAGCCCGTTTCTACCTGTGAGTGGTCGATATACTGCCCCCTGCCTGTCCGCCTTCTATAGTCCAGCGCCGCCATTATGGAAAGCGAAGCGTACATCGGCGAAAGCTGGTCGGTATAATATGTCGATGGAGGCACCGGCGGCCTGTCCGGCCAGCCGACGATATTGTCCATCATCGTAACGGCAGTCAATATACTCCCGAACCCCGGCTGGTCCGCCATCGGCCCCGTGTGACCGTAGCCGCAGGTGCGGAACATTATAATGTCTGGCTTTATTTTCTTCAGCCCCTCGTAGTCTAGCCCCATTTTATCCATAACTCCCGCCGGGAACCCCTCCGCCACCACGTCCGCCCAGGCTACCAGCTTCTTAAAAATCTCTATCGCTTCCGGCTGCTTAAAGTTCAGGCTGATGCATAGTTCCGGCGCCGTATGCGTTATCGAAAAGAAAGCGCTGCGCTCCAGCCCCACCGGTTCCCCCGGCTTATTCGTCGGCGCAAAGGGCGCGAAAAGCCTCACCGGGTCCGGCCGTGTCGAGCTTTCCACACGGATGGTCGTCGCACCGTAATGGGAGAGATAATTGCACGTATATACCCCCACCCCCGCCCAGCACAACTGTAC
>DAOUCO010000117.1:0-8626 GCA_034432135.1 Dehalococcoidales bacterium | reverse complement strand
CACGCAGGAGCCGGCAGGAGGCGACGGGACTGGAGACGTGGTTTTCCATACCGGAATGCCCGGAGCTGGAAGCGCCGCCGCCGTGGAAAATGGCGATTGTGACTTTTTTTGCGGTATTTGTGCTTTCGATAGCAATTTTAAAGTTGTTAAAATGGATTTTTACAGATATGAATTTTTATTTAGAGAGCTTCTTGGTGGCCGCCTTATTAGTAAGTATTTTAACGTGGGTAGTGATGCCGTTTTTAAGCCGGCATGTATTCAGGAAGTGGCTGTATAAATAGAGGAAAAAGGGCGGGATACCCCCTCTTCGAATTAGCTTTAGTAACTAATTACTCTTTCGGTTTAGGGGGCGGGGGCATAGGCGGGCCCATCGGTACAGCAGAATATAAAGCCTCATGGGCTTTTTTAAGCCAGTCCGGGATATTGATTTTCTGGGGGCATTTTTCCAGGCATTCCTCACATTCGGTACACTGGTCGGCACGCTGATCCTGCGTAATACCGAAGGGTCCGTTATACATGAACTTACCGCCCATAATATCGTCGTACATAACGGCGTCGTTATAAATCTGAAAGACACGGGGGATTTCCACCTTGTTGGGGCAGGGCATACAGTAGCGGCAGCCGGAGCAGGGGATGGGGCTAAGGCTTTTATAGGCTTCCTTGATTTTCTTGATTACTTCAAGGTCAGCGGCTTTATAAATACCAGGCTTAGAACTGTCAGCAATTTTAACGTTGTCCACGACCTGCTCCATAGTGCTCATGCCGCTTAGCAACATCGAAATTTCCGGCTGGTTCCAGACCCAGTGCAAAGCCCATTCCACACCCCTTCTTTTAGGTTTAGCATTCTTAATCACTTTAGCGACGGGGTCTGGCGGGGGGTCTTTAGCCAGTTTGCCGCCGCGCAGGGGCTCCATAACGACAACGGCGAGACCTTTGGAAGCGGCGTATTCGACGCCTTTACGTCCCGCCTGCTCGTTCTCGTCCATATAGTTATAAAGCACCTGGGCGAGCACCCAGTTATCATAGCCATCAACAATTTCTTTAAAGACATCGAACGTATCATGGAAAGAAAAACCCAGGCGACCGATTTTACCTTGAGCCATCTGCTTTTCCGCCCAGTTAAGGACGTTCCACTCACGCACTTTATCCCAGCCAATTTTGCTGAGTCCGTGCAGGAGATAGAAGTCGATTTTATCAATACCGAGTCTCTGCAACTGCTCGTTAAGAATACGGTCAATGTCGTCGGGTTTTTGCATGAAATTTACGGGCAATTTAGTTACGACCTTCATCTTTTCGCGGTAGCCGTCTTTTATCGCTTTGCCGACCAGCACCTCGCTTTGTCCCATGTGATACATATAGCCGGAATCGATATAGTTAACGCCGTTATCAGCGGCGTAACGAATCATTTTGATAGCTAACGGCTCGTCGATTTTAGCCTGGTTGTTATCTATAACTGGTAGACGCATAGCACCGAAGCCCAGAGCGGAGACCTTCCAATCAAGCTTACCGAATTTGCGATATTGCATAAAAAATCCCCCACTTTAGAATTTATTATAACGCGATATATCGGGATGGTTACTATATTTATTTAATCATTTTTTAAAGATAACTGCAAATATAGAGAATATAGACTCTCCTTAACCTCTGCCCCCAACCCAAAAAGTTAATTTGGTAATTTATAGATTAGTAGGCAAATATCGATATTAACACGATCTTCAGACTAGTAATGACAACCGAAAAAAGCTATCCAATTTCTCTTAATACTTTTTCTAAATCAGGGGGGAGGGGGGATTCAAATTCGACCCATACGCCGGTGGAGGGGAGATTGAAACCTATCCTGCTGGCATGGAGGAACTGGCGGGGGAAGCGGGGGGACTTTAAGCCATAGGTGGCATCGCCGGCAACGGGGAAGCCTATAGCCGACAGATGCACTCTAATCTGGTGCGTGCGGCCGGTCTCCGGTTTAATTTCCATCAAAGTATAATTTCCATAGTATTTAATAACGCGGTATTCCGTGCGGGCTTCCCTGCCCTTAGAGACAACAGCCATACGTTGTCGGTGGCGACGGTCGCGGCCAATGGCGGCCTCGATGATGCCTTTCTCCGGCGTCAGTCTACCTTTTACCAGAGCAAGATAAGACTTTTTAACGATACGGTTTTTAAACTGCTTAGAGAGGTCTGCTTGCGCCACGCGGTTTTTGGCTACAACAATAAGCCCGGAGGTATCTTTATCCAGTCGGTGAACGATGCCGGGTCGTAGAGAATCATTTTCTTGAGCCAGCGCAGGCAAGTAGTTCAGGACGGCATTAACGAGAGTATGGGAAGAGTGTCCCGGGGCGGGGTGCACCGCCATACCAGCCGGTTTATCCACCACAACAACATCGGCGTCTTCATATACAACTTTCAGGGGTATATTTTCCGCTTCCAGGTGGCTGGGCGGGGCGTTGGGAATGATAATGTTTACTTTTTCGCCGGACTTCAGTTTTAGACTGGGTTTAGCCGCCTTATTGTTTACAGTAATAAAGCCGCCTTCAATAAGTTCGCGGGCATGAGTGCGGGAAAGCTCTGGACACCTTTCGCCGACGAATTTATCGAGGCGAAGGCCAGAAACATCAACTACAAAGGAATACTCCTTAGTCATTCTTTTTTCTTAACGCCACCGGAATAAAAAATAAGCCGGTAGGCAATAATGATAACGCCGACGGTTATGGAAGCATCGGCAACATTCCATGCCGGCCAGACTTTAAAATCAATAAAATCGGTGACATATCCCATGCGGATGCGGTCGATAAGGTTATTGCCGATAGCGCCACCCATGACCAGAGCCATCGCTACCTGCACCCACATGCTCTCCAGGAAATGCCAGCGACTCCGTAGGAGAAAAATAAGTATCAGGATGACGATAATGCCGATAACAGAAGTGATAATTATAGTTAAAGAATTATCTTGAAAAAGGCCGAAAGCCGCTCCGGTATTCCGGACGTTTATTATCTGGAAAAATCCGACATCAAACCAAACCTGTCCAACGGCTAGTTTAGCCCTGACTAACGCTTTGGTAAGCTGGTCGAGAACGACGATGAAAACGACGACACTGCCAAAGATGATATCCCGCGATCTATCTCGGGGGAGGTGCGGCTTTTGCATTTTTCGCCAATAAAGCTTTACAGTTTAGACAAAGGGTTGCCTGCGGCAATGCTGCCAGTCGTTCAGGGTCTATCTTCTTACCGCAGTTATCACATAATCCATAGGTGCCGTTCTTGATTTTTTCCAGAGCATGCTCTACGGAAGCCATTTCCTGACGGATACGGTTTTCCAACGCCAGCCGTTTTTCCAGTTCCAGGGTTTCGGTGGCTTCTTCTTCGCGTTTTCCAAAAGGACTACCCTCTCGCCGTTCCTCGGCGGTGGACTTATTCGTCTCCAATTGAGCTAGTTCATCGGTAAGACGCTTATGTTCGGCTTCCAATTGTTGGCGCTGTTTATCATATTGTTCAACCATATGTCCCTCCATCCGCCTCCTCGCCGTTATAGAGAAAGGCTTTCAGGAATACCGCCCAACCTCACTTTTTATATGTGCCTCTATAAATAAAAATAATAAAAGAAATTGCCGAAAGACGATTGACTAATAATGCAGCATCCCCAAATAGCTAAAGATGCCGGAAAGTTTCCAGCATTGGCGGGAAAGGTTCATCTTATAATTCGTTCTCATGATTACTACCAGGGGATGTAATATATCCATAGTGTAAACTATTTATATCTTTTGGTCAATGGTTTTCCGCTAAATTTTAAAGAAAATATTACATTTTACATGCTGAATATAGCGATAAAGCGGGAAAAACAGCTTTAAGTACTTTTTACCCGACCGTATTTTAACTTGGCGAATAAGAGCCAGCCGTTTAAAACGATGCCGATAGAATTCCATATCATCAATGAAACAAGGCCGAGGACAATGCCATAAACCAGCCAGATAATTATCCCCAGCAGCATCGAAGTATTAAAGAGAAAGCTTATTTCACGGGCGCTTTTAAGCTTATAAACCCGCATTATTTGAGGGACGAGTGCAAATGTACTTAAAAGTCCGGCAACGATACCCAGATATTCAGCAGAGAACAAAGCGCAACCTCCTTATTCGTGAACAGGCGATACTTTTATTCTAACATAATTATAATTCCTGTTACGGCAACAACAGGCGACTTCCAAGTTAAGGGATTACACCCAGCTATATTAGGTGATAACCATCTCCGTATTAACATACACCAGGATGTAAGATAAAAAAGGGATTGACCGTCAAAAAAAGGTCTAAAAATGAAAATATCACAAAGCAAAATACGCGTTGAACCGTTTAAAGCTGTACCGGTCGCTGATAAAAATTTAGATAAAATAATACCACCGAAAACGTCTACTCCTGCGAAAAAGGCATTCACTTCCAGACCTCCATCGGTAAGGCCGGTAACCGAGGGCAACGTAGGCACTGGTGAAACGACGACCTCTTTACATCGTATACGGACTATAGCCCAGCAGGAACTTGAGTTAATTCGCCGCATGAGAGCGGAAGCCGTTAAATATCAGCAAGAAACAGCATTAAGAGCACGTAGCGAAGCCCATCAGCTTGTCCTGCACGCCCGTCTGGCCACACAACGGGAAATTGAAGATATGATACGCCAGGCTAACGAAGAAATACAAAAAATCCTGGCGGATATCCGCGTCATCCGCATCACGGCACAGGAAGAGCTTGCCGCGCAGAGGAAATTTACGGATGCCGCCAAGCTCAATAGCATGTCACTTTCGATGAAGGACATCTTTGAAAAATCAGTAGATAAAAATATCAAGAAGAAAAAACTGGTAACCATCAAAGAATAATACAAACTATCGATATCCATTAATTATAATCCGGATATTCCTATTTAACATCTTAAGTCTATTTTTTATTCTAAAACGGTAATAAGGTTTTTCCCCACCCCGATATCCTTCACTACGTTTAACATGAATTGCGGGTTTGGTGGCTATTGCATGGGTGGGGTAAAATGTGGATAATTCAGCTGTCCCTATATATTAAAAATGAGCATTACAGAGAACGTTAAACAATTACTTAACGAGCTTCCTGAAGGCGTAGAACTCATTGCCGCGGCGAAAACCCGAACACCCGATGAAATTGCCGAGGCGGTGGCGGCAGGCATAAGGAAAATCGGAGAGAACTATGTGCAGGAAGCGGAAAAGGCTTACCAAGTAATCGGGAATAATGTAGAGTGGCACTTCATCGGGCACCTGCAAACGAACAAAGTAAAAAAAGCAGCGGGGCTTTTCGACATGATAGAAACAGTGGACTCGGTAGCGATAGCGGCGGAGATAGATAAAAGGTGCAGCCAAATCGGCAAGACCATGCCGGTGCTGATAGAAATAAACAGCGGACGTGAGACGCAAAAAGCAGGGGTCTATCCGGAAAACGCCGAACCGCTGATAAAAGCTATATCGGATATGAAAAATATCCGGGTGATGGGTCTAATGACCATGGGACCAATAACAGGACGGACGGAAGAACTTCGGGCTTGCTTCCGTCAGACAAAAAAATTGTTCGATAACATTAAGAAACTTGCCCTGCCAGACGTGGAAATGAGATACCTCTCCATGGGAATGACGGATTCCTATAAAATCGCTATAGAAGAAGGCGCCAATATGATACGCATCGGAAGTAAGATATTCGGCCAGAGGGCTTGAAACAACCTAACGCAAGGATATTTTCTTCCTGATCGCTTTAAGAATAACCCCTCCCGAAATCAGCATCAAAACTCCGGCAATACAGAGCCAGGGCATTAATATTTGCAGCTTATTGACCGGATAGACAGAGCCGCCTATCGTTATCGGGGTCTCGGTGGGTGTTTCGGTTGGCGTCAGAGTCGGTGAAGGGTAAGTTTGAGCGGTGGCGTCACGATAATTATCCGACCATTGCTCACTGCCACTAACATAAGACCACGCACGATAATAATAAAGCGTCTCCGGAGACAGGCCGGTATCAGAAAAAGACGTGCCGGTATCAAAATAGACAAGTACGCCGTCATTTCTATCGACAGGATAGTCGCCAGTGCTGCGGCGAATCATGGTTTTCTGGGCGCCTTCACCTTTAGTCCACCTCAAGTCAATTTGGTTATCGTTGACCGCAGTAGCAATAAAGGTAGTCGCCATAGGTTCATCCGGCTTGGTCAAGAAATCGTATTCGGTGCCGCTGCCAGTACCGAAGCTGTTTTTCACCTGCGCTATAAAGTAGTATTTCGTTCCCTTAGCTAGACCGGTAACAGCAACACTGAAAGGCTGCCCGGTAGTCACATTGCCCGTCCAGCCGGTGCTGTAAGGATAAGGACCGCCGGAGGCCGTGCCATAAACGAACTGGTACTGGCAGGCTTCACCGCCGTCGCTGGTCACCGTACCGTGCAAAGTTGCCGTGGTCTCTTCCACCAAGGTAGCATCGGAAGTAGATGCAGATGGTAGCGTAATCAAGGCGCTGTAATTAATACTGACATCATTTAAGATGGGGGTATCATTGATGTCGGAGGTACTGAAAAAAGCCTTATATTTGATATAGCGGTCACCGTCGTGGCCGGACCAAATAGCGGCGCCGCTAGAGGTGTAATACGTATTTAACGCACCATCGGGGCCTTTAAAGCTCCAGGTTGCACTATCGTTATTGGTAGCTATTTGAAATTTAATAGAAGTGCCAGCGGGCGTTGCGGCCGTCCAAGATATATTGCCAAAATTTGAGGCGCCTGTTGTATCATAAGCGGAAGACGTAAGCTCCCCAGAAGCATAATAATTTGCCGGTACAAAAGTGAGTGCGCCACCCCAGGTTACACTCGCAGGCGTATCATGCAGCGTGTCCCAAGAATTTCCGGAAACATTATACTTCCAGAAATCGTCCTGATTATTGCCGCGCAAGGCGTAAAAATGATTCTCTTTATCGTAAGCGAGAGCGCCGCCACCGTAGACACAGGGCGTCGCCGGGGTATCCGCCATTGAAGCCCAGGAATTAGCAGAGATATCATAACGCCAGAAAGTAACGGTATTGAGTCCCTTTAACGCATAAATATAGTTGCCGCCGTCAAAAGCGAGCGAACCGCCGTCACCTACGATAGACGGAGTGCCGGTCAGGGTCGACCAAATATTACCCGAGATGCTGTATCTCCAGAAAGTGGTGGTCGAGCCGCCTCTAAGCGCATAAATGTAGTCAGCTCCATCATAAGTTAATGCGCCGCCACCGCTAACACCAGAAAGCGTGAAAGCCATGGTCGACCAGGAATTGCCAGATATATTATAACGATAGAACCGGGTACTACCGCCGCCGCGGGTCGCGTAGATGTAGTCCCCCGTGAAAGCAAGGGCGCCGCCGGCATTGATAGAATGGGGCGTAGACATCAAGGACGACCAGGCATTTGAAGAAATATCGTAGCGCCAGAAATATTTTTGTCCGTTGCCGCAGAGAGCATAAATATAATTACTTCCATCGTAAGCTAAAGCCCCACCAGCACCCACATAAAAAGGGGCATCAGCCAGCGGCGACCACGTATCAGTAGCAATATCATAGCGCCAGAAGGTCTTGGTGTTCTTGCCTCTAAAGGCATAGAGATAGCCGCTGCCAACTTTCGCAAGCACGACATCGCCGGGACTGCTGATGGCATCAAGTTGGACGAGCGTGCCGGAGGTGAAGTCGGCCTGGCTCGTCTGCGTCCATGTAGTTTCCGCCGCGAAAGCACCAATGCCAAGGGACAGGCAAAGAAGCGCGCATGCTACTATAGCCAGCAGTAGTTTAAGGCACGCTTTTCTAAAGACGGGCTGCTTCACAGGCGATACCTCGGCCATTTAATAACTGGAGTCTATAGCGTAATGCGTAACAAAGACGTAAATACGCAGGAACAAAAAATAAACAGGATGTTAATATAGATATAGCGGAAGGTCAGTAAAACTCCTTCCTTGACAAAAACAGCCAGCATCGCCAGAATTGAAGCAGGTGAGGATATCATGATTAAAGTTAATACAGCGACAAACGATAAAGAACGGGAACAGATAATCGGAGAGACCAGGGCGATTTTAAATGGGTACGCCAGGAAGAAGCACTATCTTATCCCGATTTTACAAAACGTGCAGAGGAAACTAGGCTACCTCCCCCGCGAAGCAATGATAGAAATCGCCGATTATCTAAGAATCGCCGCAATAGATGTTTACGGCGTGGTCACTTTCTATAACCAATTCCGTCTTAACCCTCCCGGCAAACACTCGATAAGAGTATGCCTGGGCACCGCCTGCCATATGAAGGGGGGCTATATAACGCTGGACGCCTGGAAACGCCGCTTAAAGATAAATTCGGGGGAGACGACGGCAGACCGGGAGTTCGACCTGGATATAGTAGCTTGTGGGGGTGGCTGTACCAAAGCCCCGGTCACGGTGGTGGACGGGAAACCGGAGGGGCAAGTGGAACCAACTAAAGTAGACGGCCTGCTACTGGGCTTCGGGCACGAACAAGGAATGAAGGAAAAAGAAAAAAGTGAAAGCAAGTGAAAGCCCGGTAGCCGCAACTTTCAAAGATATACAAGAATACGCCGAGGTCCATTTACGCAAACTTAAGGAAAACAAACCTTATATAC
>DAOUCO010000116.1:0-74921 GCA_034432135.1 Dehalococcoidales bacterium | reverse complement strand
CTTCATGGTGATGGATTTAGCATTGCTCATTTCTTTCTTGGCTCGGCACTTTACACAATACGCTTGCATGGTTCCTCCTTCCTTGACGCAATTTGTTAATAACAATAAACCATCGTCCACGCTCGTGTCAAGTGTCAGCCACGTATAAATAAAATTTTTTTACTCACAAAACCGAAATTTTATATCTAAAGTACGACCCCCATCCGCATAAAACGTTACTTTCAGTGAATCAGTGTCAATACGTACAAGCTTATGTTATACTTAGATACAGGGATTATTAGGGGATTTGTGATATGAAAAAAACAGTGTTTGTCGATGGACAGCACGGCACAACCGGCCTGAAAATACACGAACGTTTGAACGGCAGAAAAGACATTGAAATCCTGCAAATACCAGTTGAAAAACACAAGGACCCTGCCGCCAGAAAAAACCTCCTCAACGAAGCGGATATCGTTTTTCTTTGTCTTCCGGATGATGCCGCCCGCGAGTCTGTTAGTCTGATAAAAAACAGGTCGGTCTGCGTTATTGACGGGTCTACCGCGCACCGTATTACAGAGGGGTGGGTTTATGGCCTCCCTGAATTAAAAAAAGGACAGAGAGCTTTAATTAAAAATTCAAAGAGAATTTCTGTGCCCGGCTGCCACGCCACCGGTTTTATCCTGATGCTTTATCCCCTGGTGGCTCAAGGTATTGTCAGTCCAGATTACCCGGTTTCCTGCCATGTGGTTGCCGGATACAGCGGCGGCGGAAAAACTTTGATCAGTGATTATTCAGGTGAGAACGTTCCCGATGACATAAAAAATCCCCGCCCCTATTCGCTCGCCTTAAATCACAAACACCTCCCCGAGATGACCAGGGTTGTAGGTTTGGCGCGACCGCCCCTTTTCGCCCCCACTGTGGTTAACGTATATAACGGCGAAATTATCTCCATCCCGCTGGTGCCGGACTTTTTAAAAAAACGTCTTTCAGCGGCGGAAGTTAGAGAAGTGCTGGCTGAATATTATGCCGGAGAGCAGTTTGTTAAAGTTATGCCTTACCCGGCGGATGATTTTCTGAAAAACGGCTTCCTTACTTTCACCGACTGCAACGACACTAATAACCTTGAAATATTCGTCTTCGGGAATAAGGACAGAATTTTGCTTTCGGCGCGTTACGATAATTTAGGTAAAGGTGCTTCGGGGGCCGCTATCCAGAACATGAATATTGTGCTCGGACTACCGGAGGCCACAGGATTGGTATGAAAAAATACACTCACCTTGAACTAAATAAAGATATCCTCGCCCCATCAGGCTACTACACTCCACAAAAAGAGGTAAGACTCAAGTATGATGGGCGGGAAGTCTTTTACATCCTTAGTCAGGCAGTTATCGAATCTTCCTGCTGCGGCGCCTCCGACTTTAATAGTGCGCTCGTGCCTGGCTATATCGTTAAATGGCGCGCGGAGAAGAACCAGCAAGGCTTACCAGTTTCTGATGTTGAACCGATTACCGATGAAACCACCCGCGATGCCATACGTAAAATCATCAAAGACAACGAACATGTCTCACGTATTGAATTCTGGTAGCAATACTACTTCTTCTCCCTCTCGACCCTTTTACTATATGCCTCCATTAGCTTAAGGGTGATTTCCCCTGCTTTCCCCCCACTGATAGTTACTGTGTTCCCTTCATTATCACAGACCTTTGTTACCGGCATGATTTCTATCATAGCGTTGGTCATAAAAATTTCGTCGCACTTTTTAATAACCCCAATGCCCACCGGTCCTTCGCTTACGCTTATACTCAGGCTACTTGCCAGTTCTATCGTCACCTCACGCGTAACCCCAGGGATTATCCCACTGTTCAGAGCCGGTGTTATCAGTCTTCCTTCTCTTACGAAAAAGATATTACTGCCTCCCCCCTCCGCGATGTAGCCCTCGTCGTTCAATAAAATAGTCTCGTCCCATCCTTTTTCCGCCGCCTCCATCCTCGCCACCACATTTAACAGATAGCTAATCGATTTTATCGCCGAGAATACGGACTGTTTCATCCGCCTTACCGATGCTATCCCAACTTTAAAGCCATCGCTGTATTTTGCCTTGGAAAAAGGTGTATAAGGCCGGGTGGTTACGAGCACGGTGGGTTTGCCTCCGGAATCTACCCATGGTAAAGCCGTTACCGTTCCGTTGGTGACTGTTATACGGACGCGGGCTTCTTTAATACCGTTTACCTTAAGAGTGTCCCGGCAGGCTTTATCTAGGTTAATGCTTTTTAGTTTTTGCTCCAGACCGATGACCTCCGCGTAATTCATAAGTCGCTTTATATGCCGGTCTAGAAGAAAATATTTACCATCATACGTCCGCATTGTTTCAAAAAGTCCGTACCCGTAAAGAAAACCGTGGTCGTCAATGGAAATCCTGGCTTCCGAGCGAGGCACCAATGAACCATTTAAATATACTATCTCTTTCATTATTGCCTCTCCTTAGATAAAGTCATCTCTAAGAAATTCTTTAAGATATTATGCCCCTGCGGCGTCATAATGCTTTCCGGATGAAATTGCACTCCCTCCACCATGTCCCGCCGGTTTCTTACCCCCATCACCACCCCGTCCTCCGTTTTCGCTGAGATTTCCAGCGTTGCCGGCATCGTCTCCGCCTCGATAACCAATGAATGATACCTCCCGGCTACAATTGGCGACGATATCCCCCGGAAAATCGTCTCCCCGTCATGATAAACCAGCGACTCTTTCCCGTGCATCGGTAATACCGCCCGCTTTATCAATCCCCCATAAACATACCCGATGCACTGGTGCCCCAGGCATACCCCCAGGATAGGAATTCTGCCCTTAAAATGCCGCACGACATCATTGGATATTCCCGCCTCCAGCGGCGTGCACGGCCCCGGCGATATTATAATATGACTCGGCGCCACCAATACTATCTGTTCCAGAGTTATCGCATCGTTGCGGTAAACTATCGATTCATGCCCCAGTTCCCCCAGGTACTGCACCAGGTTATAGGTAAAAGAATCGTAATTATCTATCACCAGAATCATGAAATTATCTCCACATCTTTGTCTGCCACCAGGCCGAGTGCCTGTATCAAAGCCTTTCCCTTGTCTAAAGTTTCGATGTATTCTGCTTCTGGCACGGAATCATAGACTATCGCCCCGCCTACCTGGAAATACGCTTTGCCATCCTTGACGATAAACGTGCGTATCACAATGTTTAAATCCATATTTCCGTTAAAGCTTATGTAACCCAGAGAACCTGTATAAACGCTCCTGCGGGTTGGCTCTAATTCATCGATGATTTCCATCGCTCGCACTTTTGGCGCCCCTGTAATCGAGCCTCCGGGAAAGGTAGCTTTTACCAGGTCGATAATGTTTTTTCCCTCCCTCATTTGCCCCACCACCGTCGAGGTCAGGTGAAATACGGTCGGATAGGTCTCCAGTATCGCCAGTTCTGTTACCTTCACCGTGCCATAGCGGCATACCCTCCCGATATCGTTACGCTCCAGGTCGACAATCATAATGTTTTCCGCGCGGTCTTTAACGCTTTGCATTAGGCTTTCCGCTAGCGCCTTATCTTCTTCCGGGGTGACGCCGCGCGGCTTGGTGCCTTTAATCGGCCTCGTTTCCACCCAATTGCCCCTTACCTTCAAAAACCTCTCCGGCGAAGTCCCCGCAATACTCACTCCGTCAAAGTTAAAATAATTGGCGAAAGGTGCCGGATTTATTTTACGTAGCCTTTTATAAAGTTCATAAGGCTTCGCCTTTATGTCAACTTCTAGCCTCTGTGATAGATTGACCTGGAATATGTCCCCCGCACAGATATATTCCCGTGCTCTGGTCACCGCCTCCAGATACTTCTCATGAGAGAAATTGCTCTTAAGTGTTTGCTTTCTAGCTGTAATAACTCCCCTTTCATCGACGGTCGGTGGGGCGAGCGTTACTAGGTTCCTTAGCTCGTTTAGTCTTGCTATAGCTCTCTGCTGTCTTTTACCTTCTTCAGATTCCGGAAAGCCGGTGGAAACTATATAGGTCTCGTTCTTAACTTGGTCAAACACCAAGATTGCGTCGTAAAAGCCCAGGTAACACTCTGGCAACTCTAAATCATCGATAGCTTTTTTCGGCAGCTTCTCAATAAAGTGGCATAAATCATAGCTGAAATACCCCACCGCTCCACCTAAAAAAGGAATTTCAGAATTTACATCATCAATAACATAAGCCTCTATCAATTCTCCTAACACATCGAAAGGATTGCCCTTCCTTCTCTCCTCTGCTCCTTCTTTTATCAGTGTTATCTCATCGCCCCGGCTTCTCATCACCAGAAACGGGTCGCTGCCTATAAAAGAATAACGCCCCAGTTTCTGCGGGTCCATGCCACTATCCAGCCAGAAACTGAAAGGTCTCTCCGCAAAAGCCTCGAAGCACCAGGCGGCTTCCGGCGCCATGTGTATTTCTTCGATGATGGGATATTTCATATTTAAATGAATTATATACCGAATATCTTGACTTTATAAAATCAATGTTTGAGATATGAGTTTAAAGCCCTCTTTACTCCTATCCCTCCTCTCTGCTATGCTTCTAAAAAGCAATCGCCATGATAAACCAAAACGCTACCCCCTTTCGCCGCTCGGATTATGTCAAGATAACCATTCTTGGTTTTGCCATTACAGCCCTCTGGCAGAGCCTACACATAATCATTTTACCCAGGCGTTTGGAAGACCTTGTTTCCGAATCACAGGCAAATACCTACCTCGCTATTATTACGGCTTGTGGTTTATTGTTAGCCATGTTCGTCCAACCTGTTGCCGGTGCTATAAGTGACCGTTCCCATTTCAACTGGGGAAGGCGTCGACCTTTTATATTATTTGGCATTTCCGCCGTGATGATATTGCTAACGGGTATCGGTTGGGCAACTAGCTTTGCCGCAATTTTCGTCATCGTATGTCTTCTACAGATAGCTTCTAATACGGCGCAGGGACCTTACCAGGCATTCATTCCAGAGTTTGTACCCACAGAAAAACACGGCACAGCATCGGGGTTGAAGGGACTATTCGAGCTGGCCGGCGGTATGATATTTGTTTTAATTACAGGCTGGTTGTATTCCGCAAAAAGCGGCACCGCCGGGCTATGGCAGGTATTGGGAGCACTAGAATTTATACTGCTTATCACAATGCTGGCTACCGTATTGCTCGTCCGTGAAAAACCATCATATATCGTCAATCATAAGTCGCCCTTCGCGGCCTTATCGCATGTCTTCAGTAAAGATGTCTGGAGGAATTCCAGTTTCGTCTGGTTTCTTGTCTCGCGTCTTTTCGTTTATATGGCTTTTACCACTATCCAGCAGTTCGCTTACAATTACCTGAAATACGTCGTTGGCATTACCGACCCCGCTGCCGCAACTTCTCGTTTCACCGCCATCGGCGCTATCAGTATGCTAGTAGCCGTTTGGCCCGCCGGCTATCTCTCCGATAAAATAGGTCGGAAACCACTTACTGTAATCTCTGGCTTGCTGGGTGCCTTAGGTATCGGTATCATCACCCTTTCTCACGAATATAACATTATCCTCTGGGCAGCCGGCATCATCGGCGTGGCGATGGGTATCTTCAATAGCACCAACTGGGCACTGGCTACCGATTTTACCCCCAAACATGAGGAAGCCCGTTATCTCGGCATCGCCAATATGGCAACGGCCGGAGGTGCCGTTCTAGCCCGCTTAATCGGACCCGCTATCGACTTTTTTAACAGCCGCAGCCCTTTAAGCGGTTATCAATTCATGTTGCTGGTCTGTATTGTGTATTTCGTCGTTGGAGCGGCGGCGGTCATCGGTATCAAGCGCCGTCTTTAGCTGAACCAGGGCAATGCTTTGAACCCGAAGTGTGCCAGGTAAGCCACCGTAACATACGAGATTGTACGCCCCGCCCAGCAGGCGAGGAAAAATCTCCACCATGGCATCCGCATTGCCCCGGCGATTATGCCTACGACATCGAACACGAATGGGAATATGGAAAGGATTAAGATAGCTATCCATCCCCAGCGCTTGACCCATTTTTCCACCCTGGTGTAAATAGTGTTCTTCGCCAATAACTGGCGACCGCTACGTCCAGCAACATAAGCCGTCATCTCCCCGATGCCCGCCCCGATACCTCCGATGACACCCACCAGTAAAGGTGAAGGTAAAACACCCCCCATGGAAGCCATTATCGCCATGGCGCTGACGGGTATGATAATCGTAGCATTTAAAAAAACACTGATAACGAAAACCCCGGCGTATCCGTATCCTTTAAGGTTTTCAAAAAAGTCTTTATCTCTTATATAAATTACGCTAAGTATGATAATAACGGCTACAACAATCAGCAGACCTGTTAAAGGTAATACACTTTTTTTCAGCCAGCTCAATATCTTCTTTTTATCAAGTATATTGCTTTTTTCTTCAGCCATACGTAGTGGATTATACCATGTACTCCCTGCCTGGAGATACATCTTTTTTCTGTCGTGTACTCCGTAATATAGCGTGGGATGCATCCACTTGTATTTTTACTCTTCTCGTAGTTATAATGAACGTATACTCGGAAAGGAGATAATGCCATGCCGTCCTATGCCTACTTTCAAAAGAAAATTATGCCCTTAGAGGAAGCGAAAATCGGGATTATGACCCATTTTCTCCACTATGGCACGGGCATCTTCGAAGGCATCCGCGGCAACTGGAACGATAATCAAAAGCAGATTTATATCTTCCGTCTTAAAGAACATTACGAACGCTTGGCGAGGGGCTGCCACGTTTTAAAAATAAAACTACCTCTTTCCATCGATGAACTCTGCCGCAAGACTATAGAGCTGGTGGCTAAATGCGACTTCAAGGAAGATGTCTATATCCGCCCGTTAGCCTATACGAGTTCGCAGGCGCTGGGCGTGCGCCTGCATGACCTCGAGCATGATATTTTTATCTTAGTAATTCCCTGGGGCCCTTATCTGGATGTGGATAAAGCACGCTGCGGCGTTTCTTCCTGGCATCGCCCGGAGGATAATGTCATCCCTCCGCAGATTAAAGCGACCGGAATCTATATCAATAACGCCCTGGCAAAAACCGAAGCCGTCAATAACGGTTATGACGAAGCCATAATGTTATCCCCGGACGGTCATATTTCCGAGGGCAGCGGTGAGAACATTTTTTTGGTGATGGACGGCAAGCTTATTACACCCGCCACCAACAACAATATACTCATGGGCATTACCAGGAACACCGTGATTGAGCTGGCTGAAAAAGAGCTTGGAATAACGACAATCAACCGGTCTATTGATCGCAGTGAATTATATGTCGCCGACGAGTGTTTCCTGACCGGAACAGCCGCTCATGTGACGCCCGTCTCTGAAATAGACCAACGCAAGATTGGTAATGGTGAAATTGGACCTATTACAGCCAAATTACAGGAAATCTACACGAAAGTCATCCGGGGTGACCATCCTAAATATATGCACTGGTGCACGCCGGTCTATAAAAAGTAGAATAAGATTCAATCTACCCGTCTTACAACGGCGATAACCTTACCCTGGATTTCGATATTATCCGGTCGCGTAAAAAATTCCCGCATCTGGCTGTTGGCTGGCTGAAGACGGATTCTGTCCGACTCCACGTATACCTTTTTTAGAGTCACTTCTTTTTCTGATTTCAGCCAGACGGCGGCCATCTGGCCGTTTTCCACAGCATCAACGTGCTGCATAAGGACGATATCGCCATCGTTTATCAGTGCGTCTATCATGGAAGTACCTTTTACGCGTAAGGCATAAACGTTCTTTCTGCCCCGGGTAAGCTCCGATGGTACTTCCATTGTTTCTGATACCGCGGCAACATCCCAGATATCGGGGGTCGGTACCGGTATCGGTTCGCCGGCGGCTATCATACCGATTATCGGCACGGTTGATATGTTCTCGGAGACCAGCGGCTTTGTAAGCAACCTTATGCCTCGCGAAATTTCGGCATTACGACTGATAAAGCCGCGGCTTTCCAGGACATTCAGATTATAATCCACCACCGACGTCGAACTGATGTTACATCCTTTCTGAATATCCCGGATAGTGGGTGGGTAGCCTTTCTCGGAAAAAAAGCTGTCGATATACCTGATGATACGCCGCTGTTTATCCGATAACTTTTTCATGTCCTCTTCCGCAGTAAAATATCTGGATAAAGAACACCTGTTCTAACTATATAATAAAAAAGGGCTTGTGTCAATACTTAATAGTATATCCAGGCGTAAATACTGAAAAGGGGGAAGTTTTTCTTTTCTTACTTGGACAACAAACCTTGTAAATTTAAACTAATTCTGCTTGTGCTGGTAAATCGCAGTCGATGCATAGAGTCTCGAGAGGTAGTCCGATCGCCTCAGCCAGCTCTTGAACTGTTGTATGTTCCAGGCTGTCGATGCCCAAAAATTTAATTCTTTTTTTAATAGAAGGAATCCGGGCAGCTAAGAGTTCCCCTTTTTGTATTGTTTTTCCCCAGCGGCAGTAAGTAAAAGAATCTGGATTGGAAATCCTGAAATGAATCTCGCTGATACCTAAAGATTTAAGTTTGGGCACCAGATTTCTTTCGGTCTGGGTGCCCCTCCGGATAGAATCGTCACAAACTACTACTTTCTTACCGGAATAACTCTCACCGCTTCTCAACTGTTTGATATGAGCTTCCAGGTCTCTTTTTGCTTGACTCGACCGGGGATAACTTCTACCAGAGTAAGGATATTTCACTAATATTTCGTCGTATTCAGGAATTCTATCTATTTTTTTCTCGTTCACCTGTCGGCAGAACTCTTGATGATATCCTATGGCACAAAATCTGCCGGAATCAGGAACAGGAGCAACAATATCTGGAATGAACCCTCGCTTAATATCCCTTCTAGCTAAAATAGCTCCCAGTCTTTTTCTCACGGCTGAAACGGGGACGTTTTTAAATATTGAGTTGGGGAAATTGGTATAAACCCAGACGAACGTACAAATTTGGGTTTTATTACTTGGCATTTTACTTACGACTTCCGCGTCGTCATTTTTCAGCAATGTGATTTCACCAGGCTCTACGTCCCGCTTATAGCTAAATCCTCCATTAGTAAAACCGCATGGGTCGGTCGCGGCTGCCACTGCCCCCTTCTTTTCTCCGATAACAAGAGGCCAGCGACCACTGGGATCAGAGGCTATATATATCCCATCGGTAGTAAGTATTGCCACGGAATATGCTCCCTCGATTTCGTTATTCATCTTTTTAATACCATCAACCCATCCTTCCCCCTGAGCTATTAACTTGGCAATTATCTCAATATCTACTCCGCCCCAAGCAAAAGAGTGTCCACGGGTCTTCAGTTCTGTAATTAACTCATTTCGGTTAATAATATTGCCGCAAAAACAAATAGCAAAATCACCTAAATTAGAATCTACCAAAATCGGCTCTCTATTATCACCGCAATAACCAATCCCCAGAGTTCCTTCGAGTCCCGCCATGTCATTGCTAAAGGTTGGCCTAAATAGCCCTCGGTGGGTGCGAATATTGATTTTCCCTTCATTACATGTTGCCAATCCGGCATAATCTTCGCCTAAATGCTGTTGATAGAATGTCTGCCCGAATAGGTCATCCAGAAAATCGTCTTGATATTTTTTTATATCAATGCTTAAACTAAAAAATCCAGGCATTCCAAAGTCTTTCTACCATGAAGGATTAAAAGTCAAGCATTTTCTTAAGGATAACAACCGGATATGGTTCGTCCCGCCTAATGATACCACTTTTTTCCTGGTTATCATAATTAAGGCGACCATAATGCCCAAACCAATACTCCTCTCGAACACGGTTGATTTAATTGCTTATTTTCTCACCTGTTTGATAGGTGTATTGAGTTCATAAAGGGGGATAAATTATTAACTGATATTCAGGAAGTTTTTAAAGGTTCGTGTCATGGTTCATCAACGGCGTCGCAGACATCGACCGGTTGTTTATTGGGTATGTTTTCCAGCGCCAGCTTGTCCATCTCTATTTGCACCGGTATGGGATAATCGCCGGTAAAACAAGCCAGACAGAAAATTTCTTTAGGTAATGCCACAGCTTTTATCAAACCTTCGATGCTTAAATATCCTAATGTATCGGCACCGATGAACTTACATATTTCCGGAACGCTTTTCTGGGCAGCAATTAACTCCGCTCTCGTCGCCATATCCACCCCAAAAAAGCAGGGGTATTTTATGGGAGGCGCACAGATGCGCATGTGGACCTCTTTAGCTCCTGCTTTACGCAACAGATTCACCACGCTGGGAGTCGTCGTGCCGCGCACGATGCTATCGTCAACCACCACGACTTTTTCTCCATCCAGTACCTGGGGCAGCGGATTAAACTTTAGTTTTACGCCGAGGTCTCTCATGCGCTGGTCTGGTTCAATAAAAGTACGCCCGACATAGCGGTTCTTTATCAGTCCCTCAACAACAGGAATACCGGACTCGCGGGCGTATCCCGTACCGGCTGCGGTAGCTGAATCAGGTATCCCCATAACTATATCGGCATCGACTGGGTATTCGCGCGCCAGTCCCGCGCCCATTGCTTGACGAGCAGGATACAATAACCGGCCGTTTATCACGCTATCGGGTCGGGCAAAATAAATATATTCAAAGATGCATGTCGCGCGCTTGCCAGAATCTCCCGGGTAGCTCTGGACACCGTTTTCGTTTATTAAAACTATTTCGCCAGGCGCAATCTCTCGAATAAACTCCGCACCGATATGGTCGAGAGCGCAGGACTCTGAAGCAACCGCCCAGCCGCTATCCACGCTGCCCAGGCAAAGCGGCCGCACACCTAAAGGGTCGCGTACCACATATAATTCCTGCGGTGTTAATATAACGAGCGAATATGCCCCCTGTAGCCGACGCATAGCATACCTGATTTTTTCCAGCATCGTTCCGGCGGGAGAAGATAATATCAGGTTAGCTATTACTTCGCTGTCAGTAGAACCGCGGAAGGCATATCCCTGCTCGACCAGTTCCTGGTAAAGATAGGCGGCGTTGACGATGTTGCCATTATGAGCAATGGCTATGGTTACGCTGTCGTTGCCGACCAGTATTGGTTGAGCGTTAGCCGTACGATTGGATCCGGTGGTTGAATAACGGTTATGCCCGATAGCGATGTAACCGCCGGAGATGGTTTTCAGGGATTCTTCGGTAAAGACACTGGAAACACGCCCCATGCCAGTATAGACTTTAATCTTTTTACCGTCGGCGGTAGCAATGCCAGCGCTTTCCTGGCCGCGGTGCTGGAGAGCAAAAATACCGAAAAAGGTAAGGCGGGCTACATCCTCTTTGGGGGAATAGATACCGAATATGCCGCAAGACTCGTGCAAAATGAACCTCTACCTTTTTGGATGGTCTTGACTGGTTCCATCTTTAATTATAGCTCAAAGCTGTAGTTACGGTCAATTTTAATTTTAGGGAAACGACTCGAAGCTAAATAGCTTCGGCGAGTCGTTTTTAGAGTTATGTGAAGTGGCAACCGAGATATGAATAGTTTGACACCTCACCCTGCCCTCTCCAACCACATCATTGGTTAAAGCATTTATCAATTGGTTGGAGAGGGTGCTTATTAAAAGAGGGGGCTGGCAGCCCCTCTTACTTAATCTCTCCCCAAATCCGAAATAGATGCTGATAGTCTGATATATATATTTAAGTAAAGATGGAGATTACCAAGTCCTTCTGCAGAAGGGCACGCGAGGACACTACTTCTTTTCTTTGAGGAGGAAAAGAAGGCCGAGCATAGCTAAGAAAGCGAGGCCGGCGCCAAGATAAAATGGTGTAGCGGGGCTGACAGTATCCCAGAGCCAGCCGGCTAAAATGCTGGCGGGAAGGAGCATTATCCCGACCACACCCTGATAGTAACCGTAAGCTGTGCCACGCCTTTCCGCGGGAACAAGGTCGGCGACAAAGGCTTTAGCGACCCCTTCGGCGACGCCGTAGTAGATGCCGTAGGCGGCAAAAAGTACCCACATATGCCAGACTGACCCAGATACGGCGAAGCCAAGATAGACTAGCGCATAGACCGTCCAGCCGATAGCAATAACCTTCCTCCTGCCCAGCCTGTCGGAGAGAATGCCCGCGGGCGCAGCCACAGCGGCATAAGTCACGTTAAAAAGTACAAGCATCAAAGTAATTTCAAGAACGTTAACATTCAGGTCCTGTGCACGCAGGACGATAAAAAAGTCGGAGGAGTTGCCGAGGGTGCATATGCCCATGATAAGCAGGAAGAGCTTGAACCGGCTGCTGAAAGCCTGCTTTGTCGCCGTCGGCAGCGTACCAGCAGTGGGCACAACGGCGCGGGAAGGCAGCCCTTTTTCGTGGACGAAAGCCAGCAAGATAATGACCGCCAGGGCAGCCGGAACCACGCCGATAATGACTATCCAGCGGTAGGTATTGTCAGCCAGGTTGATGGTACTACCCTGCAAGGCGTAAATGATTATGGCGGCGATAACCAGTCCCAGGACGGCGCCGGACGTGTCCATGGCGCGGTGGATACCAAAAGCTTTGCCCCGCTTATCGGCACCAACGGAGTCGGCAATCAGGGCATCGCGCGGGGAGCTCCTCACGCCTTTGCCGATGCGGTCGCCGAAGCGGATGCCCAGCGCGCCTCCCCAGCTGGTAACTAAAAGCATGAAAGGCTTGACGATAGTGGAAAAGCCATAGCCGAAAACAGCCAGCGGTTTGCGCTTTTGAAAACGGTCGCTGATACGCCCGGAGAAAATACGGAAGATAGCGTCAAAGCTTTCCGAGATGCCACCGATAAAGCCGACCTGCATGGCGGTGCCCTTGAGTACGTTGGTGACGAAGAGAGGGATAAGGGTGAAAATCATCTCCGAGGATATATCTGTAAGAAAGCTAACCAAACCAAGGAAAAAAACATTATGGTGCAAGCCCCAGATTTTGCGGTGGTAGGATTCTTTATCAAGCTGCTGTGACATTACGATATATCTTTACATAGCGGAAAGGGGATGTCAAATAAAGATAAGTGAAGTTAAGTCTTTTTATAAGTATTCCTTGACTGTGCTTCTAATCTCCAGTAAAATATAGCTGTTTGCCGAGGTAGCTCAGTTGGTAGAGCAGCGGACTGAAAATCCGCGTGTCCCCAGTTCAATTCTGGGCCTCGGCACCAGGCAAAAGGCGGGCGGAAGTAGTTCAGTGGTAGAATGCCTCCTTGCCAAGGAGGAGGTCGCGAGTTCGAATCTCGTCTTCCGCTCCATTTTTTCTACATTTTTGCTTTACTTTGCGTCAATACGAGTCCTCACGCTTCGCTAAGGATGAAACTCCGCGTAGCAATCCCTATTATTCAATAAAGAATATCATAGAGATTCTCACGGTCGTCCTGATAAAATCGGGACTCCCTCAGAATGACAGTAGGTGATTATTCAAAGAATTCTACGGTAAGCTTTTTCTCGCGGGGTGGAGGATTTTCCGCCGGATAACCGCAGATGACCGCTGCCACGATAGCCATATTATCAGCGATATGAATCATTGTCAGTAAGTTCTTATCCCGCTCGATAAGCTTCGCCATGCCGATAAAGCACGCACCCAGGCCAATTGAAGTGGCATAAAGCAATATATTCTGCACTGCCAGACCTGCATCTGCCGGAGCCCACATATTGTCTTTTGGCGCGGTGATAATAATGACGAGTGGAGCTCCATAGAAAAAATCGGGCTTGGCGCCGGGCGGACCTTTAAGTGGAAAACCTTCTTTTTTTAGGACAGCTCCGAGGCCTTCGTTGAGTTTGTTAATCAACGTTTTATTGGTGATTACCTTATACTCTAATTCCTGGAGATTACGGGCAGTTGGAGCGTATTTAGCAGCTTCCAGAATATCTTCAACGACTTTTTTCGGGAGGGGTTTAGCCTGATAAACGCGGATGCTTTTACGAGCCTTGATAATTTCCATTAAGTCCTTCATAGTCTCACCGGTCCTTTCGCTAATGCATTAGATTCATTAGCTTTTCCATTTTTCAATTTCCACCAGGCAGGAGTTGGGGGCCATGCCGGGGGCGTTCTTCGAAAGCATGCGGGAAGGAGTCAATATAGCCACACACCCACCCCTATCGATACTATCAGGATTGCCGGGTTCAAGAGGGTCGTACCTGGCGGAGCCGTAGTTAGCGTGTGCCACGCCGCGCCGTACTCTTTCGGTCACGTCAGCGATACAGAGCACCGCGCCGCGGTCGTTATAAAGCTTAACGATATCCCCACTTTTAATACCGCGAGCAGTAGCATCAACAGGATTCAGGCGCACCGGACGCCAGTAATAGCCGTCCTTAAAGACGCGGTGGCCCGGAATCTCAGCGAGCCAGCTAGAATTGGCATCGTGGTGTGTATGGAAAGAGTACCTGGGGTGGGGCGTGATAAGTTGGAGGGGATACTTTTTTATGAGTTTAGAATCATACCCTTCCCATGAGGGGATGTAGCGGGGTAAAGGCGGCCTTTCCTTATCATCCGGGAAATGCTTCTTCAAGCTCTGGGAAACAAACTCAATTTTGCCGCTGTAGGTGCCCAGCTCTTTCGAGCGAGGAGTATTGAGTTTCGGGTTAAAGTGGTCGGGTGTATCACAATCGCGACCTTCGTAAAACCACCGCAGGGCGGGAGCAGGTTTATAATTCTTCGGTATGGGTACGATGAAATAGCCCTTTTTCTTAAAGTCGGTGAAAGATATATATTTTGGCAGGTCGGAAACATTAAAGACCTTTTCTATCCAGTCCTCTTCCGTATTGCCTTCGGTAAAGTCATCTTTAATACCGAGTCGGGCAGCCAGTTCGGTAAAAATTTGATAATCAGATTTAGATTCAAATAACGGCTCGATACACTTATGCTGATAGACGATAACGCGGTGGTTGCAGGCGTTGGAGCCATGATGAGTATAGCCGCCGGTATTTGCCCATTCGCCGATATCGGGGCGCTCAAAATTGGTGCAGGCAGGGAGGATAATATCCGCGAGGCCGGTCTCGGTGCACCACCAGCAGTCCTGGTTAACAATGAACTCCAGTTTGGGGCTCTGGTACATTTTTATGTAGCGGTTGGTCGCCGTCATCGTGCCGAGGTAAGAACCTCCGTAACGGTAGTACATTTTCACTTCGGAGCAGCCGGGGATGGGGTAGGTAAAGGGGATGAACTGCTGCTCAAGCGACTGCCCGCAAAAGGTCTCACCCAGCCATTTTATGGGGGGACTTAAAATAGCCTCCGGAAGAAGCAGACGGTAGATACGCTGCTTGACCGGATTGACCGCCTGCTTTTTTGCGAACCGGTTAAGAAAAGTGAACCCGAAAGTGGCGTAGCCTGGGAATTGAAAATCGGCGTTAAAAGGCGCCCCCATGGTGGTACCCCAGATATTTACGCCCGGCTTGCCCAGTCCCTGCATAGCCTGGAGTAGGACCATTAAACGCGCCCACTCGGTGCCATAAGCCTGACGGCAGGCGCCTGATTCGCCACCGCGTGAACCGGCCGCCAGCATCGTCCGGGAGGCTGCCCATTCACGCGCCAGACTTTTAATAATATACACGGGAACATCGCAGATCGCCGCTGCCCACTCCGGCGTGCAATTATCTCCTAGAATGTGCTGCTTAAATTCATTAAAGCCTACGGTATGTGTGGCAACATAATCTTTATCATAAGTCCCTTCGGTCAACCAGACATGGGCGATGGCTTCAGCCAGGGCGGCATCCGTGCCGGGGCGGGGCGTAATCCATTTATCGCCTAATATAGTGGCGGTATAGTTGCAAAATGGGTCGATAAAAATCTGCTTTTTACCGAGGTCGCGCAGCCAGTAGCGCCAGAGAACCGATTCCTGGCCGCCGTAGATACCGCGCGTGGTGTCCGGGTCGTTACCCCAGTGAATAATGAGGTCAGTGTTTTTTAAAGCGTCTTCAACGAGGTCATACTGCTCCGGCATACCGAGTCTCCAGTAAAAACCGAAGGTATGAGTGGCTCCCCAATGCCAGCCTTCCCAGCTATCAGGATTGTCTAGAATATCCGTAAAACCGATGAGATTAAAAAAGCGCGCCCAGGCCGAGGTACGGTAGCCGATATTCCCCCAGTTATGATGGGAAGAGGCGCGGGACATAATAGCTTCGGGGCCATAAGCAGACCTGATTCTCTGCATCTCTCCAGCGACAATATTTAGAGCTTTGTCCCAACTAATGCGCCGGTAGCCGGATTTGCCGCGGTTTTGCGGATTACGCTTTCCTCTGGGGTCGAAATCCTCTCTGATAAGGGGGTATTTCAGACGTAAATCGGAGTAGATGCGTGCTTTTTCAACTACCGTAAAAGGAGCGACACACGCCTTGCGCAGTGGTGAGAATTCCTTTCTCCCAGCGGTAATAGTCCAAGAAGCGGCATCGCTATCATTGAAAATTAGGGGGCGGACGCGAATGATTTTCCCGTTATTGACGTACACCTGCACGGGACCGCCGTTAGTGAGATTAGTAAAGACTTTCTCCAAAATTTTCGCCTTAATATGGTATTTTCTTACATATAAAAGTATAATAAATAAATACGTTTAATAGCAAACGGAGATAAAGCAATGTCAGAAAAGAAACTGCTTTGCTGGAACGTTAACGGCATACGGGCGATAAAAAATAAAGGATTCCTGGAATGGTTCCGCAAAGAATCGCCTGATATCCTATGTCTGCAAGAAACTAAAGCCCAGCCCGACCAGCTGGACGCCGACCTTAAGAAAGTTGAGGGTTACAACGTTTACTGGAATTATCCAGAGAAAAAAGGTTATGCGGGAGTGGCGGTATATACCCGTGAAAAACCGCGGGATGTAAAGTACGACTTCGGCAAGGTCAACCTAGACCTCGAGGGGAGGGTCATCATCGCCGAATATCCGGTCTTCATGCTGTTTAATATTTATTTCCCCAACGGCGGAGCGGGTAACAAGCGGGTACCATATAAACTCGATTTTTATGACGTCTTCCTAAATTACGCCGATTCACTGGTGAACGCCGGCCGAAAACTCATCATTGCCGGTGACTTGAACACCGCCCATAAAGAAATCGATCTAGCGCGGCCCAAGGAAAATGTTAAAAATACCGGTTTCCTGCCGGAAGAGCGGGCATGGATGGATAAATTCGTTTCCCATGGGTATGTGGATACATTCCGGCATTTTCATAAAGAGCCAGAGCAGTACACCTACTGGGACTTAAAGACCGGGGCGAGGGCCAGAAATGTAGGCTGGAGAATCGACTACTTTTTCGTGAGTAAGAACCTGCTTCCCGCAGTTACTAACGCTTTTATACAACCGGAAGTCATGGGTTCTGACCACTGCCCGATAGGGATTACTCTTAAAATAGATTAACCAAGTTTGAGCCCATCAATTATCTTGATGACGTCAAAGAAGTCATTAAAGGGATAACACTTTAGATTTTGCGCCCGGCAGCGTTCCAGCAGGTCGGCGGTGGCGCATACATATTGTGCTTTACGGGAAGGGATTATATCTGAGGTGCCGTTGCCAACGTAAATAACCCGATACCCCATTTTACACAGCATATCGGTATAGGCTTGTTTAAAGCCGGTTTCCAGCTCCTTGCCATTAGGGCCAAGATACCTAACCTTCATGCCGGCCGGGGAAAAAATGTTCTCCGCCGCATGGACATCAAGTCCGTCTATGCCTAATTTCTCGAGCATCGCCTCGATATAAAAGGTGAGTCCGTTACTGACAATAATCACTTCGATGCCATTATCCTTACAATAATCAACGAATTCTTTAAAACCCAAACGTACCTTTACCCGGGGATTGTTTAGGACAAAGTCGGTCATGGTTTTTCTGTCAGCTATCATCATGCCGAAGACTTTTTTACTGAAAGTACCGACCGAAATTCTACCTGTGTTGTATTCGTCAAGATATTTACGCCAGCTACTACCGGCAAATGTATCCAGCAGGAGAAAACTAACGTCTTCCTCGGTTACCGTACCATCAAAATCCAGCTGAACGGCGGTTTTTTGCATATATATTCAATATATAGAATATGCGATTAATGGTCAACCTAAAAAAATGATTGGAAATCCACTCCGGCGGTGTTAGAATGAGCGCTGGAGCGATTAGATGACACAGTATTACATCGGTACATCAGGCTGGCATTACGACGACTGGCGCGGCAGGTTTTACCCAGAAAAGCTGGCGAAGGCGAAGTGGCTGGAGTTTTATGCACAACATTTCAATACGCTGGAACTGAATAATACATTTTATCACCTGCCCTCGGAGAATGCCTTTAAAAACTGGTATGGTTCATCACCTCCCGATTTTACATTCGCACTAAAGATAAGCCGATATACCACGCATATCAAACGGCTGAAAGACTGTAAAGAAGAAATTAAGAAATTCATATCAAGAGCTGAACTGCTGAAAGAGAAGTTGGGACCTCTTCTATACCAGCTACCGCCGGGCTTACACCGCGATGATGATAGGCTTACTGATTTCTTAAAAATATTACCGCGCGGACTAAAACATGTTATTGAGTTCAGGCACGATTCATGGTTTACGGATGAAGTTTACGATATTTTGCGCCGGTATAAGGTTGGGTTTTGCGTTTTCGATATGCCTAAACTGACTTCCCCAATTATCGCTACGACCGATTTTACGTATGTTAGATTTCATGGCAGCGAGAGTCTTTATTCCAGTCGTTACACTGATGAAGAAATGGCTGACTGGGCGAAAAAGATAAAACGATTGGCGAAGAACTTAAAATTTATATATATCTATTTTAATAATGATATTGCAGGGTATGCACTGGAGAATGCAGCGACGATACGTAAATTCCTGGAAAATAGTTAAGGTAAAAGAGCCATAACTCTAAACGTGTAATTCTATTATATCCCCGTCCTGCAGAACGTGGTCGCGTTTAACCATGATGCCGTCGAACTTACCGGAACCCCAGATGCGGGCGTATTTCAAGCGCTGGGCAAAAGACTTATGAATGGCAATGGCCGCCATTTCCAGAGTACTACCCCTCTCTAAAATAATAGGCTCGGTCATATCCGGTTTACCGCCGGGGGTCTTTGTATAGACGCGGATAACATCAAGCATATGGAAGATTTGTTTCTTAAGGTCGTCAAGATTACCGGAGGCGGCATTGATAGCGATAGTAGGCAACATCCCACCATACATCTCCTGTAAATCACGGTAGTTTCTGCCGGACGGGTCGAGGTCAGCTTTATTAGCAACCAGTAACGCTTTCTTATAACTTACAGGAGAGTCTTCATCCTCCGGCGCGGGATTTTTACCGAATCCTATATTTTTCTCCTTTAACAAGGTAATTAAAACATCAGCCTGCGTTAAAGCATCCTGACTCAAATCGACGACCAGCAAAAGAGCGTCCGCCCTCCTGATAATATTCAAGAGCCACCACTCCGGTGGTTGTTCCCCGAGGGGCGGAGTATCAATAAGCTGTACCTGAATGTTCTCAAAATTCATCATGCCGGGGGTGGCGGACTGGGTGGTATATGGGTAGGCTGCGACAGTGGGTTTGGCATTGGTGACGGCGGCGACGATTTGTGACTTGCCGGTATTGGGAGGCCCGATAACCGCCACTTGAGCGGCGCCTGACTTCTCAATCTTGGTAGTAGCGCGAGAAGTAGCCGCCTTTTTACCCATGGACTTGGTCAAATTGGCGATTTTGGTGCGCAGTTCGGCGCGGAGGTGGTCGGTGCCCTTATGTTTGGGCATGACTGATAGCATCTCTTCAAGCCAGGCGATTTTTTCCTGGGTGGTTTTAGCGGCGCGGTAATTCTTTTCTGCCTCAAGATACTGTGGCGTTAAGTTGGCCGGCATAGCTAGAGATACTCCTTAATCTTTTTAGCCTGTGCCGTCGATACACCCGCTGCGGCGACCAGCTCTTCGATGGAGGCTTCTCTAATGCGCTGAACAGAACCGAATTGACGCAGAAGGGCATTTTTACGCCTGGGCCCGATACCCGGGATGCCGTCCATAATAGAGGCGAAAGCTTTTTTGCGGTGCACGTTAGAAAAATAACTTATGGCAAAGCGGTGTGCTTCGTCTCTCAAGCGTTGGAGAAGCTGGAGCGCCGGGGAAGACCTGGACAAGACCAGAGGCTTAGCCCGGCGGGTAAGGTATATCTCCTCGTTTTCTTTAGCCAGACCGATTACGGGGACATCAACATTTAATTCCTTGATAACAGCCAAGGCCGCATTAAGCTGCCCCTTGCCGCCATCGATAAGGACGAGGTCGGGCAAAATACTCCAGGCATCGGCGGTAGAAACATTTTTAGTACCGCTATGCTTGAAACGACGGCGGAGGACTTCCTGCAGCATGGCGTAGTCATTGGCGCCCTCAACCGTCTTAATTCTAAAGCGGCGGTAATGAGATGACTTCGGCTTACCGTTTTCAAAGACGACCATACTGCCGACCGCTGATCTACCCTGGATATTGGAGATATCGTAGGCTTCCATGCGGAGGGGCGGGGCATTTAGTTTGAGCTCTTTTTCAAGCTCGGCCAGAGCAATATCCAGCGATTTGCCGGCTGTGATTTCCTTGATCTTTACCTGTTCCAGTCCCTGGCGGGCGTTTTCAGCAGCGATATCGATAAGCTGCTTTTTCACACCCTGGCGAGGCACGGTGATATTCACAGACGCGCCTCTTCTCGTCTTTAGCCATTCGCGGATAACGTCCTTATCCTCCACAGGATACTGAATAAGTAAAAGCGGTGGTATCTGGGCAGCAGAAGTATAATACTGCTTAATAAAGCCGGACATGACCTGTACGGGGTCTTCCTGGCTGGCACCCTGCATAAGAAAGCCCTCGCGACCCGTCAACTTATTATTGCGTACGAACAATACCTGTACGTAAGCAAAGTCGCCTTCCTGGACGAAAGCAATAACGTCCTCATCACCACGGATAACAGCGGCTATCTTTTCTCCCTCAATCACTTCATATAATGCCTGTATTTGGTCTCTAATGCGAGCGGCTTTTTCAAAGTCCATAGCTTCAGAAGCCCGGTTCATTTTCGCCTGTAATTCTTTGATTACATTATCACGCTTGCCTTCCAGAAAAAGGGTGACCTCTTTAATGACCTGGGCATAATCCTCGGGCCGCACGTTGCCCGTACATGGCGCCAGACAATGGCCGAGATGGTATTCCAGGCAAGGCCGCTGTGCCTTGCCGGTGATATCCTTACTACAAAAACGTACAGGGAAAAGTCGCTTTATCAGACGGAGGGTCTGCTTGACTGAACTGGCACCAGCAAAAGGACCGAAGTAACGCCCGCCGTCCTGCTCGAAACGGCGGGTAACATAGACGCGGGGCCATTTTTCGTTAACATCTATTTTAAGATAAGGGAAAGATTTATCATCTTTTAGAAAAACGTTATAGCGGGGGCGGTACTGCTTGATGAAGTTGCCCTCCATGATGAGTGCTTCCTGTTCGGAGCTGGCGATAAAAAAATCGATATCAGCTATCCGGGTAACCATGCGCTGAATCTTAGGTGCCAGTTTCCGTGGCGATTGAAAGTAAGATCGCACGCGGTGGTGGAGGTCTTTAGCTTTACCAACGTAGAGGATATGTTTGGCCGCGTCTCTATAAATATAGACACCGGGGCGGTGGGGCAAACGCTTAAGCTGCTCAGCGATAACGGGGTTGTTGAACTCTTTTTCTCTATCCATTTCTAAGCTTATTCTAGCATAGCTAGAATACGTAGCAAAGGGTTTTAAAGCAAGTGTTCTAAAAGGATTTTAATGGCGATGCCTATAAGAATAAGACCACCAATTAACTCCGCTCGCTTGCCAACCAGAGAGCCCACTTTATTCCCTATTAACTGGGCGACTACCGTTATGATAAACGCGGTTAGGCCAACCGTTACGGCAGGCGTAAGAATACCCGTTTTTAGGAAGGAAATACTTAATCCCACAGCCAAAGCATCGATGCTGGTAGCAAGAGAAAGCCCTAAAAGACTGAGCCAACCGCTGACACTCTTTTTATCTATCTCATGGAAAGATTCATAAACCATCCTCCCGCCGATAACAACTAGTAGCCCAAAGGCGACCCAGTGGTCATAAACAGAGATAAAATCAATGATAGAGCGTCCTGCCAGCCAGCCGATAGTTATCATTAAAGCCTGGAAGATACCAAAGCTGAGCGGTAAACGAACAAACCGGTAAAGCGTAAAATTCTTGGCGGTAATGCTGGAGCTTAAAGCTACAGCAAAGCAATCGGTAGACAAACTAATAGCGATTATGAGAACAGAGGTAAAGCTGGTATCTGACACTTTTCAATTATGTCATAACATTTATGGCAGCTTCAATATTTGCCAGTTACCTAACCAGACATTTTATAATATAATTAAAGTCACAAGCCTGATAATGGCTCGGAGGTTATAATGGTTAAAATGAGCGGCGCCGAAGCACTGGTAGCCTTATTAGTGCGTGACGGAATAAAGGTAATTTTCGGGCTGCCGGGCGTGCAGATTATGGGTGCTCTCGATGCCATCTACCGCGATAAAAATATCCGCTGGATATCCGTCCGCCATGAGCAGACGGCCGCTTACATGGCTTACGGTTATGCACTCTCTACGGGTAAAATAGGCGTGGCTATGGTGCTGCCTGGTCCCGGGGCTTTGAATACGACAGCCGCTATCGGTACCGCTTATTCATCATCAGCACCAGTTCTACTCATCTCCGGACAGATAGAAAGTGAGCACCTTGGGTATAACCGCGGCGTCCTGCACGAACTGGACGAGCAGCTGGAAATATTCCGTTATTTGACCAAGTATTGCGGCCGGGCAACGCGACCGGAGGACATACCGGATATTCTCTGCCGGGCACTCCGTGAGCTTAAGACCGGCTGCCCCCGCCCGGTGGAAATCGAAGTACCGTTCGACCTGTGGGCACAACAGGGCGAAATGGTATTCTCGAGCACGGAAAAATCGGCGCCGGTTCCTCCGAACGATGCAGATATAGAAAAAACCGTAGAAACTCTTAAAAAAGCCAGAAGGCCAATGATACTGGCCGGCCGGGGTGCAGTTAAGTCCGGAATTTCTACCGAAGTAAGAACACTGGCTGAAAAACTCAAAGCGCCGGTTGTCATGACACCGGAAGCGCTGGGACTGATACCTAATAGCCATCCCTTCTGCGGAGGCAATGCCACACTCTGGCTGAATCCTATTTTCAAAAAGTCCGATGCTATTCTAGTAATCGGGGCGAGGTTGAGAGCAGCTGGTAACACGCGTTTCCATTTGGAGTCAGACCAGCGCGTCATCCAGGTAGACTGCAATTCCGGGGAATTAAGGAGGAACTTCCTCACGGGCCTAGAAATTTCTACAGATACTCGTCTCGCTATGAAAGCGATTTTAAATGCGATAGGCAACCGTACGTCCAGTTTATGGCAGGAAAAAGAAATCGATGAACTACGCAAGGGTTTAAAGAAAAAACTGGAAAAAGCCGGCCCTTTTCAAATGTCAGTTATTGATACAATTCACGGCGTTCTGGGAGACGACGGCATCCTGGTGCCGGATATTACGAACATCGGTTACTGGTGCGATATCGCTTACCCTGCTAATAAACTATATTCGTACATAGAGATATCCTATTTTGCAACTCTGGGATTCGCCTTTCCCACCGCCCTCGGGGCCAAAGTTGCCAATCCGGATAAAGCCGTGGTGGCGGTATGCGGGGACGGGGGCTTTCCTTACGCTTCTGCGGAGCTGGCAACAGCCATGCAAGAAAAAATAAACGTCGTTACCCTGATTTTCACCGATAAAGCCTACGGAACAGTCAGCAATATCCAGCGCCAGCAGTTCGGTGGAAGGTATATCGGTAACAAACTGCATAACCCTGATTATGTCAAATTTGCCGAGGCTTTTGGGGCTATCGGGATGAGAGTGGAAAAACAAGAGGAATTGGGTATAAAACTTAGCGAAGCCCTTAAAGCCGACCGACCGGTGCTCATAGAGATACCTGTGCCACCGCTAGAAACGCCGTGGGACGCGCTGATTAAGGACTAAGATGTGCCAAGCTGAATAAGCTGTCCCATCATATAGCTACACTTGTCTGAAGCCAGGAAAGCTACCACCGGCGCTACATCGGAAGGCTCGCAGAGACGTTTGAGTAAAGAAGACTCTTTCTCACCTTCCAGCATTTCTTTCGGAGCACGCCAGACCAAGCCAGTCTTGCCGAGTCCAGGACCCACGGCATTAACAAAGATGCCCTTGTCGCCGACTTCTCTCGCCAGGGCTTTAGTGAACTGGACGACGCCGCCCTTAGCAGCCCCGTAAATAGAAATGAGAGGGAAGCCCTGCCCGCCGGAAGTATTGATAATGCGACCGTACTTGCGGGCAAGCATATGCGGCAGCACAGCGCGGGCGACCCTCATTTGACCAATCAGGTTTACACCGATATCGAACTGCCAATCTTCCTCCGTCATTTCTATAAAGGGTCGCAACTCACTGCTAGCACCGGCGTTATTGACCAGAATATCAATCCTGCCGAACTTTTTTATCGCCTTCGCCACCATGGCATCCACTTCGCTCTGCTTGGTAACGTCGACTTTTATAGCTAAAGCCTTACGACCTAAAGCTTCAACCTGCTTGGCAGTCTTCATAGCTCCTTCAAGAATAATGTCCGCGGCGATAATATGGCAGCCTTCTTCCGCGAGAGTCAAACATATTGCCCTACCGTAGCCTATCTGGCTACCGGCGCCGGTCACCAGAGCCACTTTATCTTTTAATTGCAGGTCCATAGGCTTTCCTCCTGTTAAAACACATCAAATTTAAACTACCGCCGCGTGGGTAGCATGCCCTCCGAGCGGAACCACGCCACATGGTCGCGGATGGATTCCTGCCAAGGTCTGGAACTAAAGCCGAGTTCTTCACGCGCCCGCGCAGAATTGACTAATGAGTTACTCCGCAGTACATCGATGGAGTAAGCGGTAAAGACCGGTTTCATTCGTAACAACCGATAGTAGACACTGGCAAGGACGCCGGCAGCGCGTGCGATTACCGTAGGTATCCTGTAAGTGGGCGCAGGATAGCCTATATCCTTCTCCAGTTCTTTCATCAACTCCGGAACTTGGACCTGCGCGCCGGAGAAGATATAATGACGTCCGGATTGGCCTTTTTCCGCGGCGAGAATGAGGCCACGGGCGACATCGCGTACATCTACGAAATCATAAGCTCCGCCGACATAAGACTTCAACTGTCCGCTGGCAAAATCGATGATAAGCTGACCGATATTGGAAATACCATAATCCCATGGGCCGATAACGCCCGTCGGGCAGCAAATAACTGCATCCAAGCCACCTTTTTTTACTTCATCCAGAAGCAATAATGTAGCGCGGGCTTTGCTCCTGGCATAATCACCCAGGACATGGTCGGGCGAAAAAGGCTGCGACTCGTCAATAATCGTACCGTGAGGTGGTTCGGCAATGGCATGGATGGAGCTGGTGTAGACAAGCCGACGAACTTTACAGGAGCGACAGGCGTCAATAACATTACGTATACCGCCGACATTAACTTTTTCAAGTATGCTCGCCATTCTCGGCATAATAGTGACTATACCGGCAAGATGGAAAACGATATCGACACCTTTAAAAGCCGATTTCAGGCTTTCCGGGTCAGTGATATCCCCGTGAACAATTTCTACATCCAATCCAGCGAGCGGGCGCGTATCGTCGCTGGGTAAAACCAAGGCTTTTACACTTGTTCCCCTGGCAAGAAGCTCCCGCACAAGAACGTTACCTATATGACCTGTTGCCCCGGTTACAATAACCACTTTCTCATTTCCTCTTAATTCAATTGTAGGAGTGGGAAAAATAGATTGTCAATGGAAATAGAAGTTGGTGGGGCAACGGATGCAGGGCGGTTCTGTTCCAATAACGACTATTTCCATGTTTAACCTCCTATTATTATTTAGTATAATACGTTATGAAACAAAACCAGGCAATAAACTCTACTTATGCTCACATAATATCAAGTTTATCGCTAAAGCTCCTCCCCGGGAGCTCAAACCAGGGCTTTCAGTGGCCTTCCCCGGAAATTGCCGCTTTTACCTGCTTGCCCAGGTAGATCTTCAAGAACTGGAGAGCCGCTTCAGCGTCTTCATCCAGCAGGACACGTCGGAGCTCCATCAGTTCCTCATTATTGAGTATTAGTGTGACAGATTTCTTCATTGGCTTTATCTCAAGTTTATATCGTACTCGAAGGCTTCTCCTTGAAATACCTCTTCTGGAAATAGAGCGCCACATTAACCAGACTGATGAGTACCGGCACCTCAACCAGTGGACCGATAACCGCGGCGAACGCCTGTCCAGAGCTGATTCCGAACACCGCTACTGCTACGGCGATGGCTAGCTCGAAGTTGTTGCTGGCGGCGGTGAAGGCGATACTCGCAGTCTTTGAATAGTCGGCTCCTATCTTCTTCCCCATCCAGAAGGACACTAAAAACATTAAGACAAAGTAGATTAAAAGAGGTACGGCTATTTTTAACACATCTAAAGGTATTTGCACGATAAGCTCGCCCTTGAGCGAGAACATCACTACGATTGTAAACAGTAGCGCTGCTAGTGTGATGGGGCTGATTTTAGGGATGAATTTACCCTCGTACCATTCACGGCCTTTAGCTTTGAGAAGAAAGAACCTGGTTAGCATACCCCCGAAGAAGGGAATGCCAAGATAGATGAACACACTCTTAGCGATTTCCCCCATGGTGACTTCAACGGTAGAACCTTCCAGCCCGAACCACTGCGGCAGTATCGTGATAAAAATCCAGGCATACACCGTATAGAAAAGAATCTGGAAAACAGAGTTAAAAGCCACCAGCCCGGCGGCGTATTCCCGATTGCCTTTAGCCAACTCGTTCCAGACGATGACCATGGCGATGCACCGTGCTAAGCCAATCATAATCAGCCCGTACATATAGTCGTAGTTCGGCCATATCTTACCTAGAAACAGTATTGCCAGCAAAAACATCAATATAGGCCCGATAACCCAGTTCTGCACCAGTGATAAAAGCAGCACCCGCCAGTTGCGGAAGACATGACCCATTTCTTCATACCTAACCTTGGCTAGCGGCGGATACATCATCAGGATAAGCCCGACGGCAATCGGGATAGACGTCGTACCCACGCTCAATGAATCGATGAACTTGCCCACTTCTGGCGAGCCCCACCCCAGTAAAACCCCAATCCCCATCGCCAGGAAAATCCACAGCGTCAGGAACCTATCGAGGAAGGAAAGTCTGCCAGTCACTGCTTCTCGTTTGTTACTCATCATTACTCCTGAATTATTATTTTGTACGCTGGATAAACCCTTCCACCGGATTGGCGGCATCCAGATGTGATTTCAGCCTGCCCTGCTGGGAATGTAAAATACGTTCGTAAAGAGACTTTTTAATAAATTTAAGGGCTTCTTTTTCGTCGCTCTGGTCTTCCCGAGGACTGTCTTCACATTGGTTGGCAACCCCGCTAGGCACATGATAGCCGCCTTTTTCAATCCCAGCTCCTTGACCGCTTCCAGAGCAGCCAGCCCGCTGGTTATTCCCGTGTTAGAAGCTCCACCGTAACAGGTAAAAATCACATTCTCGTGGGTATTAACACCCGCTTTCAATTGTTGTTCTTCCGCCATATCAGTAAGTCCTCACTTTAGACATTCTATTTATTACCCTTTTCGACTAAATCCTTGAGATATTTCATCAATTCTGCCGCATCTGCTTCCTTGACGATATCTTTAACCGTTACTTCACGCTTGTTTAATATTACCCGCCAGTTATTATGCCTGAAGGACACTATTGGTATATCCGGATTAAACGCAGCAGTGCTTATCAACCCGGCAATAATTGGCATAGTACCGCTTATATCTTTTTTTAATTTGACGACGGCACGCGTCGGTCCCCCGCCTGCTCACTCTCAGCCGCCCTTGCCGGGAATAAAAGTTACTTTATAATCTTCAAATGGTGATTTTACCAGCCGCTTTTTAAGCATTTTATCCATTACCTCCTATTTATCCAGAGCTGTGGTAATGAAAGTGGTGACCTCCGCATTGGTGGGCACCCGCCCGGAGCAGATCAGACTCTCATCAATCACCAATCCCGGCGTGGTCAGGATAGGGTATTCCATAATCTTTTTGATGTCCCGTACGTGCTCGATTTCTGCGTCGATGCCAAGCTCTTTAACCACTTCATTTACAGTCTTTTCGAGTGCCTGGCATTTCGCACATCCCGTCCCTAATATTTTGATTTTCATTTTCTACCTCCATATATTTTTCTATCCAGTTATCAGCCCGAAAATATAGCCTGTTATTGTCGCCATTATCACCACAACCCCGATAAAGGTAATCATTTTCTTGAATCCCATAATTTTCGTAAGAGTGAACATTGCCGGTAGCGAAAGAGCTGGGCCAGCCAATAACAGCGCTAGCGCCGGACCTTTGCCCATCCCCAATTCCATGAAAGCTTTTACAATGGGCACTTCGGTAAGGGTAGCAAAATACATCAAAGCGCCCGCAAATGAAGCAATGAAATTGGCTAAGAGACTGTTGCCGCCTACATATTTTGCCACCACGTCCGGCGGGATAACTACAGTCAGGATACCGGCGACGAACACGCCTAGCAGCAGCCAGGGTATAATCAGGCGGGTAAAGTGCAACGTCTCTTTCAGCCATTGCACTATTTCACCTTTAGTAAACCAGCGCCATAGGATTACCGCTATAGCTGCTAGGAAGACACCCATTACAATCCAGTTCTTAGAAGCGGCGAAGATTAGTACACCCACCAGAGACCCGATAAAAAGAATCTGCTGCCAGATGCTTTTACCGGCTGGGTCGGCGGCGAGCATGGCGAAAGCCTTGGCATCGGCTTTGGATTTATCTTTACGGTAGATAAGCGCCATAATCAACCCGACGACAACCGAGAATACGATAGCGCCAATAGCACGGCCTATTCCGATATCATAACCCAGCAGATTGGCTGAATAAACAATGGCAAGAATATTGATTGCCGGCCCAGCGAAAAGGAAGGCAATTGCCGGACCGAGTCCGGCGCCTTTTTTATAAATCCCGGCGAATAGCGGCAGCACCGTGCAGGAGCAAACAGCTAACACCGCGCCCGATACAGAAGCTACACTGTAAGACAGCCACTTTTTCGCTTGAGGGCCAAAATACTTAAGAATCGCCGCTTGTGAAACGAACGCCGCGATAGCTCCAGCAATGAATAACGCCGGTACCAGACAGGTTACAACATGAGCTGATAGATAAGAAAGCAGTCCATTCCACCCGCCCTGGAGTAATTCTACGAAATAAGACATATATTGTTATCCTCTTATAACGGGTAGAATTAGATAGTTACGGCATTCTTTTCGCCATAGGTTTTTTTAACGCAACCGGGCCCCACCCTCTCTACCTTCCGCAGGAGCTCACGGTCGGCAGCCATTATTTTATTCTCTTGAAAAGACCAGGTGGTTGCTTCCACGATAGCCTTGAGATTCTTCTCCATGCCGTCCCAATCGATGGAATAGAGCGACCATAGCCCTTCCTTATGCAGCTTGAGAATACCAGCGTCATACAGGGCACTTAAGCCGCGGGATGCCTTCGATTGCGAGATGTCTAACGCCTGCATCACCTCGCAGACACAACAAGATCTCTCCAGAAGAAGATTCAACATTCTAAGCCTCGACTCATCGGATAGTACCTTATAGACCTTAACCAAGTCTTTCATAGAAGCCTCCTAAGAATATATGCATATTACTGCATATATGCATATATTATCATAAGGATTTCCCTCTGTCAAATTTATAAGCTTTATTAGTTGAGTTTTCGGTGCTCCCCTATCTATAAACCGGAGCTGATGGCCGTGTCCCATCCGAACACAAATAAAAAATAAATAGAGGGGAAAACTCTCTCTGAAGATAGACGGCAACGATTGCGAAAGGTTCTAGGTATCGTCCCCTTTAGTGGGCCTTGGGGGACAGTTCCCGAACTCCTGTTTGAGAAGAAACATCTGATTCCGGCAGTGCAGCAAATGCTATGTCTTATCCGGAATCGATAGAATAATTCCAACCAAACCAGCGAGAATCATGAACGCTCGCATAACTAAACTAAACTATCTCATCTGCTAGTCGTTGGGCACCTGCTAGCCTATCCGTGGTTGAGTGGCGCACTTAGGTCTGTGACTTTGCCAAATAAGTAAGCGTTTCGTCATATTTCGCCCGAGATATTTTCTCGGAATCCAGATAAAACTTCAGCAATTCTTTTAACTTAAGAGCAAGATGACACTTGTACCCTTTTTGATTAAGCTCATCAACTCCCCCTTGTTCGCGGTCAAGTAGCACCAATACATCACGAACTATAATGTCGTTCTCTTCAAGAACCGAAATAGCTTCTAGCTTACTTTCTGCTAGTGTAATAAGGTCATCGACTAGGAGAGCAATTTGCCCAGCTTTGAACTGACCATCAATCGGTCTCTTAATCCCATGTTTTTTTTCTTCCTTACGTGGTGAAATCATTGGAGCTCTCAATTTGTATGAGAGTATGGCTACGATTGGAGTAGCGGCCGTCGGAACATCAGCTAACAAGTCAAACTGTAGTCCCCGCGTTAATTCCATATACATTTCAACAACTGAGTCCATGACATCAGGAAATGACCTGACTATGCGCAAATCGATATAGATGGGAGATGGCGGAGCATCAGGATTCTTTTCATGCAGCTTCAACTTGAAGGCACCGAATTTCACTGCCCCTATCTCGAATAGCTGGAGGGCCAGTGTCTTCTGTCTATCTGTCATCATCTTCGGGCTCCTTTTATGTGCAATGCATTCACAATTTCTTCTTCGACCTTTTTTGCTGCTTCAACAGGCGTTCCGATTTCCTTAGGTGGTCTAATAATAGGTCGGCCTATTACGAGATAGGAAGCACCTTTGATGATTGCCTCGGCTGGTGTCAAAACGCGCTTTTGGTCCTGCAAAGCAGCCCATTGCGGTCGAACTCCGGGTGTAACTACTTGCAATCTTCCAGACGTGGCTGCAAGGACACTCTCGATTTCTTGCGGCGAACATATTACGCCATCGAGACCTGCTTCCATTATAAGAGAAGTTAGGTGAACAACTTGCTCCTGAACGCTCCCCGGAATTCTGAGTTGTTCGTTTAGCGTTCTTTGGTCGATGCTCGTGAGAACAGTGACACCAAGAATTAGAGGGCAATCGATTCTTAATTTGGATGCTTCTTGGCGTGCGGCCACTACCGCTGCCTTCATCATCTCCAGGCCACCCATAGCATGAACATTGAACATCTTGACTCCCAACCGTGTTACAGCTCGAGACGCACCTGCGACAGTGTTTGGTATATCTTTGAATTTTGCATCAAGAAATACCTTCCCGCCCAATTCGTTTATCCGCCTAACTATATTGATACCCTCAGAATTGAGTAGTTCCAAACCCACTTTGAAGATACCCACATGCTCCTTGAGCTCTGTCACCAGACTCATCGCTTCTTTCTCAGAATCGACATCCAGAGCCACAATGATTCGCTGGTACACTGATTCCGTGTCGTCCCTCCCCTCTGATACGCGTCACAGTTTAATAATAACGGCTTACTAACATCCTCTTGCAGCTACCCTAAAGGGATACTCCCACCAGAGAACTCTATGAATTCCCTCTTCGCCGACAGGCTGCGAGGTAATTAAGTTTGATAATTCGGGTCGTGTAAGATGCTGTATGAAGCTTTCTGTCACGACTATATCACCGTTTATTTTTCCTTTCACCATCTCGAGCAGCCTGAAATAATCATCTCCACTCGGCTGGCGCTTTCTATTGTATTGAGGATGTCCTGAGTTCAAACCCCAGACGCTCAAAGCGACTCCTTCACAGGCAAGCGAACACTGTACCCAGATAATCAATCGCAACAACGAGTCATGACTGCTTGAAGTTAGATAAACTCCGTCGGTGCCAATGCCAAGTGACCTCTCTGGGCGTAACACTTTCTGAGTTCTATCACTCCCGTCCTCAATAAGTGAAAGTAACGAATTAGCTAATCTGGTAGGTACTTTGTCTCTTATTTCTTTTGGCAATTCTGAGCGTGCTAAAAGCCAGTCTTTAAATCCACCAATATCCCCAAAAGCGGTTGCCTTATTCAGTTCTATATCATCACAGCAAGTGTTCACTCTCGCCCGGCCGGAATCACTTTTAGAATATACATAGGTCAGCTCAGACGGTACCATTCTCCCAGCAAGGCTAATGTTTGAGCGAGTCACGCCAGCAGGAAGAGGTACCGTTGCACTAGCCACAACAACGCTATCGGGAAGGTCAGTGTAAAGCGCTGACTTCTTGGCTTCCTCCGGCTGTTCAATAGAGATGCCCCATGAAGCAAATCTGAATATAGTAGAGACAGGTACCTTATATCGGAAAGCGTCGATAATATCAAGTAGTCTTTCTATATTGGAACTCCGAAGTATTATCCCACCATCTTCCAGTACTGCTTCTTCATCTGACGTTAGCTTCAATGCCTGGACGAAAGATGACAGACTACTTTGTAGGAAGGCTTGCACCATCCTATCCGCCTGAACAAAGCCAACTTTCAAACTTACTTCCAACCAAGATTCAAACTTCTTATAGCTTCCAAAGGCAATATACTGCGCCATTATTGCAGTTTGTATCCTCTCTTTTGTAAGCTCTTCTCCGTGGAATCTATGACACCTTGGAGCGTATTCCAGACTTGTTTAAGGTCACCAAGCGCACCAGTATTAATCTCATCCTTATCGCCAAGAGAAGCGAGTCGGTCAAGAGCCTCACATGCCTTCTCAATTTCCACCGGTCCTTGTACGCGCAATGCAACACATACTTCCGCAAAATTGCGAGGCTCGGCATCTACATTCATAGGTTCAAACCCATCGCGCACGCGTACCCCTTCAGGCTTCTTTGCCCACCGGGTATCAGCGAGAAGACCGGCTTGCGTCGCAGCATATCTCAGCAGTGTACCTACTAAACGTATGGGCGGCTCGATATCCATAACAAAACGAGCTGCGCTTCCCCGTTCCAAATTTGGCGCATGCTCTATTCTGCTCAGAAGACGTTGTTTTGCCATCAAAAGGTCAGGCTCTATAGGGACTTTTTCAATGCTCGTCCGCCAGTTAGACAACGTTCGATACCATTTCGTTTTGTCGCTTAGAGAGGCACCTGTACGGAGCATTCGAATGATGTCCTGCTCAATCTTGGCTTCGGTACTTTTGTTTGTTATCTGCTCCTCAAGGCGATTCATGACCATACTAGCACTGGAACTCCAGATTCTCACAAGGTTAAAACCGTAGTATACATAACGCCTTTCCGAAGAACAAGCCGCCAAAGCAGTGAGAAGATTCCCCTTAGTGGGATTTCCCTGTCCAAGTGTCCCCTTAGCATTCAATTCGCAAAGGAGGCGAACATCTTTGCTAACTTTCTCCTCATCAGGTGACCATGCCTCTTGGAAGGATATTAGCGCCTGCTCCAACCGAGTTGGCCGTACTAGCACTATTGGAGACGACTGTGTTTGTTCACTGAGCGGATTCTTTATTTTGCCTTTATCGTAAAGAAATGAGACCACGGATATTGTAGTCGTTGGGGTAAGAGTGGCTGGGGTATATGCCATTGGGCCAAATTCCCTCGCAACCTCTCTAACAAATATGTGATTTATGCCACTCCTTTCGCTAGGATTTATGTCCCCCTTCGCCAAGTTAGCCTGAACATTTACACATAATTTATGGAAAATTAGTGTAAGAAGTGAGTCGCCAGGGTTACATTTCTCGTAAGTGTGACAAAGGAGGTCAGTTGCAGAGAAAAGGCGCTGTTCGTCCAACTGGGCTGCATTAGAAGCTCTGGTGTTTTCATCTGCTTTATTCTCTGTGTCCTTATATACTCTCTGCACAGTTATAAGATTGCCTTCAGTGGATATGAGATTGCTTGGTTTGGCGAACCCATAATCAAGCGCGAGGTCAAGAATAAAGCTAGTTTCTTCGCCTAATTCCCTTCTTAGATATTCATAACTAACTCCTTGGAAGTCAGAATCCTCTTCGTTTTCTGTCTCTTTCACTAATCGCTTGAACAGCTCTACTAGGGGTCGAACATGGTCATGAATTGTGAGTGCTTTTTGCATCATAGGCAAACTCTTAGGAGTCTGCAGTGGTAATTCTGGCCCCATGACTCTCGTTTGAGTGTTGAATTCCAAAGTTTTTTGTATTTCAGACTGGATTGCAGCCTTTATACGTTCTGCGCATCGCTTACCAAATGACCTGATAAAATCTTCTTCTTCTATGTTCCATTTCCTGATGTCACGTGGAACCTCTTGCGGAAAGTTGACCAGTAGCTCTGTAATTGCCCTGCAAATTAGCTTAGTGCCACAATAGATAGCCCAAGCGTTGAACAAAGAAAGGGCTTTTTGTTCCAAGTCAAGTCGTTGCCACGTCGCCGTATCCTGAGTACTCATATAAGAGTACCAAGGGTCGCTGGTTGAGGTCTGATAAGTCGATATCCATCGAGCTGTAGCTTTCAGTGTTGGGAACCAGATGCCTGCAATCAGTAAGCGACCTGCCTCTTTATCCCAAATAAATCGCAACTTCTTGTTCTGCCACTCATGTGCAGTTCTGGGAAGGCCTAGGCTTTGCCATGTTGGAGTCGTAACCAAGTCGACAACCAACATTCGAATGTTTTGGTCCTGCACCGGTGCAGGCATTTCGAGCAATCTGCCCAACTTGCTAAGAGTTACGGCCATTCGCTCATCCGGAATGGTGCCAGGCATTTCAGCCCATACCATAGGATGGTTCTCGTCCAACGGCCAAAGATATCGGTGGTAACATGACAATTCGGCCGTGGCCAAGCGGTATGTTGGCTCATCCAGTTCTTGATAAACCATTACGTCAGGAATTTCTACCTTCCCCTCATTCCTCATTGCAAGTCTAAGAAATAAACAGGCTACATAAACTTTAATTCTTCCTCTCAATTGTCGTTCTAACCACTCACGGACATGTCTTAGGCCTCTACCACGCTGCATTGTGTCATCAAGGAGGAGCACGGTCTTATTCTCAAGTAATTCTTGCAACTCGTCTTTGGGCATCAGTTGGAAATATTCGAGGTGAAATACTCTTTCTCGATACTCTCGTGGTATCAGTTTTAGAATGGTGAAGATTCGCTCGCCCTTCCGTACTCCGACTATTATAAAATCCGGCTTCAACTCTGCAACTAGACGTTCGACGTACGAGCGTATCTGAGTCTCCTTTACTATCTCCCAGACGCCTCCTTCATCTGGACGACTCATCCAGTGAGGCCCCGATACTTCCTCCGCTGGTTTTTCCTCATAGGTGTAAAGCACATCCTCCGGTATCTTCCAGCGTTGTCCGACACGCACAGCATGACCGCCAAACCGGTCATCGTTTAGCTTTCGTCTGATAGTCGTAGGGGAAACACCAAGTCTTTTAGCAGCCTCAATGACGTTCAGTAGCATTTGGTCTCCTTTGTCAACTTTTGGCGAAGTATTTACATTATAGCAAGCGATTTCAACAAAAACAAGAGCATATGAGAGCTTTTGCAGTTAATGGTCTCTAGTTACGATGCTCTATCTTTCGTAGAAACCAAGCATAATTGCAGAACAATTAACAATTCTTCCATAGCCCACGCTGTCATACCAGCAGTAAAATTCAAAGTCTGCTTCTCTTTCAGTGCTTGACAAAGCCCACTACTAGAGCATAACATTCGTGATGAAGGTGTCAAAGGTGATATGAATGGGGCACGTACGCATCAGTATAGAAGACAGTCTGCACAAAAACCTTAAACGCCGGGCTATTGATGAGGGCATTCCTATGAGAGAGCTAATGGTCAAAGCCCTGGAGGAATATGTAGAGCGTAACCCACCTTTGCCATCCTCAACCACACCAAATCAGCCTGTTAATACGAAGGGTAAGCCAGGGAGAAAACGCAGCAGTGTCTGAGACAGCGGATAGAACCAAGGCTTTAGTCGGCCAGAAGATTATGCTGGAAAGCCACTTCCCGTACCCGGTGCTGGTAGAGGCGGTAAAGCCTTTGGGGAAATTGCTGGCACTCCAGGTACGAGCAGATGATGGCACAATCAAGGAAACATTCCTTACAGCCGAGGAAGCCGAGGGCTTACTTAAAACCTTGGTCTCTACGCCACAGCAAATAGTACAATTAGCCTCCGCTCAAGACCTACGCTTGCTCATTGAATCCCACCGTATCGCCTTGGCATATGCGTATGACCCGCTATTTGCCGTAAGCCTTTCCGGTATTCGCTCCCTGCCGCACCAGATTGAGGCGGTATACGGGAAAATGTTACCTCAGGCTCGTCTGCGATTCCTGCTAGCAGACGACCCCGGTGCTGGCAAAACCATTATGACCGGTCTACTCATGAAAGAGCTCAAGATGAGGAACGCTCTGGAGCGGGTCCTTATAATTGTGCCGGCGGCGCTCACCATCCAGTGGCAGGACGAGACATCATGTTGGAGTACCCGCATAACTCGGTGCTCATCATCCACATTGATCCGCTGCCTCCTGTCGACAAGATAGTTGCTTTGGCTTTAAAAATCATGAATTCGCCAGTGCGATTATTAAAACCCATCGCGCCTATCACCCTGCCTCCTTGGATACCGTTTTCGTTAAGCAATGCTGTCCCCATAACACGGTCGAATATTTTTACGCCAAGCCGTTTACATTCTTTCTTAAGCGCCGGTTTAAATGTGCTTCCCCAGACCCTGATGACCACGTTATTCAATCTATCACCTGACTTGGGCGGGCCGATTTTCTCATAATCAAGAACATAACTATGTATTTTGGTATAACGCGGTGAAATCATTAACTTAGTTTTTTCATCTCGACCTTTAGCGCCTTTATATTCATCATTCGTATCACGGATTTTACCGCCCATCATTTCCATTTCTTGCAAAGTGTCCCAGTTTTCTCTGCACTGTATTTGAATACCGATGCCATTGGAGTAAGGGCGTTCGGTCATATGTATTGCCCACTCATCCGGGTCTACGTTGGAAAGAGGATTTGCCGGAGCATTGCACCAGTGATCACAGCCTGGTCCGCCGGCTCCGCTACGCTGCACATCACCTTTTTCTATAATTGCTACGTTTAACCCTTCTCTGGCGGCGGCAATGGCTGCCCAGCAGCCGGCAATACCACCCCCCACTACAAGGACATCAACTTCGATTTCCTGTTCCTTGCCGAAGCGTATCGGGTAGGGCCAATCCGGCAATGAACCCTGTTCTATTACATAGTCATGCCATCTGGTCACTATTTACCTCCTTAAAAGACCTTTATCTTTTTTATTTTTTCCATTTAGACTTTTTTCTTGTTTCGAAGCCAGGACTCAACGTAACCGTAAGCCGTCCAACCGCCATCAATAACAATTGTCTGGCCGTTAATATTCTTAGATGATTCTGAAGTTAAAAACAGCACTGCTTCGGTAACATCTTCCACACCCGTAAGCTTACCGCTGGGTGTTCTTTCTGCCAGTTCTTTGATGTTCAATTTACCCTGAGATACAAGATTATTAACCAATTCCGTCTCTACATATCCTGGAGCTACCGCGTTAACATTGATGTTATATTTTGCCCATTCTATCCCTAACACTTTGGTAAGAGCAATTACTCCGGCTTTGGCGCTGCAATAACAGGCCCTCTCCGGGAAAGCTGCTACGCCGTTGATTGAAGCTATATTGATGATTTTACCACTTTTCTGTTTAATCATCTCCCTGCCCACAGCTTGACTGCAAAAGAAAACACCCGTCAACATGACATCAATACCCCGCCTCCAGATATCTTCTCTCAGTTCCGCCGAAGGACCAACAACTGACATACCAGCATTGTTGATAAGTATATCAATCCTGCCGAACTGTGCAAGTACTTTCTGTAACATTTTATCAACCGCTGATTTATCGGATACGTCAGCCTGAACCACCAAAATTCTCCGCCCCACTTTTTCTATTTCCCTAGCGACTTTTCTGGCTTCCTCTATAGTTGTCGAGCAATTAAGCGCTACATCAGCTCCTTCATTAGCCAATGCCAGAGCAATGGCCCGGCCGATACCGCGGCTGGCGCCTGTGACCAAGGCTACTCTATCTTTTAGCCTCACTTTCTTGCCCCTTTGATAAAGGTTTTGGTTTGGTAAGTTAAGGGATCACTTTTTGTTGCTTCATTTCTTCCAGGTCTTCCCAGGTGTAACCAGCGTTGAGTAACACTTCTTCGGTGTGGATGCCCAATTGGGGTGCGATACTGGTGATCTTGGCCGGGGTCTCGCTAAACTGAATCGGGCTATTCAATAATCTTGCCTCTCCCATTATAGGATGTTCGATATCCGTGAAAAAATTATTAACGAGGGCTTGTTCATCTTCCAGAATTTCAGGAATTGGATGTGTCCCGCTGGCGATAAGGTCGTTGGCCTTGAAACTTTCTTCCCATTCAACCCAGGTCTTGGTGGCGAAGAGAGCGTCTAGCTCTTTAATCAACTCCTCTGCGTGTTGATCCCTCTTTTCCATGGTATTATAGCGAGGGTCATTTATCCATTCCTCTTTGCCAATCGCTCTACAGAACTGTGCCCAGTATTCTTGATTGGGGTGCACCAGCATCATCCACCTGTCTTTGGCTTTATATGAGTTATACATGGGATTCGGATTATGAACCCTATCCCATATCTTCGGGGGATAACCGTAAAGATTTATCTGGGTATCCAATCCAATGGTCCAGACAGCCGCATGGTATAACGAAAGCTCCAAGGATTGCCCCCTGCCTGTTTTTTGTTTGTAATAAAGAGCAGCACAGATACCGCTGGTCATATGGGCTGATGCCACCATATCCATCATGCCGGGGCGTTGTATCGCCGGCGGAACATTAGGGTCGGCTGTGATTAGGCCCATAAGCCCGCCGTATGCCCAGGCAGCGACGTAGTCGTATCCACGGTCTCTGGCTTTTGGCCCTTTGGTCCCATAGCCAGTGAGGAGACAATGTATCAAGCCGGGGAATCTATCCTTGAGGTCGGTATAAGTTAATCTGAATTTCTCCAACACATCAATGGAATAGTTAGTAGTAAAAACATCCGCATTCTCGAGAAGTTTATACATTACCTCCATTCCTTTTAGTGTACGTAAATTCAGGGCTACGCTTTTCTTATTTCGGTTAAGGAATTCGAAATGGAGTTCAATTTCACCTTTTTCATTTTTTATAATAAGTGGAGTCCTGTTGAAGCTTACCAAGCTTCTCTGCCAGTCACCCCAGATGGGCTCGATTTTTATAACTTCTGCCCCCCAGTCTGCTAATACTGCTGTTGCAGCTGGTGTTGCTACTACCTGGTCAAAAGCTATTACTTTTACCCCTTCAAGCAATCCAGCCATCGAGCAAGCTTCCTTTTCTAACATTAAGATTTCTCACGGGAATTATGGCCGTTAATAATTTATTATTACCAGCATCGTTACTGGTTTATTGGTCTTATTGATTATTTCCCTGCCTTCGTTTGGAGCCAGATAGACAGAATCCATCGGCCCAAGGGTAATTTCTTCTTTTTTAGTTCTTACAGTGATTTCTCCGTCTAAGACTAGATAAACCTTCTCATTAGGGTTATCTTCATAAGCCCATTCGGCACCTCCACCTGGTAGGAAATAGGATAAACCGACCCAGAACTTTTGGATGCCAGTCTCATCTTTTCCCTGGAGCCGCATAGCCGTCATATTGAAATGTTTGGCGGCCGTGTAAGGCTTTGCATTCGTTAAACTGAATTTCTTCATATATCCTCTGCATTTAGTTTTGAAAGCCCGGGGTAAATAAACAGCAATGTAGTCACTTCATATGCATCCGCCGTAAGTATAGGTTCTATCAGGAACATCATTCAAATCATCTTTATCGATTTCCGCAACGCAACGCACCATCGAACCGTCGCCCATGTACCAGCGGAGAGGGAAACAATAGAATCTAAAGCGTTTACCGGACACTTTATCCAAGTCACCGCCGAGATTTTCAATCCCGACAATCCCATGACCCAGCATTAATTTATGGCATGGCTCCCAGGTACCCCAGCAGCCGATGGCTTCCAGATCACCGAACTTTTTATCATAAGCTTCTTTGCCGAAAAGCTTGATATAAGTAAACTTATCAAATTCAGCATAAGCCTCTTCACCGAACTGCTCGGTGTACTCTTCCGTGATAGGTTTGCCGGAAGCGCCAATCAAGTTCATACGAGTCATACCGTTATTGCCCATAGCAGTATGGAGAGGATGGTCTAAAGCCTGCATATCCATGGCGACACACTTAACCTTGTGCTTTACAAACCATCTGCCGGCTTCGACACCCGTACCGCAAGAATAATGATAATACTCTTTTGAATCATCAAACTTGCGATGCATACCTGTATTTAGACAGATGACCATACCTTCCAGTTCATCCGGCTTGATGCCTACTTTTTCACAGGCAGATTCAAGATGTTTCGGGCCAATCAATCCCCAGCGCTCTATTTCAATGGGAAGGCAGACGGCATCGCCAGTGTAAGCATCAACCGGCATTTCATGGGTGTAGCGTGCTCTCTTGCCATCAAACTCAATTTCCATAACATGACGGGGAGCATCGCAATGTGTGCCGGCGTGCATGACGCAGGTAATCTTCTGGGTTAGAATGCCGCCTTTAGCCATGGTATGGGCGTTATCGATTACTGGCTTATCAAAATAAGGCCAACGGGGAATTTCTGCACTAAAGGGATGCGTTAAATCAACAAATACTTTTTTTCTCATTTTATCTCTCCTTTTCTGGTAATGATTATTGTCTACCAGGTAGTTACACCACCATCAACGTACAGAATCTGCCCAGTCACAAAATTGGATGCATCAGAAGCAAAGAAAATAACAGGGCCTACGATATCTTCTGGAAGTGCCCATTTACCCATCGGGATACGTGACTTCATCGTCTTGGCATACTCTGGATCGGCGAGTAAATCTTTAGTTAGCTCCGTTTCTACCACCGTGGGGGCTACGGCGTTGACAAGTACGTTACTTTTGGCCCATTCGCAGGCTAAAGTACGGGTGAGAGTATCAACGGCGCCCTTGCTGGGGCAATAAGCCGCGTAACCGGACGGCAGTCCATATCTACCCCTGACAGAAGAAATGTTTATTATTTTACCACTCTTCTGTTTTATCATCACCCGCCCGACCATTTGGCAACAGAGGAATGTGCCGCGGGTATTGATATCCATCACCTTTTGCCATTCGTCGATGGGGAAAGTATCAGCCGGTTTGCGAATGGCTAGCCCGGCCGAGTTTACCAGGATATCGATGTGGGGAAAAACTTTTAGGACTTTTTCCACCATCGCGCTAACCTGTTTCTCATCTACTATGTCGACAGAAACCGCCAACGATTTTTTCCCCTTGGCCTCAATTTCTTTAGTAACGGCTTTTAAAGCATCAAAGTTGCGGCTGGCAACGATTACATCGGTCCCGGCATCTGCAAGTCCTAACGCAATAGCTTTACCGATGCCGCCGTGTCCGCCAACCACTATGGCTACCTTACCGCTTAAATCAAACATTTTGCTCATTTTCGTCCTCTTCCTTTAGTATTATTTATATATAGGATTGCTTTTTTTTCGCCATCTCTTTTTATATGCGGAAAACAAAAAATAACAATATTAACCTAGCACAAATTCAGCGAAAATATATAGCTGAGAATTATTTGGAAGATACTTCCGAGAATTGGGCTCTGCAGTGTGTATACAATTTCTATAACCATCGTCATTAATGCGGAGAATATCCAGTAACATTTTTTAGTTTTTAGGTAATAACAACACGAATGGTGAGATAAAATTTTGCTTATTTTTAAATTAAAATGTCACATTGCATATCATACTTGATTTATTATATTTAATATTATATGATTATCTAAAATAATATTATCTCTTTAAATTTTTGTCAAGCGTGAGACGAGGCATATATATAATTCAAGTAAATTCTTCAGCAGTATTAGACCTAAGTGTGTGAATAAATATTTGAGGAGGTAAAGAAAAAATGAGTGAAGAAAAATTTCTTGAAGGATGGATAGTTGTCGATCATATAATCCCCGGAGTGACAGCGGAAATGCTTGATTGGTGGTGGGTGAATATGGAAAAAGGCTATGAGTTGTGGTGTCCTGATGAACACAAAGGGTTCAGATGGGAAATTAAACCACCCATAAGTGGTCATATCGGTGCTGTCCAGATTGCCACCGAGAGTATTGATTATGGTCCCATAATGAATCTCCGTATCGAGTGGGTGGATCCTAATATTGGGACTGAAGAACAAAAAGATTTCTGGACTTATGAACATCTCCTAACTGCAGGTTCAACTGGCGCACAGCCGGGCACAAGAGCTATGGTAATGCTTTCCCATCAATGGGAATCCATTCCCGGTGGGTGCAAGATGCGTTCCTGCATGCATGGATTTCCAGAACCACCGCCGGGCAGTGGTCCTCCCCCAGGCGGTATTCCTCCATCAGGCTCCGTAATGAAACACCCTAGTGGGAAGAAGCCCACTGGCGGAGGCTGGAGAGCACATAATATCGCTGAAGTCAGCACATTCAAAGATTTCCTCCCTGCTTTATGGAAAATGTGGCAATCAGTAACTGACCCAACTATTAACCGGCAGTGTTCTTTAAAAATTAAAAAGGTAGGTTCTAAGATTATATACATTAAATAGGAGGTGAGAATATGGCAACACCTAAAACTTGGGTAAAAGAAATTAAAATCGACCGCGATAGTTGCCAAAGCTGTAAATCCTGTATGAAGGCTTGTTTTGCAGACGTTATCCGCTGGGACGATATCGAGGATAAACCGGTTGTTGCGTATCCAGAAGATTGCGTCTGGTGCCTTGCTTGTGAAATTGCATGTCCGGCTCAATGTATTGAAGTAGTTCCAAATATACCCGCACCTTTACGTTCATCATTTTAACCATCACTAACTAAATGAAAGGAGTATTAATTTGGCTAATATAAATGATTCGGTTGAAACCATTACTACAGACATAATAATTGTTGGTGGTGGTGTTGGTGGCCTTGTAGCGGCTGTCAAGACGAAAGAGGAAAACCCGAATTTAGATGTCACAATTGTTGAAAAACAGACTATCGGCTGGGCTGGGAAAGCCACGAAAATCGGCGGGATTTTGGCCTTTCTTTCGCCAAATAACAACGCAGATAAATTTATGGATTTTCAGGTTCGCAACTCCGGATATTATTTAAACGATCAGGAAGTACTCGCAAAATATGTTCAGAGTACTTATAAGGCAATAGAGCAATTCAGTGAGTGGGGCGCCAAATTAGCCAAAACTCCGGACGGTAAACTTGTAACTATTCCCGCTTTCTGGGCTCCTGAATGGTCAATGACATTTATCGATATTGATTTAATGTTACCTTTAGCAGCTAAAGCGCGTAAAATGGGGACAAGATTTTTTAATAAAATACACATTGTCGACTTAGTAAAACAATCGAATAAAATTATCGGTGCTGTAGGCTTCGATATCATTACTGGGAAATTCTATGTTTTCAAGTCTAAAGCTATTGTGTTGGCTAATGGTAGTTGTGGATATAAAATAAGGAGATTTTGGATTGCCGGTACTGGTGATGGAATTGCCGCAGCTTATCGTGCCGGTGCAGAGATGAGAAACGCCGAATATGGTAACCTCTACGGCCATACTGTATATCAGGATACTGATAGTGGTATGGTAGGTTATCAATTTCTAGTAAATTCTCTAGGTGAAAATTTACCGAAGAAATACTTACCGGATGAAGGGCCTACCGGCGTATTCTTGCCTGTGCAGTTAGCCGTTGGCCTAGAAAAAGAAGTAGCCGAAGGAAGAGGTCCAATATACTTCGCCCCTCCACCATCAAGCTCTCCATTCAGTGGTGAAATGCACATCAACTTGCCAAAATTAAATGAATGGTCGCAAAGAACAGCTGAAAAAGAAAAAAAGTATGGGTTGCCACCAGATGTCAAACGTGAGATAGCAGTGCCTTTACATGGTGAAACCTCATGTATCAAGGTGGACCATGATATGAAGACCAGCCTTGAAGGACTATGGGCTATCGGTGATGCTAGTTACGCTGGTTCGGCAGTGGCGGGGGCGGTAAATTCACCCCCAGGTATAACACCTGGATCAGGGATTATGTTTGCAGTTATTAGCGCAGCTTGGGCTGTTCCTTCAGCTGCTCGCTACGCGAAAGAAACCCCTTCAATTGCTGTAAAAGATTCTGAAATAAAGGCTATCAAAAATGAAATATTCGCCCCTCTAAAGCGTTCCAAAGGTTTTCCCACAGATAACGCCATAAATATCCTGCAAAATATAACTGCGCCCATGAAATATAATCTTCGCCGTAACAAAGAACGCTTGAATGAAGCTCTTGCAAGGCTTGAAGAATTGAAGGGAAAAATAACAATTTTACAGGCAAAGGATCTACATTACCTAAGTAAATGCCATGAAATTAGAAGTATGGCTTTATGCGCTGAACTAACACTCAGAGCAGCATTGATGAGAGAAGAAAGCCGTGGTTGCCATTTCCGTGAAGATTTTCCTAAACGTGATGATAAAAACTGGCTTAAATGGATAATTATTAGACAAGACAACGGGAAGATGAATCTTACAACATTACCCATACCGATTAACAAGTATAAAATCAAACCAACTAACTAGAGCAATTTTTTCTTTAATCTTGAGTGTAAAGGATAAAAAATATGAATCATGTAAATACCATAGAGCGTGTTAAAGCAGATGTGGTAGTTTTAGGAATCGGTGGTGGGCTATAACGATAATTATGCTAAACATAGCAAATATTTCCGCCTTGTAACAAAACCAAAATTCTGTAGTTTAAGAGTTTTAATAATGCTTATAGTACCTCGGTCGGCATTAAAGTCAATGGCAGTATAAAAGTGTTAACCAAGGAAGAGGAAATAATTCCAGGAATCTATGCTGCAGGAGATATTATCCTTGGAGAGTACAGCATCGATAGGTGAATCAAGAGCCACAATCATTTGGTTTTGCTTTTACAATAGGACGTATCGCTGGAAAATCTGTTTTGGACTATTCAAAAAGACTTTTTAAACGAAGTGAAGACTAAATAATGAAATTGAAAATTGATGATTTTTTTTATAAGATGGAGGATATGTATTACACCGTATCCGGAATTGTACGAAGTGGATTTTAATGAATATATGGTGCGCTAATTCAGGGGTAAGGCCAGAAAAAATAAAGGAGATACTCCAAAACTAATAGTAAAGGCTAGGCAGAGTATTAGAAAGTGTACAGTAATAGCTCTTTATTTAAAGAAATAATTATATGCTTTCACTCTATCTTTTACTTGATTTACATATATGAATGTTTTAAGCTAAAAAGACGAGTCAAATAAATTACCAGAATAAGGTGTAAAATGAATAAACCCAATCAAGATGAAAATAAAAAAAGCAAAATCTCCAAAAAAAATGATCCAGATATTAATCTCCTTATCATACTTGATCAAACTCACAGTGTTGTGAATAATGCAGTTGAGCTTGAACTCAAACATCTGCGGCTTACCCAAGCCCAAGTTAGAATTATGAATATGCTTTCTCGAGAGAACAGACCCATCACGATAGACGAGCTGGCGAAGTGGACTTTAAAGGAATTCAATTCAGTTTCCACTCTCATCAACCGAATGGAAAAAAAAGGATTAGTAAAGAAGGCCAAAAAAAAGGGGGAATTGAAGAATTATATTACGTTAACTGAAAAAGGTGATTTCTTATACAATGAGAAAGTCACAGAATATTCAATCCATCTGATATTTAGCCAGCTTTCTGTCGAGGAAAAAAACCAACTTTACAATCTATTGAAAAAAGTGCGCGATATTACGCGTAATCTCCTGGGTTTGGATTTCAAACCACAATTTTTACCTTAAAAAATAACTAATGATTGTTTGTTGAATAAAGTAAGTTACCGTACGGGTAGAAAAAGCTTTTCTAGAGTATTTATTAATAAAGTAAATAATTCATTTAAGCTTAATCTTAAATAATTAACATAAAATATCCTTTTTAAACATATTCGCGCCATTATTTCATAACTTATATATCTTAGATGTGTCTCCTAAAGTGTATTTATCCGGTAATAGTTAAACTTAGTTTGGACCACTAAAGGCACTATATCCCGAATATATAATATATTAATATTAGAAAAAATAAAGGGAATTTTTTAAATTATTCTGTATATTTTGGTATTGTTTAATATCGCTTGACATTATTTTAGAAATATATTATATTTTTTAAATAAATTCTCATATGACATTATAAGTGATATTATATATGAATTATTTTATATTTCATATAAGCAATTAAACTCGATCTAAAAGTATATAATATCAATCTAATCTTGAGTTCAACTGTAATGTTAAAGGAACGGAATGACTGCTTACGCAATTAGACGATTGTTTTTAATTATACCCACCTTTTTGTTAATTGCTGTATTAGTCTTTTTATCTACACGCTTCATACCAGGTGATGTTATTGATATGATGCTTGCTCAGATGAACACATCCGGAACGGCATCGGAAATGACCCGAGCGAACCTTGAAAAAGCACTGGGATTAGATGCACCAATCTATATCCAATTTTTCCGATGGTTAGGGGTAGCACCCCAAGAGACAGGTGAGTACCAAGGCCTTTTTGAAGGGAATCTGGGAAAATCCTTATGGAAAAATGAAGATGTAATCAAGCTCATAGTTGAAAGACTTCCAATTTCTATTGAGCTTGGGCTTATTGCTATCATAACAGCTCTCCTGATTTCTTTTCCTATCGGTATTTATTCAGCGATACGACAAGATACAATAGGTGATTATTTTGGCCGTAGCCTTGCGATTATATTCATTTCCGTTCCCTCATTTTGGATTGCAACGTTAATATTTGTCTATCCACCTATCTGGTGGGGATGGTCGCCTCCCACGGAATACATCTCGATTACTGAAGATTTTTTGGGAAACTTGGCACAGTTTATACTTCCGGGCTTCATAACTGGCATGGTAATGGGCGGCACACTGATGAGAATGATACGAACAATGATGTTGGAAACATTAAGACAGGATTATATAAGGACTGCCTGGGCAAAGGGTTTAAAAGAACGCGCGGTTACTATAAGGCATGCGCTTAAAAATGCTTTATTACCGATAGTCACCATTATAGGGGGTATGATTCCAATGGTGATTGTCGGTGAAGTGATCATGGAACAGATATTTGCACTACCGGGAGTTGGTATTTTGACTTTTCAGGCATTGAGCCAGCGAGATTATCCCTTGATTCAAGGAATAAACATGCTTCTAGCTGTCATAGTGTTATTATCCAATGTTGTGGTTGACCTTTTTTACGCTTGGATAGACCCTAGAGTTCAGTATAGATAAGGAAAAAGTGTGTGGTGAGCGAGAGAAACGAAAATATACCACCCTCAATGATAGTAAAAGGAATTCCGGGGGGAAAAACCGAAGAGAAAAGACATGGCATATTCGTCGACCTGTGCATCAGACTGGTTAAGGAAAAACCGCTTGGTCTAATAGGTGCAATCATTGTTGTGGGATTATTCTTGGTGGGTATATTTGCCGATTTTTTGGCTCCTTATGGATATAACGAAACCAGTTTAAGCGAGCGTTTGAGTCCTCCTTCCGCCACACACCTTTTAGGAACCGATAACATGGGGCGTGATATGCTTAGTCGCATTATTTATGGCGCACGTGTCTCAATGATTGTCGGTCTAGCCGGGGCAGCCCTTAGTGCGGTTGTTGGGTTTCTGGTCGGGGGTATTTCAGGGTATTTTGGAGGAAAGTTCGACATAATATTTCAAAGGTTGGTTGATGCTATTATGTGTTTCCCATCATTAATCCTTTATATTGCCATAATGGCTATTATCGGTCAAGGATTAGTGCCGGTTATTTTGGTGTTAGGTATTACCACCGGATTTATGGCTTCAAGAACCATCAGGAGCGCTGTTATAGGAGTCAAACAGAATATGTATGTCCAAGCAGCGGAAGCCACCGGAACTAAAACTTCGAGTATACTGCTCCGCCATATTCTGCCTAACATAATGCCTGTGATTATAGTTGGATTCACCCTTACAGTAGGCAGTATGATTCTTTCTGAGGCGATGTTGAGCTTTCTCGGATATGGCATTCCGCCTCCTACACCCACCTGGGGCAGTATGCTTCAAGGTTCAGCGCGCCGTTATATGCTCCAAGCTCCATGGATGGCTTTATGGCCAGGTGTTGCTCTTGCTTTAGCAGTATATGGCGTAAATATGTTTGGAGATGCATTGCGTGATTTGTGGGATCCAAGATTGAGGGGTGGCTTAGGGCGCTACGGTAGAGCGGCACAAATAAAAAAGAGGTGAACCACCATCGCAGACGTAATACTAGACATAAGAAACTTAAAAACCTACTTCTATGTGAAGGAAGGCGAATTAAGAGCTGTTGACGGGTTATCTTATAGCGTAAAACAGGGGGAATGCGTGGCATTAGTGGGAGAAAGCGCATGTGGTAAGAGTGTAAGTGCTTTATCGATCATGCGGCTCATCCCCTATCCCCCGGGTATTATTGTTGGCGGTGAAATCTTTTTTGAAGGTCGGGACATCTTAAAAATTAGCGAAGAGGAAATGCGATTAATAAGAGGGGGGCGCATCGCGATGATTTTCCAAGAGCCGATGACCTCTCTCAATCCGGTATTAAGTATCAGCCGTCAGATATGCGAATCACTGGAGCTTCATCTATCGATGGATAAAGCATCTGCAGCTGAAGAGGCAGTGAAATTACTTAAACTGGTAGGCATACCCGACGCAGAAAGAAGGGTAAACGATTACCCACACCAGTTTAGCGGCGGAATGCAACAGAGAATAATGATTGCTATGGCATTAAGCTGTAAGCCTTCGCTAATCATCGCTGACGAACCGACAACTTCAGTTGACGTCACCGTGCAGGCACAACTTCTGGATCTGATAAACAACCTGCGGACACAATTCAATACGGCGGTTATTATTATCACTCATAACTTAGGAATTGTAGCTCGTTATGCCGATAGTGTTAATGTAATGTACGCTGGTAGACTAATAGAGAAAGGCCCTACTAATGCAATTTATGAAGAACCGCGTCACCCTTACACTATAGGATTAATCGCCTCAGTACCTCGTCTTGACTTACCAAGGGAAAAAAGCCTAAGTGTTATCGATGGTCTTCCGCCCAATCTGGTTCGGTTATCACAAGATATGTGTGCCTTCAGCCCCAGATGCAAATTAGCAGTTGACCGTTGCAAGCATGAGAGACCTGAGCTTAATATGGTAGGTAAAGACCATTATGCTGCTTGTTTCAGAAGCAATGAAGTGAATCAACTGGCAGAGGTAGCAGTATAATGGCAGACAATAATACGCTAATCGATGTTAAAAATTTACGAATGTTTTTCCCGGTGACTGCTGGTGTGTTTCGTCGGAAAGTCGCTGATGTCAAGGCAGTAGATGATGTTAGCTTTTTTATTCGTAGGGGAGAAACATTAGGACTTGTCGGCGAGAGCGGTTGCGGTAAAACTACTCTCGGACGAAGTATTTTACAGTTATATAAAATTACCTCAGGAGAAGTAATTTTTGAAGGTGAAGACCTTACCAAACTTCATGGTGAAAAGTTAAGAAAAATGCGCCGTTACATACAACTTATTTTCCAAGACCCTTACGCGTCTCTTGACCCGCGGATGACAGCCGGTGACATTATAGGCGAACCACTTTTAGAACACAAAGTAGCAAAGGGTAAAGAATATAGGGACCGTGTTGCAGAGCTTTTAAACATGGTCGAGCTTGAGCCACGAATGGCTGTACGTTATCCTCATGAGTTCAGTGGTGGCCAGCGGCAACGCATAGGGATTGCCCGGGCACTAGCTGTTAGACCTAAATTTGTTGTCTGTGACGAACCCGTATCTGCACTAGACGTATCAATACAGGCACAGATTATCAGACTATTAATAAAACTGAAAGAAGAACTTAATCTCACTTATCTATTCATTGCCCATGACCTTTCTGTGGTGCGCCATATTAGCGATCGTGTTGCTGTTATGTATCTAGGTAAAATCGTAGAAATTACCGAAAGTGACGAACTCTACGGTAATCCTCTTCATCCTTATACCCAGGCATTACTTTCCGCGGTTCCCATCCCCGCACCTTCATTGGATCGACTACGAAAGCGTATCATCTTAACAGGCGATGTTCCCAGCCCGATGAACCCTCCTAGCGGCTGCTCTTTTCATCCAAGATGCCCTCATGCTAAGGAATCCTGTCGCGAATTAATTCCCATACTTAAAAATATCGGCGGAGATCACTGGGTAGCCTGCCATCTAAACATTTAGTAATTTTAAAAAAATCTTTTCTGAAAATTGAAATAAAGGATATACAAGCTATAAAACTAAAAATGCTAGTTAAAATAAATAAATTAATAAATCAAATCTAGAAGGTCAATTGTTTTTACACATATTTTAACTTAACCGAAAATCATTAAAAACTACTTGACATGTATCGTAAATATAGTATAATATTTTATAACTTCATATATTAATTTATTATTGAAATCATATAACATATGCAAAATCATTAATATTCCTTCAGCCTTAATCTACTATTGAGAAAGAAAAACGGAGGGTTTAAATTTTAGAGAAGACTATCCCGAGTGTGACGATAAGAATTGGCCTAAATGGATAATATTCAAACATGAGGGAGGGAAAACAACTTTTTTAATCAAGGCGGTAACAATAGAAAATTATAAGATAAAACCATAAAAAAGGAGGCTAAAACCATGAAATGTAACAAATTACTCCGAACCTGGTTCATCACCTGCATTACTCTGGTAGCTTTACTGGCAGGCTCGTGTACATGTGCTACAGAGGAAATAACAACATCAACAACACCAGCAACGTCGGCGATTGCCGTTACTACCACAACAACTCCCACAGTTGAACTACCGAAGTATGGCGGTACGTTAACCATTGCACAAACTACAGATATACAGGGTTGGGACAATGCCAAATACCCGGCCGGTTTTCTTCTTCAATTGTATCTGGTTTATAACAGTGTCGTAATAGGCGATTGGTCAAAAGGTCCGGCCGGCACCGGTGACATGCTGTGGGATATGAATGCATTAAAACGTATTGAGTATACTACCGGTGATATTGCTGAGAGTTTTGAGATCCCTGAACCGGGGACATTTATTTTCCATATTCGCCACGGAGTACATTTCGCTCTTGACCCTAATAATCCAGCCAGCCAGCTTGTTGGTGGTCGAGAGGTCACGGCCGATGATGTAGTTTATTCGTTTAAACGGCACCTTGAAACGCCGACGTCTTTCCTGGCTATTAGCGAACCAGCAATGGCTAAATCAACAGTGGTGACTAAAATCGATGATTGGACAGTACAGGTCCGTACACCGTTAGATTGCGTGGACCCAATGTGGTTGTTGCTTCCCGAGCGAGAAGTCGTACCTCATGAAGTTGTTGAACAATATGGTGACCTTACAGATTGGCATAATGCGGTGGGGACGGGGCCTTTCATCGTAGCAGATTATGTTCCCGGTAGTTCGTGTACCTTTGTCAGAAATGCAGATTATTGGGAAAAGGACCCGGTAGGTCCGGGAAAGGGGAATCAATTACCCTATATTGACGCTGTACAGATGTTGGTTATGCCCGACGTTTCCACCCAACTTGCTGCATTACGCACCGGAAAAGTCGACGTGGTTCAAGGTCTCACCCACGATGATGCAGTAAGCCTGATGCAAACCAACCCGGAACTTATATGGCATAAGGCTCTGGGTGGGAATATGGTTATTTGCATGAGAACAGATAAGCAGGATTTACCATATAAGGATATAAGAGTACGGCAGGCTCTGACGATGGCTATCGATTTTGAAGCCATAAAGCAGCTAGATGGTGGCGATTCTGAGATCCTTGCTTTTCCGTTAGCCAACATTAAAGGGTATCAAAACGCCTACATGTCTATGGACGAAATGCCGGATACCGTGAAGGCACTCTATAGCCATAACGTCGAAGAGGCAAAGAGATTATTGGCAGAAGCGGACTATGCCGATGGTTTTTCATGTAAGATAGCTACCTGGAACTATCCTGATTATATTGACTATCTCTCATTGGTTAAGGATATGTGGGAAAAGATCGGGGTGGAACTGACAATTGAACCCTTAGAGTTTGGTGCCTATATGGGCATGTCTTTATCCAGGCAGTACGATGATATGATGTATTCTTTCTATGTACAACCTGGCCCCTACGCTCAGTTGTTTGCTTTCCGAGGGTCAAGTACCTTCAACCGAAGTTGGGTCAACGATGCTCATGTAGAAGAGGTCTATCAAGAAATGGTGAAATATAACCTACTAAACCAGGCGAAAGTCGATGAGTTACACCGTCAAATCATGCCCTATGTCCTTGAGCAAGCATGGTATATTCCTCGGCCAGTTCCATTTACATACACTTTTTGGCAGCCTTGGGTTAAAAATTATTCCGGTGAATACGCTTTAGGTTATAATGCTAGCTGGCCTAAATATATCTGGATTGACGAGGTCTTGAAAGAAGAACTCACGGGGATAAAACCAACTCCCCCGCCAACTATTGCCCCTCGGCCTACGACGACTACCCAGTCTCCAACAGCAACCTTACCTCCAGGGACTGTAATCAACTGGGAGGATGTCAGGGACTATCTTAATCAAACTGTCACTGTGGAAGGGCCGTGCGTCGGCATAGTGAATTTTGGAATGTATATATTACAGATAGGCAGTACGGATATGGCTGGGTTTGGAGTAGTTATCAGTAACGATATTTTGAGTGAGTTCCCATCAGACATTGAAGCGACCTTTGTCGGCAAGATAATTAAGGTCACCGGTAAAATTGTCGATAATGGGTTCGGTGGAACAAAAATAGACGTTACTGACCCATCACAAATTGTAATCGAATAACGGTAATGTCGAGCTAACAGGTTAGCGAGCCGACAAAGTTAGGAAGGATACCCGCCTCTCGTCCTTCCTAACTGCGTTTAAGCACAATCATGACTTGCCCTCCCCAGAATAATCAAGTTTCATGTTATTTTGGGGAGCACATAACGGATTAGACAACGTAGTACTAGTGAAATATAAAAAATTTATTGCACAATTATTGTCCATATTTTGTTCAATAAAAGTCACACTTGCTTGCATTGTTACCTCATCGCACTTTTTACCCTAAAGAGAGACTGCCGAAAAAGTTCCTTCTTCCTTTGAAAAAGGGCGTACTCAGGGGGATTATTGAGCTTAAATCCCTCTTAATTTCCCTTCAAAAAAGGGAAAAATTGGGCAAGAAATTTAAGCTCCACCTTCCATGACTCTTTAATGCAGTACCCGGCTGGGAACCGACCATATGACTGACTGAACGACTGAACGAACACCTGAACAGCGAGCTGAACAAGTTTTCAACCAGCACCAACTGCGTAATCTCCTTCCAGGTACGACCGACCAGATACCGCAAAGCTGCCCAGGTTCAGTGGCGTCCTAACGCTGATGTTGCCCTTCAACGGGGATGCCCGATTTTTCTCCGAGGCGAGGGATAAATCCAGGGTGAGATCACTTTGCTCTTTCTCTAAGCTGCTCTTATAACACAACTGCACCCTTGGGCTACCCGGGGGTCTGTTTACCGAGAGCGGGGTCTTGACAAGCTCCATGGAATATGAGAAAATTATTCTTAGAATATTGTTCTGAGTCAGACTAATGGGTGCCAACAGCAAATTCATGCGGGAGGAGATAGAAAGGATGCGACGGCTTCGCAGGTGCGGAGCTTCGCTGGCTGAAATTGCTGGCGTTTTCGGCAGCAACGAGAAAACAATTTTTTACCACGTCAGGGACATCGAGCCGAGTCGGGACGGACATGAAATCGAACTAATTAAGGAAGCGTTTTGGCAGTGGCTTCCGCAATTTCCCTGGGAGGATAAAGGCTGGCCCTTGCCCAGGTGGCTTGTTCGGTATCTGAGGGAAGGGAATGGGCAAGGATGAGGGTAATAGTCCTGCTTCAAGGACAGTACAAACTAACAAATTGTGCAGATGATGGCAAGATTAAAGTTCAAAATAACAGAAGAACTGATGAGGCAGGTTGTAGCCGAGGCTAACCTTCTCTGGCCAGGGAATGGTGTGATAGCCATTAGACGACTGATTCGCGATAGCCTGAGGCGGCTTTGGAGATATTGCAGTGGAAATGGTAGATCTAGACATTGAGATGGATAATGACCTGATTGCCAAGACCCATGACCTTGCCCTGAAATACTTTGGTGATGACAGTGACGCGTCCTTGACACAGGTGCTCGAAATGGCTTTCACGATGCGTTGTTTATGGTCACGCTTTGTAAGAATAGGGCAGCAGGAGACTGGTGAAGCAATTTCTACGTGGGAGTTTCCAGAATCAACAATCAAACGAGAAAATAGTGGCAGTATACAAGACTGGCTTTTCAGGAGGTGAAAGATGGTTCAAACAGCAGAAGTCATGAGCAGCGAGCGTCTTGACCACTACATCAGCGAGGCTGCAAAAATAGCGGGCTATGAGGAAGGGTTCGGAATCCCGGGGTGTGACCTCAGACAGCAGCATTGGTGGGCAGCGTATAACAGACAGTCCACCAGGGAGCAGGCGGAAAACGACCGACTGGGAGAGTACTTGCTTACCAATGCGAAACTGGCCAAACAGCACGGCGGCATCGTGCCGAAGGAATACGTTATCTATGACTCTGAGTCCAGCGAAGACTTAAATCGCCCTGGTATGAATTGGCTCCGCAAAGAGTTAATAGCGGGTAGGCACATCGCCGGCATAGTCATTCCTTTCCAGGGACGCCTGTCTGCCGACCCTCTCCACCAGTTAGCCTTCGAAAGAGAGTGCGCTTACTACGGCATTCGGGTGGTATACGGTGATGCCCCTGGGGGCAATGATTGGGCTAGCCAGACAACCAGGCTTATCCAGGCCCAGGCAAACGCTCTACGGGTCAAATGTAACCGCGATAACGCCTTGGCAGGGAATATTGCCCGCGTTTTGGCAGGCAAGGCGCCGGCCCACCGAGCGGGCTACGGCTATATCTACCGTACTGAAAAGATTATTGAGGCTCGTACGGGTAGAGCCAAAGTACTGCGTGCCTGGTGGGAAGTAGACGAACTGGGTCCTGACGGGCAGCCAATTTACAGAAGCCCTGCCTGGGTGGTAAAACAGATTTTCGTCTGGCTCGGAGATGAAGCCCGCACTGCCTACTGGGTTGCCCGTAAGCTTAATGAAATGGAAATTGAGCCACCTATAAGAACAACATGGGCACCCAAAACGGTGATAAAGATCGCCGGTCGCCGGTGTTACACGGGGAAGGCTGAGTATAATGCCAATGGCCGTGTTCCCAACCCTGAGAGACCTCTGGGTGATTTAACACTGGGTATAAAGAGAACTCTGGTGCGCCCAAAGCCGGACGGAGAGAAGGTAACCTTTGAGGTACCGGCTCTTATCACCGAAGAACAGTGGCTAAGAGCCAATAACAATCTCAGGGAGAGAGGGCGCGGCCGGGGCAAGCAGGGCAAAAGGATACAGGCACTGTTCCGCAATCGGATGCTTTGCCCACGATGCGGAAAGCCAATGTCTGTCTTACTGCGGAATAAAGGCAGCGACCAGGTGTATTACTACTGTCGGGCACATTACTGCTCATGGTTGAGAGACCCCTGCACCTATAGTAAATTTGTTCCAGGGACATGGGATAACGAGATCTGGGAGGAAATCTGCGCTATGCTGAGTAGTGATGCGTGGCTGGAACAGCAACTAACGACGGAATTATCTCAAAGCAGAGACCTGGAAAAGCTCATCAAACTGGAGCAACTCAAGATAAGCCAGGCAAAACTCCGAATCAGTAAGGTACAGGAGGGTTGGGAGAAGGGTTTTTATACACCTGAGGAAGTCCAAATCAAGCTTACCGAGAACCGTGAAGCCATTGCCAGGGCAGAATCAGAGATTGCCAGACTGCGTGAACAGATGTCTCACCGGGGTCTCAGCATTTTTGAGGCTGAGCTACTGCGGCAGGAACTGAAGGAACTCCGTGACCGGAATCTTCAGGAGTCCACCTTCGAAGAGAGAGCTGACCTGGTTGCCAAACTGGGTATTAAGATTCTGCCGTCGGAGGATTTAAAATCAAGGAAGATATCTTGCCGGTTGAACCTTACCAACGAAAACGAAAAGGGGGAGCCGCCCAGTTTCACAAAAGTGACCTATGGTGGGGAAGGGGGGACTCGAACCCCCACGCATTGCTGCACTGGATCCTAAGTCCAGCCCGTCTGCCAGTTCCGGCACTCCCCCATTAGCAGTAAAAAGCGTTCTCCCAAACTATAACATTTTGGTCATTCAGTCTCAAGTATATGTTAATTTCACGTCTTCGGGATGATTTTTTTAGCAACCTCTTGCAAAGATAAAGTTTCTTTGATAGTATTGACATACATAGAGTGTCTAAGTAAATATTGCAACTGAGGTGATGTATATGGAACGTAAAAACGACCTGCTTAAAGGCAGTTCAAGCTACCTACTTTTATCTTTACTGGAACGAAAGCCAATGTACGGCTATCAGATAGTTAAGGAACTCGAAACAAGGAGCCAAGGGTATTTTAAGTTTAAAGAGGGTACGCTGTACCCCGCCCTACATCGATTGGAAAGAAGCGGCTTGATATACGGTGCCTGGGAAATGTTGCCCAACGGACGTCAGAGGCGTTATTATCACATTACTGCTAAGGGGCAAGCCAAGCTGGCGATGGAAAAAACGCAATGGCTGGACTTTTTCACCGCGGTCAAATTAATACTCCAACCAGAGACAAAAGGAATTTAAAGGGATAACCAAATGACACTGGACTTAATTCAATATCTAGAAAATATTCGGTCGAACGCCCGGCTCGAACGTTCAGATGAGACCATCATTATGAGCGAGCTTGAAGCACATATTGAAGATAGAGTCCAGGAACTAACCAGTTCAGGGCTTACAAAAGAAGAGGCACTTAAAAAATGTCTGGAACAAATGGGCAGCACGAAGTCAATCTCCCGTCAGATTTACGAGGCATACAGCCAAGGTAGCTGGAAACAGGTATTGCTCGCCTCGATGCCTCATATACTCTTCGGGCTGCTATTCGTTCTTAACTGGTGGCATTATCCCGGCTGGGTATCGATTGTTATCATACTGATTCTCGCTACGACAATCTACGGCTGGTGTCATGGCAAACCAACCTGGGTCTTCCCATGGTTGGGGTATACATTGTTTCCAGTAGTTATCGTGGGTTTGATGTTGCTCTATCTGCCTAAAGGATGGTCATTTGTAGTACTGCCGGTATATTTAGGACTGGCTCTGTGGTGGCTTTTCCGTATTATCATATTGACCATAAAGAGGGACTGGCTTTTTAGTTCGTTAATGCTGATACCACTGCCGATAATCATCGGATGGCTGCTAGCGATATCACCGTCGGGCAGATTTTCCGAAGAAAGTATACAACGATTGTATTATTACGCTCCGTGGATAGGACTGAGCTTCATGGGACTGGCGCTGACTATCGCGGTTTTTATCCGTTTACGCCAACGCTGGTTAAGGGTCGGCCTGTTGGCTGCTTCCAGCCTACCGACGATAAGTCTTATCGTCTATCACTCCACCGGCTATCTGATTAACCTAGCTTTCCTAGGCCTATTGATAATAATGTGGGGAGTGCTCTTAATTCCACTTCTACTAGAAAAACGCCTAAAAAAAAGGACTGTCTCCGGAATAAGGAAAAAAGAGAATTAATACTATCCCTAAAAATATAATATTTACGTGAAGAGGTGCTTCCACGAAAAAAGTTAGCATCGTTACCGATACCACCGCCTGTGTTCCGCCGGAACAGGTAAAAACATTTGACATCGAGGTGGTGCCGGTCCCCCTAATTATTAACGAAAAGACTTATCGGGATGGAATAGATATTACTCCTACCGAGTTCTACGCTATGTTGCGTAAATCGAAGAAAATACCTACCACATCCGCCTCCTCCCCGACACCTTACCTCGAAGCTTTCCAAAATGCCAGCCGCAAGGCACGCAACATTATTTGTCTGACAGAACCGTCAAAGTTCAGCGCGATGTTCAATTCAGCTCGAACGGCGGCAGAAATGGCTAAAAATATTATCCGTGATGCGACCATCGAGGTAATAGAATGCACTACGGCTGCCGCTGGACAGGGACTAGTGGCGCTGGCAGCCGCTAGAGCCGCCGCACTGGATAAAACGCTGGAAGAAGTTAAAAAAACCATCTATAGCGTCATGTTTAAGGTAAACCTGTTCGCCACACTGGATACACTGCACTATCTGGCAAGAAGCGGGCGCGTACCGCAGGCTGCTGCGCTGGTGAATTCATTGCTTAACATCAAACCCGTTTTCACGTTGAACCACGCCGATCCCCGTACTGTAGGCCTGCCGAGGACAATGAAAAGCGCCATTAACCATATTTTAAGACTGATGGAGAGGGCGGTAAATAAAGGCCAACAACTCCATGTCGCCGTAATGCATGCTGACGCCATTGATGAAGCTGCAACACTAAGAGACAGGATTGCGTCTCGATTCGAATGTAGAGAGATATACATCACCGAATTCACCCCAGTAATGGGGGTGCATACTGGGCCGGGGCTAGTAGGCGTGGCTTTTTACGGTGAATAAAATACGTCCTCCTCTCCAAACAACGTCTAGCCAAACCGTCCAAAACAATCTATAATCAAATGGTATGGGAGCGCTACAGTTAATCTCCGATGCACATCGGCTGGCCAGCAACTTTACCAATTTCCCCGAAGCGGAAGCACAACCTACCATTATCGTGGTCAGCGGACTACCGGGAACAGGCAAGTCCTATTTCTGCCGCAAGCTGGCGAAGCGCTTGCCTTTCCTCGTCCTAGAAAGCGATGCCCTGCGCAAGCAGGTCTTCCCCACACCGACCTATTCAGCAGAAGAGAGCGCTTGCCTGTTTAAAACAATTTATAAACTGATAGAAGACCTGCTAAAGAAAGGAATACCTATCATCCTAGACGCGACCAACCTCGAAGAGAGACACCGGGAGCGCTTCTATAATATCGCTGAAAGGTTAAAGGTAAAGTTGATTTTGGTAAGCGTTCAAGCGCCACCGGAACTGGTACGGCAGCGACTTAATAAGCGAGTGGAAAACAAGAACGGCTTTGAAAGCTCTGACGCGGACTGGGAAGTCTATCTGAAAATGAAAACGAAAGTAGAGAAAATCAAACGCCGCCATTTTACCGTGGACACGTCCCGAGATATTACGCCCACCATAGATAAAATAGTGAGAGAAACCAAACGATGAAAGGAGACCTTTAAATGGAGATTAAAGCTGCCATCGGCGATATAGCCAGCATTAAAACCGACGCAATAATAGTCAATCATTACGAAGGGGTGAAGCAACCCGAGGGCATAATAGTGGATATCGATAAGAAGCTAAACGGCGCCATTACCAAATTAATCAAGCAAAAGGAAATCAAAGGCAAACTTAATGAGATTACCCTCCTGCACAGTATGGGGAGGCTGCCGGCAGATAAAATAGCTGTCCTCGGGCTAGGCAAGAAACAGGAGCTGACCATTAATAAAGTCCGTGGTGCTATCGCCGAAGCCTGCCGCTACCTGCGGGATAAAGGTGCTAGCAGCATAGCCAGTGTCATTACGGGTGAAGGGATAAACAAGATAAAAACCGATGATGCCGTCCAGGCAATGAGCGAAGGCGCTGTTCTGGGGCTTTACACTTTCCGGCGATATATTACCAAAAAGGAAGATGACTCCAAAGAGATAAAAGAACTCATGATAGTCGGCAAAGTGAAAAAACAGATGGAACAAGCCATCGCGAGAGGTAAAATCATCGCGGATGCCGCTAATTACGCTAGGGACATGGTCAACGAGCCCGGCAACTACATGACGCCAACCCGTATGGCAGAGAATGCCCGACAGCTTGCTAAAAAACACGGGCTCAAGGTAGAAATTTTCGATAGAGACAAAATGAAAAAGCTGGGGATGGGAGGACTATTAGGGGTCTCACAGGGGAGCCAGCAACCGCCAAAGTTCATTATCCTTAGCTATAAAGGCAGAAAATCAGATGTAATCGACTTAGCATTAGTCGGTAAGGGCATCACTTTCGATTCGGGGGGTATTTCCATCAAGCCTTCGGAAAATATGGCAGATATGAAGGATGATATGGCAGGCGGTGCTTCTGTAATAGCAACTCTAGCGGCTATAGCCCAACTAAAGCCCGCAATTAATGTTACAGCTTTCGTACCAGCGACGGAGAATCTGCCGAGTGGAACGGCGATGAAGCCGGGCGATATTATCAAGGCGATGAACGGCAAGACTATCGAGGTGCTTAATACGGACGCCGAAGGCAGGCTGATACTGGCTGATGCCTTAAGCTATGCTGTAAAAAGCGGCGCTAAAGCCATCGTCGATATAGCCACCCTGACCGGCGCCTGCCAGATAGCATTAGGGAAAATCACCACCGGGGCTTTTACCAACAATCAACCGCTTTTAGATAAAGTAATCGCCGCCGGTAAAGAAGCCGGTGAATTTACCTGGCAAATGCCAATGTTTGAAGAATATAAGGAGTTCATTAAGAGCGATATCGCCGATATTAAGAACACCGGCAATAGATATGGCGGAGCGATAACCGCCGCTAAGTTCCTGGAAGAGTTCGTAGATAAAATCCCCTGGGTACACCTTGACCTTACTGGCCCCGATAACGATAAAGAAAAAGGCTACCAAGTTAAAGGGGCTACCGGCTCCCCGGTAAGAACGTTGATAAATTTCGTCATGGCACAAGCCAAAAAATAACAGAACAGGAGGTGCATAAATGAAAATTAAATATCTAGCCCATGCCGCTTTTTTAATCACCTCAGAGAACGGCACGAGATTGCTGACTGATCCATATGCAACATCGATGGGAATAAGCCACGGCGCCATTAACGAAATGGCAGACATTGTGACCATCAGCCATGAGCACGGCGACCATAATAACGTTGCCGCGGTGAAAGGCAACCCTAAAATAATCAAAGCCAGCCAGGAAGCCAACGGCATCAACATTAAAGCTGTAGCTACGGCTCACGATGATAAAGGAGGAAGCCAGCGTGGCAAAAATACAGTATTCTGTTTTAGTATCGACGGGATAAATGTTTGCCACACGGGAGACCTAGGCCATGAACTGACCGCTGACCAGGTAAAAGCTATCGGTAAAGTAGATGTATTAATGATTCCGGTGGGGGGCTTTTTCACCATCGACGCCAGGACAGCGACGAAAGTATGCGAACAGCTTAAGCCCAAAGTCATTCTGCCGATGCACTATAAAACAGATAAGCTTAACTTCCCGATTGCCGGCGTAGATGATTTTCTCAAGGGCAAGAACAATGTCATACGTTCAAGTGACAGCGAAATAGAACTCAAGGCAGACAAGCTGCCAAGCGCTACACAAATTTACGTTTTAAAGCAGTCACTATAACATCTGATGATAAACCCGAATGACGTAAATTTAATTATCTTCGATATGGATGGGACGATTGTTCGCTCCCTCCCCGCGGTCTACGAGTCGATAAAGAGGGCTTTTGCCAAGCTGGGATGGTCGGTCACTTTTAGCCCGGAGGAAATCAACCAGTTTTTCGGAGTAACAACGGCTTCTACAAAAGGGAGTCTTTATGAGTTCATCATGCCCAAAGATAGCCAGCTTTCAGTTGAGGAACTAAGAGAAAGAGTCCGCAATGAATATGAAGGCGCTTTCCGAGACATGGCGCAGCCTTATCCAAGAGTCAAGGAAACACTCGAGACTTTAAGGAAGCGAGGTTATAAATTAGCCCAATACACCAACGCCTCTACGATGTATCTCAATGTAGTTATGTCAACTCTAGACATCAGGGAGTATTTTGACTACGTAGAATGTGTACAAGATGATAATCTCACCAAACCGGCGCTGGTAAATAAAATTAAACAAAAATTCGGCGGATTAACGGCGGCGGTAGTCGGCGATAGGTCTCATGATATCGAAGCCGCCAGAGAGACGGGTTCACTGTCTATCGGCGTGTTGTTCGGGTACGGCGGGGAGGAACCAGAGCAGGCGGATATCACCATCAATAAATTCGATGACCTGCTTTCTATCTTCGACCGCAAATGCATTTATTAAAATATCCCCCTACTAAAGTTGCAGATATGATTATAGATAATACAAATTGGGAAAATCCGTGCCTCAAATACACGCGGACGGATTGAACGCTTTAAACGGATATTTAGCTTGTAATCATCAATAACAAATAGCTACCACCTATATTTTCTCTTGACTTTCTATGGTAAAATAGTATATAGGGGGTTAGGTTCGCGTTCAAAACAGGCTAAAAATTTGGAGATAAGCAGTATTATCCTGGCTGGCGGCAAAAGCATCCGCTTCGGTCATGACAAAGTTCTAGAAAAAATCGGCAATACAAGTCTACTCGAAAAAGTAATATCCTGCATAGACCCAATCAGTGAAGAAATAATTATCGTTACAGCGAAAGAGAGAACTTTTGCCCGGTTGTCTAGCCATCCAAGAGTAAAAATAGTAAATGATATTGTCCCCGGGCAGGGTTCTTTGGGCGGTATATATACCGGGCTATTAAAATCGGAGTCGTTTTATAATCTTGTTGTGGCTGCAGATATGCCATTTTTAAATGAGACATTGTTACGATACATGATAAAAGTTGCCGAAGGATATGATTTTGTATTACCACGGGTCAATAAATGGTATGAGCCGTTGCACGCGATATATTCTAAGAACTGTATCGACCCCATCAACTCAATTCTCAAACAGGGAAAGAAAGTAATCGTCGAACTGTTTGATTATGTGAAGGTAAGGTTTATCGAAGCTGGCGAAATTGATAAATTCGACCCGAAGCACTTAAGTTTCTTCAATATTAACACTAAGGAAGATTTGGAAAAAGCGAAAAGAATAGCCGAAGGAGCGACATAGTAATGCTAAGTGTCGAAGAGGCGCTGCAAAAAATACTCGCCGAAGTAAACATACTGGAGACAGAGACAATCCCCATAATGGAATCGTTGGGGCAAGTACTTGCCGAGGACATTGTTTCCGATATCGATGTGCCACCTCTGAATAATTCAGCTATGGACGGCTATGCCGTGCGGTCGGAGGACACCAGAGGCGCCACTGAAAAAACTCCTAGAATCCTCAAGGTAATTGATACGGTACTGGCCGGCGGGATTTCTCAAAAAGAATTAGGCCCGGGAACAGCTATCCGCATCATGACTGGCGCGCCGATACCTTATGGAGCTGACAGCGTTGTGCAGTTTGAGGATACCGACGATGTAAAGAACAAAGATGCTTCGTCTAATTGTCCGCAGGAACAGGTAAGTGTCTTTGCGGAAACCAGGTCCGGTCAAAACATCAGGCTGGCTGGAGAAAATATTGCTAAAGGCAAAATAGTATTGAAAAAAGATACAGTTATCAGACCGGCGGAGATAGGTATGATAGCTTCTGTTGGAAAAAGTCGGGTTAAAGTCATCCGCCGTCCGGTGGTTGCGGTTCTTTCCACAGGGGATGAGTTAATAGAAATCGATAAGCCCCTGCCAAAGGGCAAGATATATGATAGCAATGCCTATAGTATAGCCGGCCTTGTCATGCGCTACGGAGGCATTCCTAAAATGCTGGGGATAGCCCGCGACAACGAAAAAGAACTGGTAAAGAAGCTGAAACAGGCGCAGGATGCGGACATGCTGCTGACGACCGGTGGGGTTTCTATGGGCGATTACGATATGGTGAAAGATATTATCGCCAGGGACGGCGAGATGGTTTTTTGGAAAGTGCGGGTAAAGCCGGGGAAACCTTTAGCCTTTGGGAAGATACAGGGTAAGGATAAAAACGGCAAGGCAAAAAGCATACCTCATCTTGGACTGCCCGGCAATGCCGCCAGCTGCATGGTCAGCTTCGAGCTTTTCGTGCGGCCTGCGTTATTAAAAATGATGGGGAAAAAGAATCTGGCAAAACCCACCGTCCAGGCGATTATCGAGAACACAATTAAAAATGAGGACGGCCGGCGTATTTACGACCGTGCCATTATCGAAAAACGCAATGGTCATTACTATGCCAGGCTGACCGGCCCGCAGGGTTCGGGAATACTTACTTCTATGAGCCTGGCTAACGGGCTGGTACTTATACCCGAGGAAAAAAAGCTGGTGAACAAAGGCGATACTGTTCAGGTACTAATGCTGGACTGGAACGAAGAAGTAAATATTTAGCGGAAAAACAATATGCGGTCGATAATATCTATCGTAGGCAAATCAGATTCTGGTAAGACAACCTTGCTGGAAAAACTCATCGCCGAGCTTAAAAAGCGGGGCTATAAGGTAGCCATCGTCAAGCATTCACACCATAAAGATGACCTAGATACTGCCGCCAAGGATACCTGGCGCTTTACCAAGGCAGGCAGCGAGCTATCCGCCATCAATTCTCTGGACCACCTGGCGATTTACCGGCGCATGGATAGTTATTTCGACCCGCAGGATATTTCCAATTTCGTACTGTGGGACTTTGATATTCTTTTAACAGAAGGATTTAAAAGCAGCAACTACCCTAAGATAGAAGTTCACCGCAATGAACAGGGGGCGCAATTACTGACTGACCCCAAGCTTTTACTGGCTATAGTAACCGATAAGCCGATGGATGTGGGTGTGCCGCAATTTTCCCATGACGACATCACCGGTATAGCTGATATAATCGAAAAAACGGCAATTTCTCATAATAACTCCAACGACCTAGAAATCGTTATCGATGGTAAATCCATACCGGTAAGCCCATATCTGAAAGACCTGCTGACACGTACTCTTACCGCAATGATACCCTCGGCCCAGAACAACGGCGAAGTTAAAAACCTACATATCTCCTTGAGGAGGAAGCATTGATATTCGATACCTCAGATTTTGTATTTAAAGTACCCTCGGTGGTAGCTAGAGCGCGGCGCGTCCTTATAAAGCCGACCGCGTCCTATCCGCTGCCCTACCCGGTTTCTACCAGTGCCGAGATGCTAGCAGCCATTATCTCCAGTATCAGGAGAGTCAGCGACGCTGATATCATCTTATTGGAAGGCACCCCAGATGGGATACCAACTAGGCCTATCTACCAGGCGCTGGGCTATAACTTCCCGAGGGTATTGACACTTGACGTTAAGGATTGCATCTTTGTAGAAGTGGACAATCCACTGCCCAAGCCTTTTGCGGTGCCGACTTTCTGGGTGCCTAACGTGATTTTATCCAGCGATTACCTGATAACCGTAGCGCCGTTAAAGACCTATAATGGTTCAGGGAGCTTTACCATCCCTAACCTGCTGTCACTGTTGCCCAGCAGCAAGTACCGCGGTGAGACTTTAGGTGGTTGGGAAAGTCTGTACAGTCTGGGGATAGATAAGGTATTAGCCGACCTCTATTTTACCCTCCCCTTTGACCTGGGTATTGTCGAGGCGAGGCAAAAATTCGCCGTTAAAGAAGAGCCTAACGAGGGCGAAGTGGAGGACTATGACAAGATATTTATCGGGGAGCCATATGATGCCGACCGCGAGGTCGCCGAGACACTAGGATTAAAGGTCGGGTATCTCGACTTGATCAAATCAGCTAAGGTTGAACTTCAGACTTAGTTTATCAACAGTCCAACATCCAACAGGTCAATACCTAACACAAAAGCTTGAAAAGCCGCCGCTATATTCCCCCCACGTGGTATTAACTTCCATCACTCTGGCAGCCGGTGGGCCGATTTTAAGATATTCAACCAGTTTTTCCAGCTTCGGCTTTTCGCCTTCGGCAATCACTTCCACCGAACTACCGGGTCGATTACGTACGTATCCTGTTAGATTCAGCCTTTTTGCTAATTCTTCGACATAGGCCCGAAAAAAAACGCCCTGTACACGACCTTGAACAATCGCCTGAAGCGATGCCATTTCAGCCATGGGCGCCCTCCCCCCTAACAGGTTAAAGCCTAACGAGGCTTGACTACCACTCCTCCTCTTCGTGCTTCTTCTTGCCTTTTTTGATCACCTCAACCTCTACCGGTGCTTGTGTAATAACAACCGGGGAGACTTTTTTAAAGTTCTTCTTGGCCTTTTTCTTTTCCTTGCGGGCGTAATCTCCTTGCCTACCCATATTATCACCTCTCTAAGGTATTTTAGGCATTCATAAAGCAGTTTACCAGATAGTATTTACTCCGTAAAGTCGTCGGATATCTGCTGTAGCGCCAGACGGGCAGCCTCGGTTTCTGCCAGCTTCTTGCTCTTGCCGGTAGCGGTACCAAACACCTTTTTATTTATAATTACTTCCACCTTAAAAATTTTACTGTGGTCGGGGCCAGATTCAGATACTAGCCGATAAACTGGCGTCGACCGGAAGCGCGATTGCGTTAATTCTTGTAATTTGGATTTATAGTCGACATCGGCGGCGCGGCTGGTCAACTTTTGCCACTCTTCAGCCAGCAGTCCGTCGACCATTTTTGCTACCGTGATTATGCCTAGGTCAATATAAACCGCGGCAATAACAGCTTCCAACGCTCCAGCCAAGTTAGGAGTCTTATTACGTCCGCCGCTGGCGTCTTCTCCCTTCCCCATATAGAGAAAATCGCCCAGTTTGATAGACCTGGCAATATTGGCTAAGGTGTCACGCCGTACCAGAATAGCACGTAGCTTTGTCATTTCACCTTCACTTAGGTATGGAAATTCGAGGTAAAGCTTATCCGCAACGATGAAATCAAGGACAGCGTCTCCAAGAAACTCCAGCCTTTCGTTATGGCTCATAGTGAACGTAGGGTTTTCATTGATATAGGAACTATGCACTAGTGCCTGTTCCAGTAAAGCGGGCCGGTGGAAAGAAACGCCTAGGCTTTTCTGCAATGCTTTAATATCAGGCACGTGAATACTCCATTTTTATAATAACAATAGACCGTTGCTGGCATAGTGTCAATAGTAATTGTAATTATTGTCCCAAATGATACTTCATGCTATAATTTACGTATCGCTGGGGAGTCGTCTAGTGGTAGGACAGCGGACTCTGGATCCGTATGCGAAGGTTCAACTCCTTCCTCCCCAGCCATATTATTGAGGTACTATGCCAAAAGAAGAAGAAAGTGGACTAGAAGAACTGCTAGCTCTCTCCCGCAAATTCACCAAGCAAAAAGAAGACAACGAAAGACAGGAACGCCAGAGGCAGGAACAGGGGAGAAAGGTAAAGGGCGTTCTTCAGGGGTTGCAGGAACTAAATCTTTCCATGGCTCTCACTCAACTCAAGTCGGTGGCTAAACCTGAGATAATCCAGAAAGTAGCCTCTTTAAAAAACAAACCAGGTACTGAAGATTTACGGAAACTTATAACCTCTCTTGTGGACGACCTTGAAAAGCAACTTAATGCGTTGACTAGCTCTAAGACTGAAATGGCAAAACTGGTGAACTCAGTCAGGACTTTAAGTATATTATTGGACCTGTATTTCTCGCTACATTAACATTATTCTTTATTCAAATATATATCAATTTCTAATGTCTGATTTCCCTATTCAATTATTAAATATTAGGTATTTTGTACGATATTTGTATGAGTAGAGAGGCTTAGAATTTTGAAAGCAGGATTCAAACCTGCAAGACATTTTCCCCCTCCTCCCTAAAATGTGGGGGAAGCTGGTAAGGGGGCATTACGGCTTCCCCCTCATCTCCCAGATGTAATTCCTGTTTACACACAAATTTCACAAGGTTATAATATATATCAGTGTAAATATCACTAATTGAAATAACAACAGGTTAATTTTAAATGAGACTGGGTATCGATATCGGCTCGGTAACGGCTAAAGCAGTTATCCTAGATAATGATAATAATATTGTCGAATGGAAATATATTCGCACAAAGGGACAGCCCATTGAGACTGTCCTGTCCATTCTGATAGATTTACTGGCAAAATTCCCGCCCGAGCAGTTTAAAGCGGCGGCAACAACTGGCACGGGCGGTCAGCTCATAGCGTCTTTGCTGAATATACCTTTCGTTAATGAAATTACGGCACAGGCGGCCGGTACCGCCTGCTTCCATCCGGAAGTACAAACAATCCTGGAGATAGGCGGCGAGGACTCCAAGCTCATCGTATTACAAAAAGAGCCTGGAGAAAAACTGCCCAAGGTAAACGACTTTGCCATCAACGGCGTTTGTGCTGCCGGCACTGGCTCTTTCCTCGACCAGCAGGCTTCACGCATGGGCATTCCTATCGAGCAGTTCGGTGATGTTGCTTTAAAGTCCGAACACCCTCCCCGTGTAGCCGGCCGCTGCAGCGTCTTCGCTAAAAGCGATATGATTCACCTGCAACAGGTGGGAACACCGGTCTATGATATCGTCGCCGGACTGTGCTTTGCGATGATACGCAACTTTAAAGGACAGGTCATCCGCGGCCGCGACCTCGGCAAGCCTATTGCCTTTCAGGGAGGCGTAGCAGCTAATAAAGGCATCCGGCGCGCCCTGCTGGAAGTACTTGAACTTAAGGAAACCGACCTGATTATCCCCGTAAATTTTGCCGTTCTCGGCGCGGTGGGAGCCGCCCTTGTAGGTCGAGAGTGCGCCCTGCCCGATAACACCATCCAGCGCTTAAAAGACTACATCTCCGCTCGTAAATATGAGTTTGTCACGCTTCCCCCTTTGCAGGGCGATAACTATCCGATTGAAATAGAATCGGTAAAGCTAGACTCAAAAAGACCCGTCGAAGCCTATATCGGCGTGGATATAGGCTCTATCAGCACTAATGTCGTCGTGATAGACAGAGAAAACCGAGTGCTGGCACGGCGCTACCTGATGACTGCTAGCCGTCCCATCGAAGCCGTCAAGCAGGGTTTACTGGAAGTCGGCAAGGAACTAGGAGACAAAGTAATTATTAAAGGGACAGGTTCCACCGGCTCCGGTCGGTATATGACCGGCGAGTTTTTCGGGGCGGACGTTATTCATAATGAAATCACCAGCCATGCCAAAGCCGCTTCCTTCGTTTGCCCGGAAGTCGATACTATCTTTGAAATCGGCGGGCAGGACGCCAAATATATCAGTCTGCAAAACGGTACGATTATCGACTTTGCGATGAACAAGGTCTGCGCCGCCGGCACTGGTTCCTTCCTAGAAGAGCAAGCGGAAAAGCTGGGCATCAATATCAACGAGGAGTTCGGGAAGCTGGGGCTGGCGTCAAAGAATCCGCTGGACCTGGGTGAGCGCTGCACCGTCTTCATGGAGAGCCAGCAGAACTACTGTAAGCAGCGAGGCGCCGCCAAAGAAGACCTGGTGGGTGGGCTAGCTTACTCTGTCGTTAAGAACTACTTGACCAAGGTCGTTGAAGACCGTAAAATCGGCGACCATATCTTGTTCCAGGGCGGCACAGCCTTTAATCGCGCCGTTAAAGCCGCCTTCGAGGCTGTTCTGGGCAAAAAAGTCACTGTACCACCCCAGCATGATATCCTCGGCGCTATCGGCGTCGCTATGCTAGCTAAAGAGGAAATGGAAACCAGCGGCAGGAAGACCTGCTTCCGAGGTTTCGACCTTGTCAGCCGGAAATACGAGCTTTCCTCGTTTGAATGCGAGAGCTGCTCCAACCGGTGTGAAATCCACAAGGTCGTCTTTGAAGGTGAGAAACCGCTTTTTTACGGCTCGCGCTGTGGCAAATGGGACAGTCCCGAGAAAAAGGAAAAGCGCCTATCCTCTAAAATACCGCGTCTATTCGAAGAGCGTGCCAAAGCTCTATTGAATGCTTATCCTAAAGACAAACCAGATAAACCCAACGGCAAGGCCATAGGCATTCCCAGGGTATTATTCTTCCACGAGCTTTACCCACTCTGGAAAGGCTTTTTCACCGAGCTCGGCTTCCAGGTAATCCTCTCTGACTCCACTAATCGTCATATCATCCGCCAGGGAGTTGAAAACATCGTAGAAGAGCCATGCCTGCCCATAAAAATGGCGCACGGGCACATGCTCAATCTCCTGGAAAAGAAGCCGGACTTTATCTTCCTGCCAGTGCAGTGCACCATGGAAAAATTGTCCGCTGACTTTAAAAAGTCATGGAATTGCCCGCTTACCCAGAGTCTGCCCTATCTCATGCTTAGTTCTACGCGCATTAGAGAAGCCCTGTATACCGGGAATGGGAAACGACCGATAGTATTGCGGCCGGTCATTCACCCGGATAGAGGTCGTGAGTGGCTGAAAAAGAATTTAAGGAAAACGGCGCGCAAAGCCGGTATAAACTCTCTTGTACTCATCGAAAAAGCGATTGATGCCGGATTTAAAGCCTTTGACGAATTCAACGCGTGGCAGCAAAAGCGGGGACAGGAAATCCTCTCCCAACTTAAGCCCGATGAAAAAGCCATCGTAATCATAGGCAGGGCGTATAACACCTATGATGAGGCGATGACACTTAATATCCCGGAAAAACTGCGTGATATGAACATGCTTGCTATACCATTGGATTTCCTGCCGCTAAAGTCGCTCTCCAGTGAAATCACTCAAGCACACCCCAATATGTACTGGAAGGCGGGGCAAAAGATACTGGGTGCCGCCCGCATGATTGCCAATGACCGACGCCTGTTCGGGCTGTATGTAACGAACTTTAACTGCGGGCCTGATTCCTACATGCTTAAGTTTTTCAGCAAGGAAACGGAAGGAAAACCCTTCCTGACGATAGAAATCGACGAGCATTCCGCCGATGCCGGTATCATTACGCGCTGCGAGGCTTTTATCGATACAATACGAAATGCCAGAACGCAAGGCATAAGCAAACACATCCCGTTTATCAGTATATCGTCCAACCACACCAACGAGCGTACCGTTTATATCCCCTACATGATAGACCACGGCTATATCCTGGCGGCGGCAATGCGCCACGGCGGCGTTAACGCCCAGCCACTGCCGGAATCTGACAATCTTACGCTGGAGATAGGGCGGAAATACACGACGGGCAAGGAATGCTATCCGAGCATCATCACCACCGGGGATATTGTTAAAAGGACAATGGCGCCGGACTTCGACCCGGATAATTCCGCCTTCTTTATGCCGGCTGCGAGTGGGCCATGCCGCTTCGGGCAGTATAACCGACTCCACCGACTGGTGCTTGATGAACTGGGACTGCATAACGTTCCGGTGCTCGTCTTCGACCAGACGGGAGGCTACCACCGTGACATGATATCGATGGGCAGAGGGTTCCGCCTTAACGCCTGGAAGGGCTTTATCATCCTCGACTCGATGATGAAAATGGTGCTGGAAAGGCGTCCATACGAGGTGAACAAAGGCGAGATTGATGCCGTATATAGGGAGTACCTCGACAGGCTGATCAAGAACGTGGGACAACCTGTAAGCGTGCTGGAACAACTATCGAAAGAGGCAAGAGAGGCTTTCGAAGCAGTAAAGATAGACAGGAGTATACGCAAACCGAAGGTGGGCATTGTGGGGGAGATATTCGTGAGGAGCAACCGCTTCGCCAACGATAATCTCGTCCAGAAGCTGGAGGCTTTAGGGGCGCAGGTGGGCGTCCCGCCCATCGAGGAGTGGTTCGACTACATCGACCATGAGAGGATAAGGCGCTATAGGTTGCACATCGAGGGAGGGTGGAAGGACTGGACGAAACAGAAGCTGACCGAAATCGTCATGGAAAGCACCGTCGAAAGGCTGCGCCGCCAGTTTGATAAGTCAATAGAGCTATTCACGCGTGAGCTACCGATGCAGAAGATAATCGACCGGGGGCACAAGTACCTGACGCCGGCGGTGGAGGGGGAAGCCATCTTAAGCATGGGGAGGGTTGTGGAGTACGCGGAGCAGGGCTTCGACGGGATTGTGAACATCATACCGTTCGGGTGTATGCCGGGGACAATCGTGAGCCTGCTATTACACCAGTTCCGGCAGGACTACGGTCTGCCCGTGCTGAATGTGGTGGTGGAGGGGACGAAGGACCCGGGGGAGAGCATCAGGTTCGAGGCTTTCATCCAGCAGGCGCGGGAGCATATGGCAAAGGGAAGCTTAAAAGTCAAATCTCAAAGCTCAAAACCATAACCTAAAAGTCTAAATTACGCCACCCTACCTTTTTCTGGGAAACGACTCAAAGCTAAATAGCTTCAGCGAGTCGTTTTTAGAGTTATGTTAAATTGGCTTTAAAAACCTATTTATATTATTTTTTAATGTTATGGTAAGTGGAGGCTAAAAGGGGGGGTAATAATTTATAGAGTTATGTTAAGTTGAGTGGGGGTGAGGGAGATTCTCCCCCCTGTCCCTACTTTGTAAGGAAGGATGATGTTTTACTGTAATCAGTGAGATTGCCACGCTGCGCTCGCAATGACAGAGGAGGGGAGGGCTGGACTCAAGCCTGCGCGTGAATGACTAAACCGTTATGTTGGCGCCGGTGATAGGACCCGCTGGATTCCCGCCTTCGCGGGAATGACACATCGGCGACGAGTCTGCCCTGCGAATCGAACGCTGGATTCCCGCCGGAGTTTACCCCGTACCCCGATACGGGGCGGGAATGACCCTATAAGAGTAAATAATGGGCTGGGTCTGGACGCTGGATTCCCGCCTGCGCGGGAATGACATTTTTTATTCCCCAACCCCACCCCGAGATCCTTCACTGCGTTCAGGATGACAAGAGTCGTTATATCTTAAATTGAAGCACCACTTTAGCTATACGCAAAATACGCATCTCAATTTCGGGGGGAGTAAGGATATAGCAATCATCAACTCAGGGGGAGTGAAAGAGGAAGTCATCATGCCGCCCGGATTGCGGCAACGGGACATCATTTAAAATTAACGCATTTTATTAATCATAGACAGGGCTCGGACAGTTTTCTGATAATCGTCCCTCATATTAAAACACACGCTGTCTTCCGCATGCTGGGTATCTCTAGAAAAACAATTGATTCTGGACTTTTTCCTGCCGGACAATGCTTTTGCCCTAGCCTGTTCAACCCAGATTTTTCTCGTGGCTACCCAGAAATAATCCTCTTGTTCTTTGTGGACCCAGGCAAAGACGCCCATTTCACTTTGAATACCGGAGGCGTGTTTTTTCAGGTTATAGGTGCGTTCGTTCAACTTAGAGTAATGACAGCCGACATCTTTAGCCAACTTCTTGATAAAATCCTCGTCCTGCTCCCCGAATTCCATGGTTCTTCTCGGTTTATTATCAATCATAAGTCACACCTCTGCGATAAGCATTGACCGAAAATACATGGGCCGGGGATTTCCAGCCCATGTATCTCATCGACCAGAACAGGTTTACCTGCCCGATCTTACCTTGCGAAAACAATCGCTACAGTAAACCGGTCTGCCCTGGCGAGGCTCGAAGGGCACAGAAGTTTCTTTGCCACAATCGGCGCAAACTGCCGGGAACATCTGGCGAGGCGCGGAGCTGTAGCTTCGATTTCCGTAGCCATTTCTATTGTTGCCACTGTAACCGTAGCTATTGCCGCCACCGTTGCCATAACGTTCTGCTTTCCTTGCCTGACGGCATTCGGGGCAGCGCTTGGGCTCGTTGGTATAGCCTCTCGTCTGGAACTGCTCCTGTTCTTCAGCACTAAAGGTAAAGGTATTATTGCAATCGGAACAGGTGAGTGTTTTGTCTTGAAAACTCATTGGATGGCCTCCTCTCTTAATAATTTAGTTAGAGCTCGGGTCATCCAATACTTGAGAGAAATCTAAGAGGCAGTTAAGAGGGGATTCTAAGAAGCTTGCATTAACCTAAACTAGAACTATATAAATATTATACTATAGAATGATTTTTTTTGCAAATACCCGAAGCAAAGTCGGGCGGGCGACCGGTAAAACCCGGGGCGCTTACCATTCATGCTTACAGTCGTCACAAATCCACCAGATGCCGGGTACCGCCTTAAGCTTGGAACCGCCGGGACAGGAGGAAATTTTCTTACTACCGCATTTGGGGCACACTTCAGGCTTTTTCGATTCTTTGCTATCTTTCACAAACTGCCGTTCCTCTTTATCCATCATCCCAAGCCTCCCTTCCCAAAAATCCACTCTTAGCATTCAGGTCATACGTTACATGAAATGAATTTTCAGGGCTTTATTTCTTAACTGAAGGATAGTCCTATTCCAAAGTCATGTCAAGAATAAATATCGAAAGGTGAATCCTTGAATTCCCACCTAGCTTTAGCTATACTCAAAGTACGCATTTCTAAATCAGGGAGGGATAATATGGCAATCGTAGATTTCGGAGGGGTAAAGGAAGAGGTGGTAATGCGGAGCGAGTTCCCGATGGCGAAAGCCCGCAAAGTGCTCAAGGACGAAGTTATAGCGGTCATAGGGTACGGGGTGCAGGGGCCGGGGCAATCGCTGAACATGAAAGATAACGGTTTCAACGTCATCGTGGGGCAGAGCAAAGCGTTTAAAGCGGACTGGGACCGGGCGGTAAAGGACGGGTGGAAGCCCGGCAAAGACCTGTTCGAGATAGAAGAGGCGGCTAAAAGAGGCACGATTATCGAGATGCTGGTGAGCGATGCGGCGCAGAGGATAATCTGGCCGACCATCAAGAAGCACCTGACCAAGGGCAAAGCGCTGTATTTTTCGCACGGGTTCTCAATAGTCTATAAAGACCAGACAAAGATAATCCCGCCGAAAGATGTGGACGTCATCATGGTAGCGCCGAAGGGGAGCGGGACGTCGTTAAGGCGGAACTTTTTAAGCGGGGCGGGCATCAACGCCAGCTTCGCGATATTCCAGGATGCGACGGGACGGGCTAAAGAGCGGTGCCTGGCGCTGGGCATAGCCATAGGGTCGGGCTACCTGTTCCCGACGACTTTCGAGAAAGAGGTCTATAGCGATTTGGTGGGGGAGAGGGGGGTATTGATGGGGGCGCTGGCGGGGATTATGGAGGCACAGTACGACACATTAAGGTCGCACGGGCATTCGCCGAGCG
>DAOUCO010000115.1:0-1589 GCA_034432135.1 Dehalococcoidales bacterium | reverse complement strand
TTGTTTCGGTATTCGTCTTCCTGGCGATGCGCCTCTTGCCAGGTGACCCGGTATTGATGTACATGTCTTCCCAATCAGTTCAGGAAGTGACCGAAGAACAGCTCAATTTAATTAGGCATCAATATGGATTGGATAAAACATTGCCACAACAATATCTTGATTGGATTGGCGGCGTTTTCCGAGGTGACCTGGGAAAATCAATACTTAATAAATCTCCGGTGATTGAAGAAATACTCCGGCGTTTACCTATAACTCTGCATATTGGCATACTAGCTTTCATTGTGGCTACTATAATAGGTATCCCTGCCGGCATATTGTGTGCTATCAGACGTGGCTCGTGGTTAGATAACCTCGTCACCACTTTATCCAATATTGGTATAACGGTACCCGTTTTTTGGCTGGGGATTATATTGATATATGTATTTGCTCTGTATCTCAATTGGCTTCCAGTGATGGGGTATACATCACCTTTTGAAGATTTTTGGATGAGCACCAGGAAGATTATCATGCCAGTTTTTTGTCTGGCTGTTGGACCACTCGCTGGGAATGCACGCCAGGCTCGCTCCAGCATGCTTGAGGTGATCGGCAAAGATTATATTCGTACGGCATGGTCCAAAGGTTTACGGGAGAGGAGGATAGTAATCAGACACGCCTTGAAAAACGGCTTATTGCCGGTGGTGACTCTTTCCGGCATGGGGGTTGGGGGTATTTTAGGTGGGGCGGTGTTGATTGAGCAGGTATTTAATATCCCCGGGATGGGTAGACTGTTAGTCACATCAGTTATGAATCAAGATTATCCCTATGTACAGGCGATTGCTTTGATTATGGCGGTAAGCATTGTATTTTCTAACCTCTTGGTAGAGATCTCCTACGGCTGGCTCGATCCTCGGGTGCATTATGATTAACAGAAAGCAAAATATATCACAAAGGGTTGCTCAAAAATCAGCCGAAAGTGAAAATATTCGCCACGTTAGTGAGTTGCGGCGTTTCTTCAAGGTATTTTTTAACCGGTGGGTGGTGGTGGTGGGAATGGTTATCATTCTGTTGTTTATCATTGCCGCGATTTTCGCCCCGTGGCTGGCACCATATGACCCGGATAAGATCGACATGAACAATGCTTTACTCCAACCAAGCAAAGATCACTTACTTGGTACTGATTCCCTTGGGAGAGACACGTTAAGCCGGACTATTTACGGCACGAGGATTTCGCTTGAAATCGGCTTTATCGTGGTTGTCCTTGGATCTATCGCCGGAATGGCGGTAGGATTAATTGCCGGTTATTTTGGCGGCTGGATACACGCCATCGTAATGATGTTCATAGATGCGATGATGGCTTTCCCGATGTTGATATTAGCCTTACTCATCGCCTCCCTGCTTGGAGGAGGAATTAATAATGTCATTATGGCACTTTCTTTCGCCATGGTGCCCGCATATGCCAGATTGATGTGCGGTCAAGTGATGACCGTTAGAGAAAACGATTACGTGCTTGCCGTGCGCTCGATGGGAGCCAGTCACACACGTATTATGTTACGCCATCTCTTGCCCAATTGTTTTCCGCCACTGATAGTCATGATGACGATGATGTTGGG
>DAOUCO010000114.1:0-3545 GCA_034432135.1 Dehalococcoidales bacterium | reverse complement strand
CTCCATAATAATGGCGCAGTCCTGTTTCCTTATTGCTGTGGCCGCTTTATCTATTCCGTATAATGTGCCGCTTTTATCGAAGGTGGGAGACTGCGGAGAATTAATGTACTTGGGTAAAGAGTCATCCAGCACTCTCGCCCCGAACCCCGTTACCCTCCCATTAATATCGTGTATTGGAATCATCAGCTTGTTGCGGAAACGGTCGGAGGTCTTGCCTTTTTCATTTTCGTAGAGCAATCCTGCGGTAATTAAGGTTTTTTCGTCGTAGCCTCTTTCCAGCAGGTAAAGTTTTAAAGCATCATAGCTATCAAGGCTGTAGCCGAGCTGAAAATCGGCGATGGTCCGGGCAGAAAGCCCCCGTTTTTCTATGTAGCTTTTAGCTTTAGCCGCCGCCGGCGAATTTAATAACAGGTTATGGTAGTAAAGCGCGGCAGCTTCATTAGCGCTGAAGAACGGCTCTTTTTCTTCCTTCTTTACACCGACGAATTTCTCCGGCAGCGTAACGCCGGCTCGGCGGGCTAAAAGTCTTAATGCCTCCCCGAAGTCCAGCCCCTCCTTTTTCATAATGAACGCGTAAACATCGCCGCCGGTGTTGCAGGCGCCGAAACAGTGCCAGCTCTGCTGTTCAGGGTAAACGAAGAAAGAGGGATGCTTTTCACTGTGGAAGGGGCATAAAGCAGTAAGGTTGCGCCCGGCTTTTTTCAGCGTGGCGTACTGCCCGACGACCTCGGCAATGTCGATTTTCTGTTTTACTTCGTCGATTACGCTCATGGAATTTAAAGGACAGTTATATATTATACAACTTTTAAGGGGTGTAATGGGATATTATCTTGAGTTAAAAACCGTATATTTTAATTAAAAATTCATCCTCATTTTTATGCCGCGCCCGTGCAGGTACTCTTTAAGCTGGCGGCAGGTATACACACCGTAGTGGACGATAGAGGCTACCAGCGCGGCATCGGCATGTCCTTCGGTAAGCACGTCGTAAAGGTGTTCTGGCTTGCCTGCCCCGCCGGAGGCGATAACCGGTATGCTTACTGCATCTGCAATCAGCCGGGTAAGCTTTAACTCGTAGCCTTCCTTGGTGCCGTCGGCGTCTATTGAATTTACTACCAATTCCCCCGCTCCCAGCCTTTCTCCTTCTCTCGCCCACCATAAAGCGTCGATGCCCGTTGGCGTTATCCCGCCGTTAATGACGATTTCATAGCCGGTAGCGATTTTTTTTGTTGGATTTACGCGGCGGACATCCATAGATAATATCGTGCTCTGCGACCCTATGGCATTGGCGATTTCAGTTATTAGCTCCTTGCGTTTGACGGCGGCGGTGTTTACATTGACCTTTTCCGCGCCCGCATTGCGCAGTTTTGTAGCGTCTTCTACCGACCTTATTCCGCCGCCTACGGAAAAGGGGATAAAAATTTGCGAGGCAGCCTGCTCCACCATATCAATCATGATGTCGCGGTCTTCCCGCGAGGCGGTAATATCGTAAAAAACTATCTCATCTGCGCCGTCTTTATAGTACTGTCGCGCTTTAGCCACCGGGTCGCCGATATCTTTTGTGTCGACGAACCTGATGCTTTTAGCCAACTTATCGCCGCGCACGTCAAGACAAACGACTAATCTTTTACTGAGCATGGTGTTTTCCCTTTGTCATTCCCGCGCCGGCGGGAATCCAGGAGGGGGGAAAAGGGTTAGCTGGATTCTCGGGTCAAGCCCGAGAATGACGTGGAAATATATTTTAACCTGTCCCTTCCCATCTTGTAAACCTCTCCAGCATTTCTAGCCCCAGCCGCCCGCTCTTTTCTGGGTGGTACTGGACGGCGAAGAGGTTTTTATATCCTAAAGCGCAGCAGAAATCCCCGCCGTAATCCGCGACGGCATAAATATTCTGCTTTTCTGCCGGATTCGGGTAATAAGAGTGGACGAAGTAAAACTCGTCGCCTTTCTTTATGCCGTCCAGCAGGGGGTGCGGCTTTATTACTTTGACCTCATTCCAGCCCATGTGGGGAATCTTTAAAGATCTATCTTTAAGTCTAAAGCGGACAGTTTTCCCCGGCACCATCCCGAGGCATTTCTGGTTACCTTCCTCGGAGCTTTCAAGGACAATCTGTGCCCCCAGGCAAATGCCTAAAATTGGCACGCCTGCTTTAAAGGCATTTTTCAGAGCGGTATCCAGTCTCGTTTTTTTTAGGTACTCCATAGCGCTGGGCGCTGCCCCAACCCCCGGAAAAATGATTTTCGCCGCTTTAGTTATAACTTTAGGGTCGCTGGTAGTTATAGCTTCAGCCCCCACCTCCGCGCAGGCGCGGAGCACGCTCCGTATATTTCCGGCGTTATAGTCTATAATAGTAATCATTTTATTTTAAGTATTAACTGACAAGTAGCAAGTAACAAGGAAAAATTAATAATAAAAATTCAAATAATCAAGTTAGGTTTGTTATTTTGTAGTCCTTTCTTTTACTTTTTCGACAATGCTGGCAAATATACGTAATAACTCGCTGGTCTCAACTAAAAGCGCCTGCCTTTGTTTTTCATCATTTGAGTTTCTTATTTCAATGAGCTTTAACCAATAAACACACTCTTTTATTTCTTTACGGCATATTTTAACCCTCATTAAGAAGTCTTTTTTACTGAGAGCTTCTCTAGCCTCAATGTAGTTTGCTCCCACAGAACCTGCCGCCCTGATTAACTGCTTATTCAACTCTGAATTTATTGGAGTTTTTGGGCAAGAATTGATAAATGAAAATATATCTTTTGCATACTGGAAAGTACGCTCTTCTAAATCATACGGACGGTTATTCTTATTTATTTTGGCGTTTAACACTTAACAGTTCCTTGATACTTAAGGTTTGATACTTGTTACTTCTAGCGTAGTTCTTCCGCCAGCCTCAACGCGTACTGGTCGGTCATGCCCGCTATATAGTCCACAACCCCCCGCGCCACCGTATCGGCATGGCGGCGGTACTCTGCCGGCAGCTTATCTTTGTTTTCCGTAAAGTAGCGGTAAAGAAAACGCACCACCTCTCTGGCTTTTTCCGTTTCCGCTTGTGCGGCGCGGACGCTATAGACTTTCTGTGTAAGGAAGCTGTTCAGCGTTTTTGCCGCCGCCAATACCGCCGGACTCATCTTGATAGCGGGCTTCTCTTTTATTATATCGCTTACGCGCACGTCCCACGAGCTTTGAACGATATCGCTGACCATGGTATTGATGCGTAGCGAATGTGTCAGACCTAGAGTGCTTACAGCATCTAGCGGCAAGTCGCCTTCAACGATGATGCCGGCCCTGATGGCATCGCCGATATCGTGATTGATATAGGCCACCGTATCCGCAATCCTGACCACCTCGCCTTCGATAGTACCCATCTCTCCCCAGTCGGTCCCCAGAATGGTACCCGTGCCCGACTTTGAGTGATTGACGATACCGTCCCGTACTTCCCAGGTGAGATTCAGTCCCATACCGTCGTTTTCCAGATAGTCCACGATACGCAGGCTCTGCTCATTATGGCGGAACCCTTTTTCGTAAAGTTCATCGAGGACGTCCTCCC
>DAOUCO010000113.1:0-2896 GCA_034432135.1 Dehalococcoidales bacterium | reverse complement strand
GGGTATTTTATATCCACAGTAGGTGTGGAACGAGAGAAAGTACTTAAATACGTTGAATATCAGGAGCGCCAGGATTCAGGTCAAGCGAAGCTTGAACTGTAAAAGAACCACGCGCTTGCGCGTGGGTATCTATGAGGATAGGTTATAGATGAAAAATGCTAGTTTCCCCTACATCCCGACGCAAGTCTGGATGCAGTTTTCTTTATTCGTCACTCCCGCGAAGGCTGGGATCCAGGAGGCAGGTTATAGATGAAAAACGCTAGTTTCCCCGACATCCCAACGCAAGTCTGGATACAGTTTTCTTTATTCGTCACTCCCGCGAAGGCGGGAATCCAACCATTCTTTCATTTGTCATTCTGAGCGTAGCGAAGAATCTCGGGGTGGTTGGGTAGTTCCATAATAATAGGAGTTCCTTATAATATGCTCGAAATTATTCTGGTTCGCCACGGCGAAACTGAATATAATATTTTAGAGACCTTCCGTGGTAGGGTGGATATACCATTAAATGAAACCGGTTTACGCCAGTCTCAACTCCTCGGTCAGTACTTGAGACGCGAGAAAATCGCTATCGTTTATTCCGGTCCTTTGCAGCGCGCCGTCAAAACTGCCGAAGCTATCGCCGCCCCGCATAAGCTGAAAGTAAACATCGTCGCTAACCTTGATGATATCGACTGCGGTCAGTGGCAGGGCTTGACGTTAAGTGAAGTCAAGAAAAAGTATAGCGAAGTTTATCAGGACTGGCTGGATATGCCGGAGCAGGTGAAAATCCCCGGTGGCGAAAGCCTGGAAGACGTTAGAAAGCGCGCCTTGCCCTTCGTTCAGGACGCCATAACGCGTTGCGGCGAAGGTAAAATCGTCCTCGTCTCCCACCGTGTCGTCTGCAAAGTGCTTATCTGCGCCCTCCTGCGACTGGACAATTCCTATTTCTGGAGCTTTAAGATGGACACCGGCGCCGTTACCCGCTTCACCTGCGACGGCAATAGAATAACGCTCGTTGCTCACAACGATACGTCGTTTTTAAAGCCGCTTAAGCTAGGAGAGAAGAAGGATTTTTAACCGGTTTTCGAGATTAAAATCTGGCTTCAACACACGATTATCTTTTAATGATATAATGCTTTAAAACGGAAATAAAAGTATTAGATTGAAACAATGCCAAAATAGTTTTTATACGTTTTTATACCACTCGGTCTTTATTTTATCTTGGCAATAATTGGGCTCATTAAGAAAAAGATGCCAAGCTGGGTGAAATTTTATCTCGCCATCGATATTGTGATAATAATTGCTATTTTAATTATTTACCTAGCCACCCGCTAATACAACTAATATTACCCTCCCCTTGCTACTTGCCACTTGATACTTTAGAATTATCTTATGGAAAAACCGCTCCTCGTCCTCTTCGACGGCAATGCTATCGTCCACCGGGCTTACCATGCCTTCGGCCCTACTAGGTACCGCCCGGGCACACCTTTAACCGTCTCCAAAACCGGCGAGGTCGTTAGCGCTGTCTATGGCTTTGCATTAATGTTGCTCAAAGTGCTCAATGAGCTTAAGCCCACCCATTTCGCCATCGCCTTCGATAAAGCCGGCCCCACCTTCCGCCATGATATGTTCGATAAATATAAAGCCCAGCGCCCCGCCGCCCCGGACGAGCTTATCAGTCAGTTCGGCCGAGTGCGCCAGGTTGTTAAGGCTTTCAATATCCCTCTCTTTGAAGTCGATAAATTTGAAGCTGATGATGTCCTCGGCACTTTAAGCCGTCAGGCGGCTGAAAAAGGCATCGATACCGTCATCGTCACCGGCGATGCTGATACCATGCAGCTCGTCTCTCCTCATGTAAAGGTGCTTTATCCTAAAGCCGGCCGTGCCTTCAGCGATACCGCTCTCTTCGATGAGGCTATGGTAAAGGAAAAATATGGTATTGGCCCCGAGCATATTGCCGACTTTAAAGCGATCGTTGGCGACCCCTCTGATAATATCCCCGGCATCCCCGGTATCGGCGAAAAAACTGCCGTTAAGCTCATTCAGCAGTTCGGTGGCGTTGAAGATATCTATAAGCACCTTGATGAAGTAACGCCTCCAAAGTTAAAAGAAAAACTGAAAAATAATAAAGAAACCGCCTTTCAGAGTAAAAAACTGGCTACTATCGTCACGGAAACACCCGTTACTCTTAATCTGGATGACTGCCGCGTAGGCAAATTCGACCGCCAGCAGGCCGTGGAACTTTTCCGTGAGTTGGAGTTTAACAGCCTGCTTCCCAAACTGCCTGTATCGGAAGCCGGCTCAACTGTTTCGCCAAGAGTGGGAGCGCAGCCTGCCCCGCTGTGTGACTATTGTGTCGTTACTTCCACCCCCGACCTTGACCGTCTGTTGAGCGGGCTTTCTTCAGCCGGCTCTTTTGCCTTTGATACGGAGACGACTGGCTATAATCCTCTTTTAGACAGGATTGTTGGTATTTCCCTGGCTTTTGAGCCGGGTAAAGCCTTTTATATTCCCGTCGGTCATGCTGTTTTGGATGCTTTTACCCAGTTGCCTTTAGAGCAGGTCGTCGACCGTCTTCGCCCCGTGTTTGAGGACGCTAAAATATCGAAAATTGCGCATAATGCCAAGTTCGATATGATGGTGCTGGCGGAGTGCGGCATCGCTGTCAATGGTCTTATCGCCGATACCATGATTGCCGCCCATCTTTTAGGAGAAAAATCTTTAGAACTTAAAGCGCTGGCTTTCACTAAATTCGGCATTGAAATGACCCCCATCGAGGAGGTCATTGGTAAAGGCGCCAGGCAGATTTCTATGGCAGAAGTGGATATTAAGAAAGCCGCTGACTACTCTGCCGCCGATGCCGATATGACCTTCAGGCTGGCTTCGCTTTTTCACCAGGAGCTTGAAAGTCATGGAC
>DAOUCO010000112.1:0-28028 GCA_034432135.1 Dehalococcoidales bacterium | reverse complement strand
ATGGTATATCCACGCTTCCACGGAAGGTCTTTAAAATATTATATTCAGTTTCTCCGTGTAGAACCAGAATAATTTCGATCATATTATAAGGAACTCCTATTAATTATGGAACTACCCCACCAGCCCGAGATTCTTCGCTACGCTCAGAATGACAAATGAAAGAAGGGTTGGATTCCCGCCTTCGCGGGAGTGATGAATAAAGAAAACTGGATCTCGATTTTCGCCTGGATGTCGGAGAAAAATTAATTTTTCCAATCCACTTTTTCCACCTCGATAGTGCATTCTGTTACTAAAGCGGCGAAAGCGCCGACGGCGGCTAAAAGGGGGGCGGCCATAATGGTAACCACAGCAGCCGGCGCGCCGATGGAAAGCGGGATTTCAATAACAGTTTTGCCTTCGTGGATAAGGCGTACCCGGCGGATATTGCCTTCGTGGATAAGCTTCTTGATAGTTTCCAGCACATCTTTACCGGAGACGGTGAATTTTTCGCGTTCTGTCATAATAACCTCCTATCTATGAGAATATTAGGTAATTATCTAGAAGTGTGTCAAATTAAGATTCCCCCTGTAGAATCTAGGCATACCTCACCCTACCCTCTTCAAAAGGAACAATCTGGTTCCCGACTTCCTCGGGATGGTTCAGGAGAAAAGGTAACCAGTCTGGAGATGGGTAAATGTAGAGGGGGCTGGCGCCTCCGTTCGACAAGCTCAGGACAAGCTCTCTCTGCGGGGATTGCCCTGAAAAGAAGGAGGGGAATGACGTTATACAAGGGCGGTCAATGAGATTGCCACGTCGTCCTTCTACAGAAGGACTCCTCGCAATGATAAACAGGGCGCCACTATTGAATATTATGTAATTCGTGATATACTGGTGGCATACAGGAGGCTATTTTGAAGAGTAAAGATTTTCTTTCCATCTCGGATTTAACGAGTGAGGGCATCCGGGCGTTGATATTAAGAGCCGCAACGATGAAAGACGAGGGCTGGAGCACGTTATTAAGCGGGAAGGTACTGGCTTTGTTATTTGAGCTACCGTCTTTAAGAACGAGGGTCAGCTTCGAAGTAGCGATGCGGCAGCTCGGAGGAGAATGTATCTATCTTTCTCCGGAAGAAGTCCAGTTAGGCAAACGCGAATCGATACCCGACGCAGCGCGCGTGTTGTGTCGGTACGTCAATGCAGTCGGCATCCGTACGACTTCTCACGAGACACTGGAAATATTCGCCCATAATGCCGATATACCAGTAATTAATGCCTTATCCAACGTAGAACACCCATGTCAGGCGCTCGCCGATATCCTGACAATATATGAGCACAAGGGAACACTGGAAGGGCTGACCATAGCCTTTATCGGAGACGGCAACAATACGGCACACAGCCTGATGCTGGCGGCAACCTTATGCGGGATAGACTTCCGCATTGCTTCACCAAAGGACTACCGCGTAAAGGATGAAAAACTAAAAACGGCACAACAATACGCCGCAGACAACCAATCGACCATATTATCCACCGAAGACCCGCAACAGGCGGTGACCAATGCCGATGTTGTCTATACCGACGTGTGGGTGAGCATGGGACAGGAAGGGGAGACAAAACAAAGACGCAAGGCATTCGCAGAATATCAAGTAGACAGCAATCTGTTATCACTCGCCAAGAAAGACGCCATATTAATGCATCCCCTGCCCGCGCACCACGGCGAAGAAATTGCCGAAAACCTCATCTATTGCCCGCAGTCCGTGGTATTTGACCAGGCGGAAAATAGAATGCATGCGCAGAAAGCCTTACTGGCAGACATATTGGGAGGTTCGGAAATACTACTGCCGAACTTTTAAAAATTATTCCTACTCATATGGTTTCAGGCGTATTTCTAATTGTACTTAAAAATATAATTATCCTTAAGAGAAAATGACCATGACCAAACCCCTTGTCGCAATTGTCGGACGTCCCAACACGGGGAAATCCACACTGTTGAATCGGATAGTGAAAAGACCCGTAGCTATCACCGAAGACCTGCCGGGGACGACCCGCGACCGCAACATGGCGGATGTGAACTGGAGAGGGGTGGAATTTACGCTGGTGGACACGGGGGGACTGGAGGTAGAGCCCAGCTCCACAATAGCTAAAGGGGTGAAGGCGCAGGTGGAGAACGCCATCAGAGAGGCCGACGGCATCATCTGCGTGGTGGACACAATTGACGGAGTCACGCCGGCGGACATGGAGATTGCTGACCTATTACGGCGAGCCAATAAGCCGGTGCTCGTAGCCGCGAATAAAGCCGACAACCCGAAACGGGAGATGGAAGCCCTAGAGTTTTATGAAATGGGGCTCGGCGACCCGATGCCGGTCAGCGCCCATCACGGGAGAGGAATAGCAGAGCTACTGGATAAAATTGTTGAAATACTGCCGAAACAGGTAGCGATGACCAAAGTTATAGCCGAAAGCATCAAGGTAGCTATAGTCGGCAGGCCGAACGTAGGGAAATCAATGCTTCTAAACGCCTTGATAGGCGAGGAGCGAGCGATTGTCGATGAAAAACCGGGGACCACCCGCGATGCCACAGATACGCTATTTGACTTCAACGGGCAGAGTGTGCTACTTATTGATACAGCCGGAATCCGGCGGCGGGGCAAAGTCAAAGCCGGAGTCGAAAGGTACAGCATTATACGGACCTTCCGAGCTATTGACCGCGCTGATGTAGTCCTGCTGGTTCTGGACGCCACCGAGATGGTAACTACACAGGACACGCATATCGCCGGATACATTCAGGAGGCAGCCAAAGGCATTATCATTATCATTAACAAATGGGACCTGATTAAGGATAAAGATACATCCGGCTGGAATAAAACGATTAAAGGAGAGTTTAAATTTGCCTCTTACGCACCAATATTATATACTTCGGCTAAGACAAAACAGGGAGTAGAGAAGATTATGCCCCAAGTCAGCCAGGTTTACAGGGAGAGGCTAAAGAGACTACCCACCGCCGCGGTCAATAATGTTATCCAGCAGGCAGTTGCCGTGCATAATCGACCGAGCAGTCACGGCAAACAGCTAAAGATATATTACGCTACCCAAGCTGAAGCAAATCCGCCGACCTTCGTATTTTTTACCAACGACGCCAGATTAGTCCACTTTTCCTACCGACGTTTTCTGGAAAACCGATTAAGAGAGGCTTTTGGCTTTACCGGCACACCGCTCCGCCTGACTTTCAAGACTAGGGGTGAGTCATGACGGCGTTAATGTTTATCGGCGTAGTCGTGATAGGTTATCTGCTAGGCTCGATACCCTTCGGGGTGATTATCAGTAAGAGGTTCGCCAAGACAAACCTAACAGAAGTCGGTAGCGGTAAGACCGGCATGACCAATGTTTTACGAGTAGCGGGGAAGAAAGCGGCGGCAGTGTCGCTCATTCTGGATATAGCCAAAGGAACTGCAGCGGTGTTACTGGCGGGGCTGATATTCAGAGATAAGACAGATACCGTAGCCGTTGTGCTAACATTGAATAAAAGCGCCCAGATTCTGGGGGGATTCGCGGCTCTGGCCGGGCATAGCTGGTCGGTATTTCTAAAGTTCAAAGGGGGGCGGGGGGTGGCAACATTTATGGGCGGATTGGCAGCATTATACTGGCCGGCGGCATTAGTTGGCGCGATATTCCTGTTCGGCATAGGTTTCAGGACAAAATACATGTCACTCGGTTCAATCATCGGCGCCATTACGGCCTTCATCATGCTAATGTCATTTTACGTAGCGAAGATAGACTTTCTGCAGCCCTATCCATCATTCGAATACGTCCTTTACGCCATGTTCGGGGCGATTTTTATTTATATCATGCACCGCGATAATATCCTCCGGCTTTTCAACGGCACCGAACGAAAAATCGGAGAAAAAGCCAAAGCAAATACCTCGCCTTCCGTCAACACGCCCAAGTAAGTAAATCCAATGTATTCCACGAAAAAAGGTCCAACGTAAATGCAAAAAGTTGCGGTTATCGGCACGACTACCTGGGGAATAACTCTCTCAACGTTGCTGGTAAAAAAAGGCATCGAGGTCAGGTTGTGGGCGAGGACATGGCGCGAAGCCAACAAACTCAAGAAAAACGGGTCGGACCGTTTCCCCGGCATGGCGCTCGCCAAGGAAATAATCATCACACATAAAATAGACGAAGCACTCAACGGAGTAAACGCGGTTATCCTGGCGGTGCCTTCGGCGAGCATGCGGGAGAATATCTCAAGGGCGGCAAAATACCTCACCAAGTCCACGATTATCATCAGCGCATCAAAGGGGCTGGAGGTAGGCAGCAATAAAAGGATGTCAGAAGTCATCGCCGAGGAGATAAATCCGAAGTTCCACGCCAATATTTGCGTACTTTCCGGGCCGCAACTTGCTAAGGAAATCATGAATAACAGGCCGGCGGCATCGGTCGTGGCCGCCGAAGACAAAAGCACCGCCAAGAAAGCACAGAAGCTGTTAACCGACGATAACTTTTGCGTTTTTACCAATACCGACGTTATCGGGGTGGAGCTGGGCGGAGCTTTAAAAAATATACTAGCGCTCGGCGCGGGCATTGCAGATGGACTGGGCTATGGTGACAACGCTAAAGCTGCCTTCATGACGCGCGGGCTGACGGAGATAACCGCACTGGGCATGGCGCTGGGAGCAAATCCACTCACTTTTTCCGGGCTAGCCGGACTGGGAGACGTTATCACCACGTGCGCCAGCCCGCTTAGTCGCAACCACTACGTAGGCGTAGAACTCGCCAAGGGACGACCGATAGCCGAGATTTTAAAATCGATGCACCAAGTAGCCGAAGGTGTAAATACAACCCTCGTGGCACATAACCTAGCACAGCAATTGGGACTGGAAATGCCGATTACGGAACAAATATACGAGGTGTTGTACGAAAACGCCAAGCCAAGCAAGGCGACGCTGTTAATGATGGGCAGTAATGGCAAGCATGAACTGGCGGGGAAGAAATGGCGTTTATCATCTCTTTTCAAGCGCCATAAACGGACCAACGGAACAACCAGCTAGGAATCGATACCCTTAGCTTTTTCCGAACCGAGACTCTTCGAAAGCTCCTCAAAAAGTCGGCGCTGTTCTTTAGTTAATGTTTCCGGGGTCACCACACGCAGCGTGACCATCTGGTCGCCGCGCCGGCTACTATGCAAGTGAGGTATGCCTTTATCCTTCAGACGGAAAACCTTGCCAGTCTGGCTACCGGCTGGAATCTTTAATTTACAGACGCCGTAGAGAGTCGGCACGTCCACTTCCGCACCCAGAGCCGCCTGGGCGAAGTTAACCGGCAGTTCATAAATAACGTTATAACCTTCGCGGGTAAAGTATTCATGGGGTTTAACGGAAACCATAACGTACAGGTTGCCCGCCGGACCGCCGCGATAACCGGCTTCCCCTTCGCCGGTCAGCCTGATACCGTTGCCGTCATCGATACCAGCAGGCACGGTTACAGAGATACGCTTCTTATGTTTTTGATAGCCAGAGCCGCGACAATCAGGGCAGGCTTCTTTGATTATTGTCCCTTCGCCGCGGCATTCGCTACAAACGGCGGTATTGATGAATTGCCCGAAGAGACTACGCTGTACACGGCGTATCTGCCCCGAGCCATCGCACGAAGGACAGCGAACAGGCTGAACGCCGGGCTTAGAACGCGTGCCGCGGCAGGTGTGACAGATCTCCGTACGGGTAATCTCTATTTCTTTTTCACAGCCCAGAGCGGCTTCTTCAAAGGATAATTTTATGTTATAACGTAAATCTTCTCCGCGCCTGGCTGTCTGGCGAGTTGCTCGGTCGGTACCACCGAAAAAGGCTTCAAAAATATCACCGAAGCCACCCATATCAAAGCCTTCGAAGCCCCGCCCGAACAAGTTTTCAGCCCCATTATGGCCATAGCGGTCGTAAGCGGCACGTTTATCCGCATCCGAGAGGACTTCATAAGCCTCATTGATTTCCTTGAACCTATCGGATGCGCCACTATCATGATTATGGTCGGGGTGGTACTGAAAAGCCAGCTTGCGGAAAGCCTTCTTGATATCCTCTAAAGAAGCATCGCGGGGCACACCGAGGACCTCATAATAATCGCGTTTTATTGCCATATTTTATATCCAATCTCGATAAAATGTTTGAAAGACAGATTACCAATTTTATGATACTCGCAGGGAAAATGCTTGTCAATAAAGCTAACCCTCAGGATAAGTGCCAAGGAACAAAGAGAGACAGGTGAAGGCGGCTGGATATCCGCCTACGCGGGAATGACGGGAGTATGAGAAGGTAAAGGGGCAGTTTAAAAGTCATCCTTCGACAAGCCCAAGGTGAGTGGAGGCTATAAACACAGATAAAAAGTTAAAGATACAGGAAGAACCATATTATGTATTCTCATCCTCATTCGGCTGATGTTCTTGCGGCGGGAGTGAGCTATCCAGGTAGCTTTGCAGGATAAGAGCGGCGGCAGCCGCATCGTACCTAGTCCCACGACCAGTTTTCCTTACCTGCTGCACCGCGCGTTTGGCTGCAACCGTGGAAAGGCGCTCATCACGATACTCAAGGGGAACATCGGTACGGCGGGACAACTCTTCAGCAAAGCTACGCACCTTTTCCGCCTGTATGCCGAGAGTGCCGTCCATGGAGAACGGCATACCTATAATAATCCGCCCGACGTTCTTTTTACTAATGATATCGATTATGGCGGCAACGTCTGCCTCGATATCCTGCCGCGAGATAATGGTCAGCGGGGTGGCAATGATACCGAGTGGGTCGCTGATAGCCAGACCTATACGGGAATCACCGACATCCAGTCCCAGGACTCTTGAGATATTAACCTCCAGCGTTATATAAGGCTCTTCACCAGACGCAGGGCTTCGTCCAGCTTGCTTTTATCCCTGCCGCCGGCCTGGGCGAAACCGGCTTTACCACCTCCCCCACCGCCGGTCACTTTAGAAACCTGCTTAACGATATCCCCGGCGTTATAACCTTTAGCCACCAGGTCGGGAGTAACAGCGGCGATAAACACTGGTCTATCACCGCTGACCGCCCCAATGACAACGATGCCGCTCTGCAGTTTATCTCTTAAGTAATCAGCCATTTCGCGTAAAACCTGCTGATTATCCGAGGTAACCCTAGTCGAGAGTACTTTGATACCGTTAATCAACTCAACTTTATCAAGCAGGGAGGCTGCTTCATGTTTTGCCAGCTCTCCTTCTAAAGAAAGGGCATGTTTCTTTGCCGCATCCAGTTCCGCAAGGAAAGCGGTTATCTTGTTTTTAACCTCTTCTGGCGAGGTTTCCAGAGACTGGGAAATTTCTTCCAGGCCGGACAAACGCCGTTCGATAAAGGCCTCGGCCCCACGTCCGGTGACCGCTTCGATACGCCGGATGCCGGCGCCGATGCTGCTTTCGCTCAAGATATGAAAATAGCCAATTTCCCCCGTGGAAGAGACATGGGTGCCGCCGCAAAGCTCGGCGCTGACGGCAGGCTCGCCGACTTTCATAACGCGAACGACATCACCGTATTTTTCATCGAAGAGAGCGATAGCCCCCGTGGCAACGGCTTTTTTATATTCAGTTTCCTCGTCATAGACCTTGAGGTTCTGGCGGATTTTATCATTGACGATGCGCTGGACGGCTTTAATTTCATCGGGAGTCATGGCGGCGAGGTGGGAAAAGTCAAACCTCAAATGTTCCGGGGCGACCAGCGAGCCGCGCTGCTGGATATGTGTACCGAGCACCTGACGCAATGCCGCCTGGAGGAGGTGGGTGGCGGTATGATTGCGGGCAATATCGCGGCGGCGTTCGATATCAACAGATGCCTTGACCTCATCACCAACAGCTAAAGAGCCTTTGATAATTTTACCTTGATGTAGAGCAATATCCGGCGGAACCCTTAACGTATTCTCAACTTTAAATTGACCTCCAGAGCTGATAATTTCACCGGTATCGCCGACCTGGCCGCCCATTTCGCCGTAAAAGGGAGTGGTATCGAGCACCAGACCTGCCGACTGACCGGCTTTAATTTCTTTAACTTCCCTGCCATCGACCAGGATTTTAACGATTTTAGCCTTCCGTTCGAAGCAGGTATAGCCAACAAACTCGGTGGCTTTTACATCAAGTTTAGGCGCACTACCAACCGCGGCGGAGACATCGAACTTGTGCGAGGCACGGGCACGCTCACGCTGTTTTTCCATTTCTTTTTCAAAGCCTGCCATATCCACAGAGTAGCCGGATTTAGCGACGATTTCCCTGGTGAGCTCAACGGGAAAACCATAAGTATCATAAAGCTTAAAGGTGTCCGCGCCAGAAATCTGTTTAGCTTTTTTACCGGCTTTGGCGGAAAGCAGATTCTCGATTATCTCGAGTCCGGTGTTCAAGGTTTCTTCGAACCTTGCTTCTTCAAGTTGAATGACTTTAATAATAAAGTCCTGACGCTGCTTAAGCTCCGGGTAAATATGATACATTTTCTTGATAGCGACTCTGGCTACTTCCGCCAGAAAAGGCTTATCGAGTCCAAGTCTCCGTCCGAAAAGCGCGGCGCGGCGCAAGAGCCGCCTTAAGACATATCCCCTACCCTCGTTATCCGGCAGGACGCCGTCGGCGATAAGGAAAGCTAAAGCCCGCCCGTGCTCGGCGACAACGCGCAGAGCGGTATCGTCATTTTCATTGGCGCCGTATTTCTTGCCCGACAACTCACCGGCTTTATCCAGCAGAGGGGTAAACAAATCGGTATCGTAAATAGATTTTTTATTATTCATTATCGCTGTAAGCCGTTCCAGTCCCATACCCGTATCAATATTAGGCTTCGGCAGCGGCGTACGCCTGCCGGACTCATCCTGATTATACTGCGGGAAGACCAGGTTCCAGAGTTCGGTAAAACGGCCGCACGCGCAGTTCGGTTTGCAGTCGGGTTTGCCGCAGCCCTTCTCAATGCCGAAGTCGTAATGAATTTCCGAGCAGGGGCCACAGGGACCGGAGCTGCCCGCCGGACCCCAGAAGTTATCTTCCTCGCCGAAGCGGACGATTTTATTTTCTGGAATGCCGATAGCCCGCCAGTATCTAAAAGCCTCGTCATCATCAAGGTAGATAGTTATCCAGAGCTTTTCCGGGGGGATTTTCATACGCCCGGTAACGAACTCCCATGCCCAGGCGATAGCTTCTTTTTTAAAGTAGTCGCCGACGCTGAAATTGCCCAACATCTCGAAAAAGGTGTTGTGGGTGGGGTCACCGACAGACTCAATATCGCTGGTGCGGAAGCACTTCTGGCAAGAAGCAAGGCGCACGGAAGGAGGTTTTTGCTGTCCCAGAAAGTAAGGTTTAATCTGTACCATGCCAGCACTGGTCAGCAGAAGAGTGGGGTCGTCTTTAGGTACAAGAGAAGAACTGGGAATGATTTTATGTCCCTTCTCTTCAAAGAATTTTAAAAATAACGAGCGCAATTCATCACTGTTCATTTGCCGGACTCCAGAAAGCGGGAAATATTTACTTATGATTGTAAGTTGGAGAGGTATTGGCTGTCAATGAGAGGAGTGTATTTTGGGGGTCTTGTTTTTATGCCCCGCTCCCTTGCCCCCTCTCCGTACTTACTATTAAGCTGGAAAGAAAATTATCTATTCGGCGAGAGTAATTTTGTATAAGAAGTGACTCCTGCGGAAGAAAGGATGATTAAACTATTTAGTTAGTAACTTTTTCAGATAATCTTTTAGTTCAACGCCGATATCTTTACTTTTTAAAGCAAGGTCAACGTTGGCTTCGAGCCAGCCTAAAGGCGTACCGGCATCGTAACGCGTGCCTTTAAGCTCGACGGCATAAATTTTTTCATATTTAAGCAGCGCGTTTAGGGCATCGGTCAATTGAATTTCACCATTTTTACCGGGCTTAGTCTCCTTTAAAATTTCAAAGATGCGGGGGGTGAGGATATAACGTCCCACGATGGCGAGACGGGACGGCGCTTTCGAGGGCTCCGGTTTTTCGACCATGCTTAACACCCGATAGACTCCAGCCGCCACTCGTTCCGGCTTGATGATGCCGTACTTACCGGTGTCTTCTTTAATAACTCTAGCAACGGCAATAACGCAGGAATTGTATTTTTCATAGACCGCCATCATCTGCTTTAAGCCGGGCACTTTGCAATCGATAATATCGTCAGGCAACATTACAGCGAAAGGCTCATTACCAACAACGACTTTCACGGTCAATACCGCATCGCCAAGTCCTTTTTGCTCTCGCTGCAGGACATAGCAAAAATCCGCCATACCGGATATCTCCCCCATACGCTTCAGAAGGTCGGTTTCACCTCTGCTTTTGAGATAATTATCCAGCTCCGGAGAACGACTAAAATAGTCTTCGATAGCGCGCTTGCTGGCAGAAGTAACAATAATAATCCGGTCGATGCCGGACTTTATAGCCTCCTCTACAGAGTAGTGAATCAAGGGCTTATCCAAAAGAGGGAGCATTTCCTTGGGTTGCGAACGGGTAACAGGCAGGAAACGCGTGCCCCAGCCAGCCGCTGTAATGACCGCTTTACGTAATTTCATACTATCCCCCCTTTTTCAAATGCAAATGCCGTGACGCCATAGACACCGGCTTCGTTGCCCAGTTTACCGGTAACGACGCGAACCGACTGCGAATTGATAGAAAAAGCCCTCTCCGCGACCATTTTCCTACCCGGCGCAATAATCATTTCGCCGAGTTCAGCCATACCGCCACCTAAAATAATCATTTGTGGATTAAAGATATTAGCGATATTGACCATACCAACACCGAGGTAGTATGCCGCCCGAGCGATAACATCCTGCGCCAGCTTATCGCCAGCCTGCGCCGCTTTACCGACCATCTCCGAGGTTATTTTAGCCAATTTACCCCTCACGATGCCAGTAAGTGAAGACTTTTCACCGCGACGGAGACGAGCAACAGCATCGGCGGCGATAGCCGTCCCCGAGGCATACATTTCCAGGCAACCAGTATTACCACAGCCGCATTTAAAGCCACCTGCTTCAACCGTCATATGGCCCAGCTCTCCAGCCCCACCGCGGGCGCCAAGATATAATTTACCATCGATAATAATGCCGCCGCCGATACCAGTACCAAGCGTAAGCAGGACAAGGTTTTTTATCCCCTTCCCTTTTCCGTAACGTTGCTCGCCGAGGGCGGCGGCGCTGGCATCGTTAAGGAGATAAGCGGCGACGCCGGTTTTCTTTTTAATGATATGCGCCAGCGGCAATCCCTCCCAACCGGGGAGGTGGGGAGAAGGAGTAACCACGACACCATTCCCAGTATCAATGCCGCCGGCACAGGCAATACCGATAGCACCAAGCTGAGAAAAGGCTAAATTATTGTTTTTAAGCACATCCTTTATAGCTGTATAAAGCCGATCGATGACGGTATTAACTCCTTTATCCGCCAAGGTGGGACGAATATCTTGAGCCTGCATTTTGCCGTCGCGGTTAAAGAGAGCGGTCATTATCTTGGTGCCGCCGATATCCGCCGCGATAACCGATTTAACTTTTTTCGGCATTATATTTTCTATAACCTCGGCTATTTATGTAAATTTAACTATAATTAAACAGAAACGGAGTCCCGCCGTCCTAATTCAGCGACAAGAATATCCAGCACAAATTCGGGGGCATCGTATTTGCCGGTCTTGATAGCAACGTCAGCCTCTAAAAGCTTATGATACACATCAATTAAGCGCGCGGGGGAATATCTATCCGCCTGCCCCCAAGCTTTGCTTAAAACAAAATCTGTAATGCCAAGTCTGGACTGAATAACGTTACGGGACAGGCCGCGGTCGCGCATATCCCTGACCTGGAAAATAATCCTGACCTGGTGGGAAAGCACGACCAGGATTTGCGCCGGCGCCATCCCCTGACGGAAGAGCTGCTGTAGAAGCTCCTGGGCTACATTCACTCTTGACTCCATAATGGCGTCAATCATTTCGAAGACGCCGGCTTCACGGGCATGGCTTACCACCGCTTTAACATCCGCCTCTTCGATAGAACGCCCACCAGTATAGAGAACCAGCTTATCGATTTCATTAGCCATCGTCCAGAGGTCGCTACCGACAAGGCGCGCCATAAGCACGGCAGCGCTTTCCGAGATACCTCCCTTAGATTGTAAAGCGACCCGCCGTTTAATCCAGCGTATTATCTCATCACGCTTCAATAACGGGAAGCGTCTTACCCTGGTCAAAGGAGATAACTCAACCAGCAACGGATTTTGAGCTTTAATATCGCCGCCGATGATTACCAGCTCGGTAAAAGGCGGCAGGTTGCTAATACTCTGGACAACAGGCCGATAATCTGCAACCTGGTCGGTCTGGCGGGACGACTTTTTCTTTCTGCTCCTGCCTTTCGGCTCGAAACGTTCCAGCAGTCCCTCAATAACGACCAGTCTTTTATCGGCGAGAAAGGGCACCGTCTCGCAGGCGGAACGCAACTGTTCCGGCGTAACCCTGGTACCATCGAGTACAGTAGTATTGGGCAAGAGAGAGGCGGGGTCGCCGATAGACTTTTTTATTTCTTCCAGCGCTTGACGGCGGGAATAATCATCTTCGCCGATGAGTATATGCAGCAAATTTGCCTTCCTCGATAATTTCTTCAACCAAGTTTTGATATGTAATTATAACACATAAAAACTTATAATATCAGACTTATTTTTTTATCTTACCCCTCATCCCCGTAACAATCCCGTATCAAGTACGGGACAGGGCACGAGGCAGGCTTATTCATTTCCCTTTAGAATGAACAAACAAGGGGAGAGGAGATTGGTAAAAAGGGCCTGGATTACCAATCAAGTCGGGAATGACGTTGAATTAAGACAAGCAATGAGATTGCCACGTCGTCCTTCTGCGGAAGGACTCCTCGCAATGACAACGAGTCAGGATTTGACAAAAAGTCGCCTATAGCGAATAATCGCAAAGAGAGTTCACGATGATAAGCGAAACATTATAATATCGAGAGGTGAACGGTATGCCCGAATTTGATGAAGAAAGCACCAGATACGATGAATTAAAGAAAATGGCAAATATCGCTACAGACCTGCAACTTTCCGCTAAAATGAGGGTACAGGCAATCGGCCTGCTGGGCGATATGGCTACCCATGAGTCACTGCTCGTATTGCTTAACCTGGCAGCTAATGACAAACTGCCCATCGAAGAAAGAGACCTCGCCCTTAAAAGAGCCCGGGAAATCATTAAAAAAGGTCGTTAATTCTCTTATACCTAAAGCAATCAACCCTTAGGCCCATGAGCATGAATATCGGCATTATCGGATTGCCCCAGAGCGGTAAGACTACCGTTTTCAACGCCCTAACAGGGGGCAAAGCCGATACCAAATTCCACCCTGCAGGCGGTCTCTCACCCCATATAGGCGTCGCCCATGTGCCCGAACCGCGCTTGAAAATTTTAACAGACCTGATTCATCCTCCTAAAGTCGTTTCCGCTGAAGTTAAATATATCGACGCAGGAGCTTCAGTAAAATCTCTGGCTGCGGATAAAGGACTCGGCGGGCAATTGCTGAACCAGCTCAGCACCGTCGATACCCTGATCATCGTTATCCGCGCTTTTAAAGACGATAGCATTCCGCATCCCCAAGGTAGTCTAGATATCAAGAGAGACATCAATACTCTCAACCTGGAGCTGGTCATCTCCGACCTTGCCATCATGGAAAGAAGACTGGAAAAACTGGAAACTTCTCTAAAAGCAGCCAAACCAGGCGAACGTCAGGCTTTTTTACAGGAAAGGGAAATTTTACTGGGATTCAAAAACGAACTGCAAAAGGATAAACCGCTACGCACGCTGGCGATGGAGACCACTGCCGCCAGACTGATCGCTAATTACCAGTTCCTTACAGCCAAACCAGTGCTTATCGTGATAAATATCGGGGAAGAACAGATACCACAGACAGCATCTCTGGAAGCAGAACTAAACGCGCAGTTTGCCGACGTTAAATGCAAGGTAATAACGTTATGCGCCAAGCTGGAAATGGAACTGGCACAACTCGAAGAAGACGCCGCTAAAGAATTCCGCGATGGGTACGGACTAAAGGAATCCGGGCTGGAACGCGTTATCAGGACGTCTTACGAGCTTTCCGACATGATAACCTTTTTTACCTTTACGGCGAACGAGGTCAGAGCCTGGTCGCTTGCCAGAGGCACCACCGCTGTAAAAGCCGCCGGGAAAATACACACGGATATGGAAAAAGGCTTCATCCGGGCGGAATGCATCAATCTGGAAGAACTTAAAAAATGCGGGAGCATTGCCGAGGCACATAAAAAGGGACTACTGCGTTCCGAAGGGAAAGAATATATTATCCAAGACGGGGACGTGGTAACCATCCGCTTTAACGTTTAACGTTGCCGCTATTTTTACGCACGAGCAATTTTAAGCCATTTTCGCCGGTTACAATAATCTGTTCGCCGGCGGCGATATTACCCTCTTCCGATACAGCGCTCCAGAGCTCGCCGCGTATTTTCACCATACCTTCGGGCGTCAGGTTGCCTACGGCTTTACCTATCATACCGACCATAGAAGGCAACCCAGCCATCGCCTGTTTTTTCAGGGCACGGGTGGTAAAAAGAAAGAGCCAGGTGCTGAAAATCCCCCAGGCAAACATAACACCAATCAATACACCGACATGCAGGTTGATATCATGCTCCGGCAGGAACCAGCGCCATATTGCCCAGATAGCTAATTCCTCCAGAGCGGTGCTGATAATTGCCAGAATTAATCTTGTTTGAGTTAATCTTTCATTCATAATATAAAGTTATAATTATTTAAGGCAGGCTAGTTAATATTAACATTTCTAAATATAAAAGAGATAGAAAAACAGCTATAAATAAATATTTTTATAAAATCATACCGCAGGACTTGACAACAGTAAAGTGATTATGATATCATTAACATTTGTAATAATAGGCGTAATGTTTTTTGTTTTAAATTCCCAAACGTAAATACCGAAGTATCGGCGTATATGCACGTGCTTTTTTACCCCGAGTAGTATAACCGTTGGAAATCCAGAATTACCGCATTTGCCTAAGTCTAAGGAGTAGAGATGGTTTTAACGTCTAAAGTTCCCGTGTCCCAAAGAAACATCCCTCTTAAATCCTATGCCAAACTACCTACCGTACTTGAAGTGCCTAATCTTATTAAGGTGCAACTCGACTCTTTCCAGCGCTTCCAGGAAGAGGGCATTAAACAACTCCTGGAAGAGATTTCGCCGATTAAAGACCTGACCGGCAACCGGCTGGAGCTCAGCTTTATCGCTTATGAATTTCGCGAACCACGGCCAGGCCATTCCGAGCAGGAGTGCCACGAGCGAGACCAGACGTATTCCGCGCCTCTTTATGTAAAGGTACGCCTGCTGGTTAAAGACACCGGAGAAATCAAAGAGCAGGATCTTTTCTTCGGTGATATACCGCTGATGACTTCCAAGGGTACTTTCATCACCAGCGGCGCCGAGAGAGTGGTGGTCAGTCAGCTACTGCGTTCGCCGGGCGTGTACTTTACCAGCGAGGAAGACCCCGTATCCGGACGCAATCTATGCCAGGCAAAGCTTATTCCCACACGGGGCGCCTGGCTGGAATTCGAGACCAGCAACCGTAATATAATATCCACGAAAATAGATGGAAAACGTAAAATACCCATCACCACGCTACTGCGCGCTATTGGTTACAGCTCCGATGAAGAGATATACAAGTTATTCAACAAACAAGAGAAGCAGTCCGAACACAAGTATATCGCCGCGACGATGGAGCGCGAGCCCAACATCAAAGATGAAAAAGACGCCTTACTCGATATCTACAAAAAACTGCATCCCGGCGAGCTACCTTCGCTGGACAACGCCAGAAAATTAATCAAAAACCTGTTTTTCGACCCTACCCGCTACGACCTGGGAAGTGTGGGGCGGTATAAACTTAACAAGCGACTGGGAGTGAATGTCAGCCTTAAAGAACGCACGCTGACAAAAGAAGACATCGTCGAGATAATACGTCACATTATCCTCATCAATAACGGCAAAGACCACAGCGACGACATAGACCACCTGGGCAACAGGCGGGTAAGAACGGTCGGCGAACTAGTGCAAACCCAGTTCCGCATCGGTTTTCTGCGCCTGGAACAGGTAGTCAGGGAGCGCATGAGCATCATCGGTATGGAAGCAGTCACACCGAGCGCACTCGTCAACATACGCCCGATCGTCGCCGCGGTGAGAGAATTTTTCGGCGGCTCGCAACTATCACAATTCATGGACCAGACCAACCCGCTGGCGGAACTAACCCATAAGAGGCGGCTCTCCGCCATGGGGCCCGGCGGACTTTCACGCGACCGCGCCGGCTTTGAAGTGCGGGACGTCCATTTTTCCCACTACGGGCGCATCTGCCCTATCGAGACGCCAGAAGGACCGAACATCGGTCTAATAGGCTCGCTGGCAACTTACAGCATTATCAACGAGTACGGATTCATCGAGACCCCTTACCGTAAAGTCATCCATGAATTGAGCACCAAAGACAAGCACCTAGTGGGACGGACTACAGCCCAAGAAGTCACCGACGATAGAGGCAGGACTTTAATAAGGGCACATACGAAAATCACGCCGGAAATCGCCGCTAAACTCGCTAAATTAAAATCGAAAAAAATAAAAATCGTCCCCTTTGTCTCGAATGAAATTATCTATCTCCCGGCCGACGAGGAGGATAAATACGTTATCGCCCAGGCGAACGCGCCGCTCGATGAGAACAACCAGTTCAAACAAAAGAGAATAGAGACCAGACTGGCCGACGGCTACCTGCTGGAAACTCCCGATAAAATTGAATTGATGGACGTCACTCCCAAGCAGGTGGTCAGCGTGGCGACAGCTTTAACGCCATTCCTGGAACACAACGACGCCAACCGGGCGTTAATGGGCGCCAACATGCAACGCCAAGCGGTCCCATTACTGCGTCCGCAGGCACCTCTGGTAGCTACCGGCATGGAGATGGAGGCTGCCAAACACAGTCGGCAGGTAGTTTTTGCGGAGAAAGCCGGCGTGGTAACGGAAATGGCGGGCAACATTGATGAAAAAGGTAATACAAAATATCGTATTGTCATTACTCACGATGACGGCACGACGAAAAACTACGATTTAATGAAGTTCGTCCGCACCAACCAGGGGACATGCATCAACCAGCGCCCTCTGGTGAACAAGGGAGACCGCGTACAGGCAGGACAGGTGCTGGCAGACAGTTCGGCGACGGAGAACGGAGAGCTGGCGCTGGGGCAAAATGTTACTGTCGCCTTTATGAGCTGGGAGGGCTATAACTTCGAGGACGCTATTATATTAAGCAGCCGCATGGTCGAAGAAGATATGTTTACTTCCATACACATTAATAAACACGAGGTGGAAGCCCGCGACACCAAGCTGGGGCCGGAAGAAATCACGCGCGACATCCCCAACGTGGGTGAGGAAAGCCTGCGAGAACTCGACGAAGAAGGCATTATCCGCATAGGCGCCGAGGTGATGCCGGACGATACACTGGTGGGTAAAATCACTCCTAAAGGCGAGACGGAACTCTCCGCCGAGGAAAAACTGCTGCGGGCGATATTCGGGGAAAAGGCAAGGGAGGTCAAAGACACATCCCTGAGAGTACCTCATGGGGAGTGGGGCAAAGTTATCAATGTTAAAGTTTATACCCGCAAAGACAGCAAGAACGGCGGGGATGACCTGCCGGCCGGCGTGAACCAGTGGGTACAGGTATGGATAGCCCAGAAACGCCGGGTATCGGTCGGCGATAAGCTGGCCGGACGACACGGCAACAAGGGTGTTATCGCCATCATCGCGCCTAAAGAGGACATGCCTTTCCTGCCTGACGGGACACCAGTAGATATCATCCTCGACCCTATCGGCGTACCTTCACGTATGAATATCGGCCAAGTGCTGGAAACCCACCTAGGGTGGGCGGCGAAGCTTTTAGGCTTCAGAGCATTGACCCCTGTATTTGATGGCGCTGACGATTTAGCCATCGAGGACGCTTTATGCCGCACGTGGATTGTCCAGCAAGCTGGTGCTATCGACCCTAATCCTGATGAAAATAAAGCCCCTTTCAATAAAGAGGCCGCTATAGCCTGGGTCAATGAGCGCGGGTACGATGGTAAAGCCGTTTTTGATGAAAAACTGCACGGCAAAGCCAAGGACATCGGCCTGCGACTATGGCTCGAAGAATTGAATATATCCGCCAAAAAGTTAAACGACGAAGAACTGGAAAAGGTCGTGGAAAGAGTCAATGCCGAAGGGAGGTTCGCTCCACCCACTTATGGCAAGACCGTACTTTATGACGGACGCACGGGCGAGCCTTTCGACCAGCCGGTAACCGTGGGCAACATCTACATGATGAAGCTCATCCACCTCGTCGAAGATAAAGTCCATGCCCGCTCCACAGGACCTTACTCTCTGATTACCCAGCAGCCGCTGGGTGGCAAGGCGCAGTTTGGCGGGCAGCGTTTCGGGGAAATGGAGGTCTGGGCGCTGGAAGCCTACGGCGCCGCCTATAACCTCCAGGAAATGCTGACAATAAAGTCAGACGACGTTACAGGCAGAGCCAAGGCTTACGAGTCCATCATTAAAGGCGATGACATTTTACAGCCAGGCGTACCGGAATCATTTAAAGTGCTGGTAAAAGAGCTGCAAAGTCTGGGACTAGCACTTGAAGTTATTAATGAAGAAGAAACAAAATTGGCCACCATTGAAGACACCGAAGAAGAGCCTTTGAAACTAGAGACGGAAGTAAAGACCAGTGAAGAACCGCGCTGGAAAGAGGTAGATGAAGATGTTCGAGATTAATGATTTTGATGCCGTACGTATCTCGCTGGCTTCACCGGAGCAAATCAGAAGCTGGTCCTACGGTGAAGTAACCAAGCCAGAAACAATCAACTACCGCACTCTTAAACCAGAGCGGGACGGTCTTTTCTGCGAAAGGATTTTCGGTCCGACGAAGGACTTCGAGTGCTACTGCGGCAAATACAAGAGAATACGCTATAAGGGCGTTATCTGCGATAAGTGCGGCGTAGAAGTAGCGCGCGCTAAAGTGCGGCGGGAGCGGATGGGGCACATCGAACTTGCCTGCCCGGTGACACATATATGGTTCGCCAAGGGCATACCGAGCCGCATCGGACTGTTACTGGACCTTTCACCGCGGAGTCTGGAACACGTAATCTATTTCTCCCAGTACATCATTACTCAAGTCAATGAAGAAGCCCGGCAGGCAGCCATCAAACAACTCGAAGAGGATGCCGCCCGAAAAATAGAGGAACAGCAAAAAGCTATCGACGACCAGATTGCCGAGATGGAAAAGCATAAAGCGACGGTCGAGGAGATAAACAACATCCGCAATAAGTTCGTTGAAGAAAAAACGAAGATAGAAGCCGAACTTGCCCAGGAAGTTGGAAAAATCAAGGAACTCCATGTCAAGGAACTGCTAACCGAGAACCTGTACCACGAATACAAACAAAAATACGGTAATATCTTCGAAGCGGGCATGGGCGCCGAAGCGATCCTGCAAATCATGAAAACTATCAACCTCGATGAAATACGTAACAGACTGATGGAGGAAACCCAGTCCACTTCCGGGCAAAGGCGCAAGAAAGCCAGCAAGCAATTAAGAGTCGTGGAGGCTTTCCGCAATAGCGGTAACAAACCGGAATGGATGATTTTGACCGTCCTGCCAGTACTCCCGCCGGACTTGAGACCGATGGTGCAACTGGATGGCGGCCGGTTCGCCACGAGCGACCTCAACGACCTTTATCGCCGGGTTATCAACCGCAACAACCGCCTGCGCCACCTGATAGACATAGGCGCACCGGAAATTATCGTACGCAATGAAAAACGCATGCTACAGGAAGCAGTCGATTCATTGATAGACAACGGGAGGCGGGGACGCGCCATTTCCATCAGCGGCAATCACAAATTGAAGTCACTCTCCGATATGCTACGCGGTAAACAGGGACGCTTCCGCCAGAACCTGCTCGGCAAACGCGTCGACTACAGCGGACGTTCGGTAATCGTCTGCGGGCCGGAACTACAACTGCACCAGTGCGGTCTGCCGCGACGCATGGCATTGGAACTATTTAAACCTTTCGTCATGCGGCGTCTGGTAGCACAGGGACTTGCCCCCAATATCAAAAGCGCCAGGAGACTGGTAGAACGAGCCAAAGCGGAGGTTTACGATATCCTGGAAGAGGTTATCAAGGAGCGGCCGGTGCTGCTCAACCGCGCCCCTACCCTGCACCGCTTGAGCATTCAGGCTTTCGAGCCGGTACTCATCGACGGCAGTGCGATACAGATACACCCGCTGGTCTGTTCCGCATTTAACGCCGATTTCGACGGCGACCAGATGGCGGTACACGTGCCGCTTTCAAAGGCAGCAGTTAAAGAAGCCAGAGATATGATGTTAAGCCATCATAATATATTGCTACCAAGCAGCGGTGAACCTACCGTATCGCCGACACTGGACATGGTTCTCGGCTGCTACTACCTGACCACCATCAGACAAAAGGCGACCGATACAAAAAAGGTGTACGGCAGCTTCCAGGAAGCCAAACTTGCCTATGAATTCGGCATTATCGACCTACGGGAAGAGATTAACGTACGAGAAAAAGAAACCGGAGAAAGAATCAAGACCAGCGTCGGACGCATCATTTTTAACGAAGTGCTTCCCAAGGAACTGGGATACTATAATAAAACAATCGATAAAACAACGCTGAAACAAATAGCTACCAAATGCAGTAAGATTCTCAGCGATGAAGAGACTGGCAAGATACTCGATAATATCAAAAGCCTGGGTTTCCGGTTCGCTTCAAAATCCGGCATCACCATCGCGATGAACGATATCGAAGTGCCTGCCAGCAAGCCGCAAATGCTGGCGGAAGCCGAGGCTAAGGTCAACACCATCGAGAACCAGTTCCACCGCGGCCTCATCACCGAGGACGAAAGATATAACGGCGTCGTCGACATCTGGAACGAGACCACAAACACCATCACCAACACTATCCAGAATAACCTCGACCGTTACGGCGGCGTTTACATGATGGCCACATCAGGCGCTAAAGGTAATATCTCCCAGATACGGCAGATGGCGGGTATGCGTGGTCTGATGACCGACCCGGCAGGTAAAATAATCGAGTTCCCCATCAAATCCAGCCTGCGCGAAGGCCATAGCATTCTAGAATACTTTATTTCCACCCACGGCGCCCGCAAAGGTCTGGCGGATACGGCTTTAAGAACGTCCGACAGTGGCTACCTGACCAGACGTCTTATCGATGTTTCTCAAGATGTCATCACCTCCGAGGACGACTGCGGCACCACCGAAGGCATCACAGTAAGCGAACCGAAAGAAAAAGGACTATTACCGGCATTAAACGAGCGCATCCTGGGGCGTCTAGCAGCCAGTGACGTTAAAGACCCCAAAACAGGCGAAATAATCGCCGCCCGCAACGAGGAAATCGACGAGGCGAAGGCGGATAAAATTATCGCTGCCGGCATAACATCAGTACATGTCAGGTCGCCGCTAACCTGCGAGTCGCGCCGCGGTACCTGCCGCTATTGTTACGGGCGCGACCTTGCCCGCGGCAAGCTCATTGATAAAGACGTAGCGATAGGCATCATCGCCGCAGAAAGCATCGGCGAGCCGGGCACACAGCTAACGCTGCGGACATTCCATACAGGCGGCGTGGTTGGACTGGATATCACCAGCGGTCTACCCAGGGTAGAGGAACTTTTTGAAGCCAGGACTCCCCGAGGCCAGGCGATAATTTCGGAGATAGACGGGACAGCCGAGATAGTTCAAAGCGAAGAAGGTAGAAAAATAAAAATCGCCAGTTCCGAAACCTACGAAGATGAATATCCTCTACCGACCGGCTGGAAAGTGATGGTCAAAAAGGGCCAGTATGTAGATATCGGGACAGTACTGGCTGCTCCGCCGGCGCCCGCCAAAACTAAAGGCGCCAAAGTAAAAGCAGAAACCACCCCCGTAGCGGAAATGCAACCTTTAACAGCCCGCTTTGCCGGGGAGGTTAATGTTAAAAAGAAGCAAGTGGTAATAACCTATGCCGAAAAAGAAGAACGCGAATACATCGTCCCATCCACGGCAAGCATCTGGGTACAGAGCGGCACCCAGGTAAAGGCCGGTCAGCAGTTGACCGACGGCTCCATCAACCCTCACGATATCCTGCGTATACTGGGCAAGGAAGCCGTCCAGCAATACCTAGTAGATGAAGTGCAGAAGGTATACCGCTCCCAGGGAGTAAACATTAACGATAAACATATCGAGGTCATCGTCCGGCAGATGTTGACCAAGGTGCGTATTGATTCTGCCGGTGATACCGACCTCGTGCCTGATGAGCTGGTTGATAAATATGTTTATGAAGATACTAATGCTAAAATACTCGCCGAGGGCGGCGAACCGGCCACAGCCCATACTGTACTGCTGGGCATTACCAGGGCATCGCTAAGCACCGACAGCTGGCTAGCGGCGGCATCTTTCCAGGAAACCACCAGGATTCTTACCGAAGCAGCCGCCAACGGCAAGGTTGATAAACTGGTGGGGCTCAAGGAGAACGTCATCATCGGCAAGCTGATACCGGCGCGCTACCTCAAAGAAGAACAGCTAGCCGAACTCAAAGCCGCAGAGCAAGATGAAGCGATGCGTCTGCTGGAGAGTCTGGCAGGGCCTGTAGGACCTGAAGGAGCCACCCCTCCTCCCACCACAGGTGAAGGAGGGACAATAATGAGCGAACCGATAGTTACACCGGAGGCCAGTATCGCCGAACCGGAAGTTGAAAAATCCGCCAACGAAACCGAAGATAAAGAAGAAGAGTAATAAGAAGGTGAGGGGGAAATTCTACCCTTCACTTAATCTCTCCCGCAAGGGGAGAGAAATTTACGTTAAAAGCACGTAAACGACTTGAGAGAGGTGAGGCGAGATAGCACGCATAATATCCGGTAAGCCCAGCGAAGAGGATGCACCGCTAGATAACAGCCTGCGCCCCCGCAGCCTGACCGACTTTATCGGACAGGAAAAAACGAAAGAAAACCTTAAAATAGCTATTAGCGCGGCAAAGGGGCGCGGCGAGCCTATCGACCACGTATTATTTTACGGGCCGCCGGGACTCGGCAAGACCTGCCTCGCCCATATCATCGCCGCTGAGATAGGCGTCAACATCAAGACGACATCCGGTCCCGCTATAGAGCGCACGGGCGACCTGGCGGCAATCCTGACCAACCTGCGCAGTCACGATATCCTCTTTATCGACGAGATACACCGATTGAACCGGGCGGTGGAAGAAATACTTTACCCCGCCCTTGAAGACTACGCGCTGGACATTATCATCGGCAAGGGGCCCGGCGCTAAAAGCCTGCGTCTGAACCTGCCCAAGTTCACGTTAATCGGAGCGACGACACGTTATGCGATGCTCTCGCCGCCCTTGAGAGACAGGTTCGGCCAAGTTTTCCGCCTCGATTTTTACGATGCGGCGTCGCTGGAGCATATCATCAGGCGTTCCGCGCGTATTTTACAGGTAGAAGCTAAAGAGGACGGGCTTAAAGAAATAGCCAAACGTGCCCGGGGCACACCGAGAGTCGCCAACAGACTACTTAAAAGGGTCAGGGACTACGCGCAGGTGGTGGCGGACGGGGTGATAACGCAAAAGGTGGCCAAAGAAGCCCTGGAAAAGCTGGGCGTCGACCTGATAGGCCTGGACGAGGTTGACCACAAGGTGCTGCATACCATCATCGAGAAATTCAACGGGGGGCCGGTGGGGCTGGATACGATTGCCGCTTCTATCAGCGAGGAGGCGGATACAATCACCGATGTTTACGAGCCTTTCTTGATGCAGCTGGGTTTTCTGGAGCGGACGCCTCGCGGCCGGATGGCGACCAAACTGGCTTACGAACATCTAGGGATAGAGTTTAATAAATCAAACCAGCAGAAGTTATTATAAGTCCATATTTTTTTTAATATTAATGTAATGTATACTTGACATTTTGTATATTTTGTTTTACAATATGTAACGATTATTAGTAAAGGAGGAATGAGATAATGACGACGCTGGAAAAACGCGCTCTGTGGGGACTAATAATTGGCGCAGTATATGCTGTGGTCTTCTTTACAGTCTATTTTGCACTTGGCGGCGTTAATAATCCTGAAGTAAGCGGGAGAAGCACAACCGCGATAGTGGTGATAGGTTCCACACTTTATTTATATTTGTATATTTCTTATCGAAGATGCGCCAAAGCCGATGAGCGCGACAGATTGATTTTTATAAGGGCAACGGATACACAATTGCTAGCAACTATCCTTACGGTCGGCGGCTGGTGTGCCGCTCTGGGCGAGATTAATAAAAGCCAGGGTCAGATAGCCACGGGGTACCTGTATTTAATTGTCATCTCTATGGTTCTCGCAGGTATGATAATGCAGGCAGCAGGCATCCTATTCTGGTCACGCCATACCGAACACCTTAATAAAGTATAGAATGGACAAAAAATGCCGAGAATAACCAATAACATCAGGAAATTACGTTTCAACAGCCACGAAATGACGCAGGAAGAGCTGGCAATTAAAGCCGGCTGTACGCGGCAGACCATCATCGCGCTGGAACAGGGGAAATACGTACCGTCAATCTGGCTGGCATTTCAAATTGCGCGGGCTTTAAACGTGAGTCTGGAAGAGGTCTTTCAATATGAGGAGTAGCAGGGGTGAAATATGAAAAGTAAAAAGTTAAAAATTACAACGGCAGGTGTAGCGATTATTTCAGCCATATTATTTAGTTGGGCAGCATACGAAGGGGAGGGGTATATATGGCTAATAGGGCCAATTATCCTCGCCGCCATCATTATCATAGGTCTATACCTAACCAGAGATAAAGAATGGAGGTACGACGAGCGGAACGCCACTATAGACGAAAAATCCGGGTTCTGGGCCTGCATTGTCTTTCTTTTCCTAGCGTTTATCAGCAGTCTCACGCTGATAATCCTCGGTCGGGAACAACCCGACTTGTCACCTATCGGTTGGACTCTAGCTATATCAGGCTTTGCAATAACGGTATTTTCCTTCCTAGTAAGACTTTACCTAAGTCGAAAAATGGGCGGTAAAGAATGAAAAAGGTTCTGATTCACGTCTGCTGCGCGCACTGCGCCGCTTATACAATAGAATACTGGCGGCGAGAGGGTTATGAGACGGCAGGGTTCTGGTATAATCCCAATATACACCCCTATATGGAACACCAGCAGCGACTGGAAAGCATGAAGTCGCTGGTAAAAGAGATTAATCTACCGCTAATTGTCTACCCTGATTATGATATGATTAAGTATTTCCGGGGGGTGGCAGGGCATGAGACAGAGCGGTGCCGTAACTGCTTTGAGCTACGGCTGGGAAAAACAGCAGAAACGGCTCGCAATAATGGCTATGATGCATTTACCACTACCCTGCTGATAAGTCCCCACCAGAAACATGACTTAATAAAAGAAACAGGCGAAAGGGCGGCACTTCAACTTATTCAGGGCGAGCGGGGGCAAAAGGGGGTGGCATTTCTTTACGCCGACCTGCGGAAACGTTACTCGGACAGCCGGCATATCACCAAGTCGATGGACCTTTACCGTCAGCAGTATTGCGGCTGTATTTACAGCGAGTGGGAACGGTACATGCAAGAAAGCAAGAAATAATAAAAAAAGAACCCCGATTTCTCGGGGCTCCTTTTTAATCCGTATTTCTTTATCTTCTTTATTATTCCGCGATGGCGTAGGCGATGGTGACCGTGGCGGTGATGTCCAGCTGGCCAACGCTGATGGGAGCAGTAACAGACGGCGCCGGAATCGCTACTACGTCTTCCATCCCGGCATAATTGCGGAGGATAGGACCGTAAGAATAGCTGCTTTCGGTCATATAGGTGACTCTGCCTAGCTTAATGCCGGTCCCCGAAGCCAGCTGTTCCGCCTTTTCTTTGGCATAAGTTATCGCCAGGTCGCGCGCCTGTTTGTAATAAGGCGACGGCTCATCCACCGTGAAAGCGATGTTGTTGATGCGAATCATGTCGCCACCAGCAATGACAACGGCATCAATGACTTCGCCGGCTTTTTCAACTTCCCGCACCTTGGCATTGACGGTATTTGTTACCCGATAGCCGGTAACTTGTGTCTCTTCTTTAAAGCTGTCCCACTTCGTAACCTCCGAGATGTTGAAGTAGACGGTCTGGATATCCTCTTTGGCGATGCCCTGGTCCTCTAAAGCCTGCATGACCTTATCCATCGCCTCGGAGGCTTTCGCCTGGGCGGTAGCGACATCAACTGCCTGCGCTTCGATGCCAAGGGTGAGAATAGCCACATCCGGGACAGCGGTTACTTTACCTTCGCCGGTGACCCAGATACCCTGCTGTTGCTGGTTCAGATTAACGTTGACGTTACCGCTCGAAGGTGTGGCTTCGGTGACACAACCTGTCAGCCCAATTAACCCGAACAATAAAACTACGCCGATGATAACCAACCAGATTCTTTTCATATTTTCCTCCTGTTTTTAACTTCCATCTATATATAACGAAGCAAATACCGTAAAGTTAGTCTAGATTCTACGAGATTCAGGCTTGCAAGCCTACCCGAGACTGGCAAGAGCCAGTTCATAGCCCTGTTGAAGGACATCGATGGCTTGCTGTAGAGCCGGTTTAAGCGCTTCCGGCGCCTTCTCCAACTGTTCCAGTAAAATCCTTAAGTCCTGCTCGTATTTTTCTGTTAAAAGCAGCTTTAATCTGTCTATATCAGATAGTTGAGTGGTATCTTGAGAGGTTTCAAAACTTCTTTCCTGCGACGATGTTATAGTAATCTGTGGAGTCGTGATTGTAGTGGGGGCAGGTACCGCTGTCGCCGCAGGCGTAGTAGTTAAAGGCGCCGATGTGGGGGCTGTAGTCAACGCTTCTAATGCAAACATATCTTTAGCTGTAGTTTCCAAACCGCCGATATTAAGGTCAGCTATGGCTAACAACTGGCTGTTCATACGTTCCGTTGCCTGCTCTACCTGCTCGAGTTTACCTTCTTCCGCCATGCTAACGATTTCGGCGACACGGTAATCGACGAACCTGGCATAGAGCTCGGCTTTAGCTTCGGAAGAGAAGGTAAACGCCAGCTGCACCTGTTCCGTGGCTAACTTAAGTCCGTAAAGAGGACTGCCCGGCAGGCTATTGGTCGCCGCGACCACGGTGCCAGTACCACCTAAAAGAATCACGACGACGATGGCTACCGGCAACACCCAGCGTAACTGCCATTTGAAGGCTTTACCGGAGGCTTTCGAGGGCATTTCGGCGATGGCTTTCTGAAATTCAATACCCGCCCGCTGACGGAACTCGGCGCGGGGTTTGATTGATGTAACCTGTCTGGCTTCCAGAGCCGTCTTGAGTAAAGGCTCAAGCTCCGCAGCATGCTCCGGATAACGCGCCAGGCACGACTCGATAGTCTCGCCGTTAATCAGCCGGTCGAGGCAATCATTGAGTATGTTTTTAAAATCCTTCCCTTTATCCATTACCTTCACTCCGTCGCCAGAGCCTTACGCAGAGCGATAATCGCGCTGTGCTGCAAGGCTTTCACAGCCCCTTCACTCCTCCCCATCACCCCGGCGACCTCGGTTATCGATAGCTCGGCGGCAAAACGCAGGGAGATAACTTCCTGCTGGGCGGCAGTCAATTTCTTCGTCGCCATAATAAGCTCTTCAATTTCTATTTTTTTTTCTGCCAGATGTTCGGGGCTACCGCCAATCGCCGGTATAGGCAAAGAATCATCTAGCGGCACGGTAGCCTGCTTCGATTTCTTTCTTAAATAGTCCACCACCTGATTATGAGCGATACGGTACAGCCAGGAGGAGAAGGGCATGCCCTTGAATTTATAAGAAGAGATGGACTTGAGGGCATTTAGAAAGACCTGCTGTGTCATATCCTCTGCCTCGGTCCTATCGCCTATTTTGAGAACTATATAGCGATAAATCCTATCGAAGTTCTCCTCATATAGTTGAGTTAAAGCCACCTGGTCGC
>DAOUCO010000111.1:0-25869 GCA_034432135.1 Dehalococcoidales bacterium | reverse complement strand
TTAGGGTCGTAGGGTAGCATGTAATATTTTCTGGATTGCCCCGGCTTCGTACCATAGATAAAATATTTAGTGTTTTTAAGTTCTTCCGGTTTCTTTTCCTGGGGTATTTCAAATTTTTCTGGCTCTTTACCCTCGTCTTTTTGGCTTTTCTCCCTAGTATAAACGCCGGGACCTGAAACCCAGTGGCAGACTGGCAGTTTGCTCATTTTACCGCCCTTGCCCATCGTGGGCATATGTTTCATACCTGTCGGGATATAAGCCACCCAACTTTTTTCCAGTTGTATCCATTCCTCCCCCATGATCATGCCCATAGAGCCGATGTCCTCTGGATGGTCGGGGTCGGTGCCCCACCAGGAAAGAAGTTCCGGGAAATTGTGCGAGTGGGGAAACATCGGCTTATCATTGGTTGGCAGTTTATTTTGTTCTTCGCGCGATATCACGCCGGGGTAGGAAGATGGCCATATCCAGGTAGCTTCGCCATAATAAGCCCCGGGGATCACATCGCTATCAATCCAGAGAGTATGCTCCATGCTGATGCGTTTGCCCTCCGCAGCCAGTTTATCTCTTTCTTCAGGAGTAGGTCCGGGTAGCATATATCTTTTCTGTAATGTTGTACAGATGTATTTATCGTATTGGCCCATTGGTAAATACCTCCGTTTGTGGTAAAAGACAAGAATTTTCTAATATTATAACATCAGTGCAGTAAGTTGCGAAATATCATCGACTTTTTCCAATTTGTGTATCAGGTCTTTAATTTGTGACGAAGTTTTTACGCTATAATGTGCGTTTTTTGCGCAATCATTATATTTAGCTTCTAATTCTTCCGGTGTCTGGGGATTTTGAGGCTCGCCTTTAGGATGTTCCACCTTGCAGCTATATGTTTTGCCATCTTTCATTTTTAAGGCAACTTCTTGATAGCCAAACACCCCATTTCGACGGTCTTGCTCTTGAGCGACGAACTTTACTTTACGCATTAGCCCGAGGGTATCGGGGTCTTTAACGCTATCGTCCGTAAAATCGCTTATCCTTATTTTACCGTTTATCAGCGCCCTTGAAAGGCAGTACGCTAGGTTAAACCTGCCTTCTACGCCTCTCTGGGGAGCGGGAGGGGAACCTGCTCTGCCCATGAAAGAAGGTATACGAAATTCTATTCCCGCTATTTGCCGCCAATCAAACGAATTTTTTTGCCTTAGCTGTAACCCGGCGTCTACGCCAAAATGACTGATATGGGCACATGGATATGCTTTAAACATCAGTCCTGGCTTTATAATATTCCATGGATTACCCAGAGCCTTGATATTCTCCTCTATTACCTGCGGCTGAACCGGTTCTGTCGTGCCGGTATAGGCATTATAAAAGCCGCCGGGAATCTCGAAGATGTTTTCGCGACCGGTATATCCTTTCTTTGCCAGTAAACCTGCCTCAACCCCGTTTCTGGCGGCATTGCCAGCGTGTAGATGTCCGGCCATCGCGCCGAAATTCCATATCAGGCCGCTGGCTAGAGATGCCGCAATGCCGAAGGCCATTATAATCTGGCTCTCATCCAGTTTTAAAACTTTGGAGACCGCCGCCGTTGCCCCGATGACTCCCAATACTCCCGTCCACTCCCAGCCTCTTCTACCCACATAACTTTCCTTAATCAATAGCCCGGTTTTAGCATAGGCTTCGATACCCAGGCAGTATGCCGTTATCAGTTCCCTACCTGATATATGGAGTTTTTCACCGATTGCCAGTGCTGCTGGAAAGATTCCTGTGGTGGGATGCGCCAGTCCAACATCAGGAAAGTCGAGGCAATCATCATAATCAAGGACATGCCCGGCACTGCCATTTGCCAGCGCCGCCAGAGAGCAACTGGCTTTGTACCTCCCCCCGATAACTGTAGCTTCGGGAGCCGACATATTTTCCCTGACTAATTCGCTGATTATCTTCCCGGATGGGTCCTGGCTGCCGGCCATTGTTACTCCGATAAAATCTAGTATCGCAGTCTTGGCTGCCGTTACTACTTCATCAGGTAGGTCTTGATAATTGGTCCTGGTGATGAATTGGGATAATCCTCTGGTAAACATTTATTCTACTCGGTGCCCAAAGTGGGCGGTACCGTACGATAGACAGAACTTTTGAATTGACTTTCAGTTTTACGGTATAAGCCCTTGCCCTTTACCGAATATTGTAGCTATAAGCGTTCTATTATGCAATATACCTTTAGAAATGGATAAGGTTTCAAATATTTTTGGACTTCCCTGTGTTCAGTAAAACTTGGTTTTACCGAAGCTGTCGTGAGTATTTTACAGTTTTTCTATTCCAAACGACCTTAGTTAAACATTATGGACATTTATTCAGACGGACGGGGAGACGGGGGAAGGTCGAAATCTCCCTGAAACACGATATATCGAAAAGTTGTTAAATATTTTCCTGGAACCTAAAGTACTCAATCCAGTTTGAAACTGGATTCCACAAGGTCACCTTCAAACGAGGTAACAAAAGATGAGAGAAAGTCATTGTAGATTCGAACTCTCCCTCTGTTCATCATCAAGCCACAACAAGTTTACTCAATAACGAGTAAAAATCTCTTGCCCGCTGTAATGATAATCCACTATTACTGAATTGTGAAGTTGGCATCACTGGTATCAGAAACAGTAGGAAAACTTAAGCTGGTTATCCTTATTTTAACGGTAGTTGAAGCTGGTCCTGTAACTTTCCAGTTATGGGTACCGTCATTAGCCGTGGAGGCAACGATAGTCGTCCATGTAAAACCGCCATCGCGTGAAATCTCAATTTTAACGTTGGTAGTAGGACCGATACCAATCGATGTCCACGTAATAGCTTGAGTGCTACCGATAGTCCAGCTTTCAGTACCGTTAGGCGCTGTTACCGTTATCGACTGGATGATGGTAAAATCGTCGTCGCTGATGTCATTAGTTCCGGGTGTGGTAACGCTGCTTACCCTGATTCTGGCAGTAGCCGTACCGGGACCGGTGACGACCCAGTTATGAGTACCATCATTAGGCGTGGAGGCGATTACAACCGTCCAGGTGGTTCCTCCATTACGTGAAACCTCGATCTTTACGTTGCCCGTCACGCCGACCGACGTCCAGGTAATCGCCTGGGTAGTGCCGGCATTCCAGCTTTCGGCGCCATTAGGCGACGTGACCGTTATCGACTGGATGATGGTAAAATCGTCGTCGCTGATGTCATTAGTTCCGGGTGTGGTAACACTGCTTACCCTGATTCTGGCAGTAGTTGTGCCGGGACCGGTGACGATCCAATTTTGAGTGCCATCATTAGGCGTGGAGGCAATTGCACTCGCCCAGGTAGTACCCCCATCACGAGAGATTTCAATCTTTACATTACCCGTCACACCGACCGATGTCCAGGTAATCGCCTGGGTAGTGCCGGCATTCCAACTTTCGGCGCCATTAGGCGACGTGACCGTTATCGACTGGATGATGGTAAAATCGTCGTCGCTGATGTCATTAGTTCCGGGTGTGGTAACACTGCTTACCCTGATTCTGGCAGTAGTTGTGCCGGGACCTATCACCACCCAGTTTTCCGTGCCATCATTAGGCGTGGAGGCAATTGCACTCGCCCAGGTAGTACCCCCATCACGAGAGATTTCAATCTTTACGTTGCCCGTCACACCGACCGACGTCCAGGTAATCGCCTGGGTAGTGCCGGCATTCCAGCTTTCGGCGCCATTAGGCGACGTGACCGTTATCGACTGGACGATGGTAAAATCGTCATCGCTGGTATCGTTAACCGAGGGAACGGAAACACTGGTTATCTTTATCCTGGCATTAACCGTAGCCGGTCCTGTGACTGTCCATTTTTCCGTTCCATCGTTGGCCGTGGACGCAAAGATGGTCGACCAAGTAGTACCACCGTCACGTGAAACCTCAATCTTGACGTAGCCGGTAATACCGATTGATGTCCAGGTGATGGTTTGTAATGTACCGGCTGTCCAGCTCTCGGCACCGTTGGGCGCCGTGACTGTTATCGACTGCACTATGGTAAAATCGGCGTCGCTAATGTCATTAGCTCCGGGTGTGGAAACACTGGTTATTTTTATCCTGGCTGTAGCCGTACCGGGACCGGTGACCATCCAGTTATGAGTGCCATCATTTGCCGTGGATGCAATGATAACCGCCCAGGTGGTCCCTCCATCGCGCGATATTTCAATTTTTACGTTACCCGCTACACCTCCCGACGCCCATTTAATCGTTTGAGTGCTGCCGACATTCCAGCTCTCACCACCGTTAGGTATTATGAGGGCTAATATCTGTGTAATAGTAAAATCGTCGTCGCTGATGTCATTAGTAGCAGGAGTGGTAACGCTGCTTACCCTGATTCTGGCAGTAGTTGTTGCTGGTCCTGTTACTGCCCAATCATGAGTTCCGTCATCAGGCGTGGATGCAATAATGGTCGACCAGGTGGTTCCTCCATTACGTGAAATCTCGATCTTTACATTACCCGTCACACCGACCGATGTCCAGGTTATAGTTTGCGTTGTACCGGCATTCCAACTTTCAGCGCCATTAGGCGCCGTAATTGTTATTGATTGGACGATGGTAAAATCGTCGTCGCTGATGTCATTAGTAGCAGGAGTGGTAACGCTGCTTACCCTGATTCTGGCAGTAGCTGTGCCGGGACCGGTGACGCCCCAGTTTTCCGTGCCGTCGTTAGCGGTGGACGCAAAAATAGCCGACCAGGTGGTACCCCCGTCACGTGAAATCTCGATCTTTACGTTACCCGTCACACAAACCGATGTCCAGGTTATAGTTTGCGTTGTACCGGCATTCCAGCTTTCAGCACCGTTAGGCGCCGTAACCGTTATCGACTGGTTAATGGTAAAATCGGCGTCACTCATATCATTAGCGGTGGGATAGGTTATGCTGGTTATCCTGATTCTAGCAGTAGCTGTGCCGGGACCGGTGACTGTCCAGCTATGAGTACCATCATTAGGCGTAGACGCAATGACCGACGACCAACTGGTGCCGCTGTCGCGCGATACTTCAATCTTGACATTGCCGGTAACGCCGACCGAGTCCCAGGTAATCGCCTGCGTTGAACCGGCGTCCCAGCTCTCGGCTCCGTTAGGCGAGGTGACGGTTATAGTATGAGTTGTAGCCGGAAAGACGATATTAAGCGTTTGAAATTTGAAGGCGGTGTAACCAGCATAAGTACAAGTATAGTTCAGATTCTGAGTCACTTTGAACGTGCCGTTGGAACGTTTGGCGGTCGTGCCCCAGCTATTCAGCATTAACCAGCAATTAGTAGCATCGTCATAGCCGTAACACAGTACGGCATGACCGCCCGATATACTACCTCCACCACATTGCGAGGTATAGGCAGTCCCGGGAACCCATACAGTTGCTTCTGTTTGCGTATTCCAGAAACTGCAGAAGTCAAAGACCCAGGCATCCCAATAGGTCGGCGAATACCAGGAAAACCATACTGCTTTATTGCTTTCCAGAACAGCTTTAATATTAGCGATGGCTTGTGCCTGCGAAACGCCGGTAGTCTGGATAGTCTGAACAGTCATGGAAGTGATAGGATAATTAGGCGTGGTCGTAATCAAACTTTTGTCTACAGCGGCAGTATCCGGACAACCGCTCCTGGAACCATCTTGGTAACTGGCGTTGGTGTTCGACCATGGGATAGCCATGTGTGACGATTCGGCGCCGTTATAAAAGTTCGCAAACCATTCCAAATGACCACCGCAGCCGGCCCAGTGTGAACCGGAACCTCCGTTATAATTGGAATCAAAATATTGAATAGAGAGACGGTCATATACGGAGTTCTGGACATCCATGGCAATCTCCGTCACCCCGGTGCCTGTCCAGACCCAGCAGGTGCCAGCTTGACCTTGGTCCCGCTGGCTAGGTGTGTATTTCAAATGACTTAACAGGCTCTTCGAAGCTCCGAACGGCGCGGTAAGCAGCGGCGGGGCAGCAGGCGTAGTCGGTGCGTTCTGGTATGCTTCCTCCATCTCTGCCAGCTGCTCGGGGGTGAAAACCATCATTGGGTGTATGGGGTCGGCTGGTTCAGAATCGTCTGCCGATACCATTCCCGGCGTAGCGCTTATTAAAGTGCCGCTGCAGACCAGCGCGACCAGCATAACGATACTGGCTACCGGTACCAACCATCGCTTCAGTTGCCGGAATTTCAGGTTAGCCCTGTCTTTATGGATACGCTTCGGCAACAGCTGTGCTAGTGCCGCCACGAGCATGAAAACATCAAGGACTAACGACTGCCACGGTAATAGCGACATCTTGCCGAAACAGCCGCAGTCCGCGTTATAGCCTAAAAGATAGCTATAGGCATTCATCCCGGTGAAAACGAGGGCAAAAAAGGCACCGGCTATAGCCGCAGGTTTGCGGAATAAACCGGTGATTAACAAAAAGCCAAGCACAATTTCGGCGGCAGGAAGAGCCATGTTAATAATATTGAGGAGACCATGAGGCAGGAAAGAAAAAGCCACCAGAGTATTCAGAAGACTATCAGGATATAGAAATTTCGCAATACCGGCAGCTAAAAATAATGCCCCCAGGACTATTCTCATGGAAATTATAAGGTAGGTTATATATTTCTCCGTTTTGCTGGTGATTAGTGTCGTCATTTTTTCCCCTCATGCGATATACTCCCCCTGACATGACTGGTTCTCTTTATAAAGAAAATATATAAAAAAGAAAACATGTCTAAATTGTAAAAGTAGGCAAATTGTAGCAAAATGTAAGACATTTGTCAATAAAGGTATTGCATATAATTAGTCATTGTGCTATTCTTTAGGCAATCAGAGTGGGTAAAAAACCCTGATGAGTTAAAAAGCAGGGAGGCCGGGAAATGGTCAGGGCAAGCGTATTATCAGGCGTGATTATCTTAATTCTGATACCATTACTAATGACGGGGTGTGGACCGATGGAGACATCTTACGAACCTTCCTCACAGCCGACTTCAACACCGCAGCAAGTTTCCGTTGACGCCTCTTTCTCCGGTAAAGATGTCGTATTATCTGTTAACGCGATATTGGTCGTAACGCTAGAATCCAATGCAACCACAGGATTCAGATGGGAATTAGTCAGTATCGACGACCCAAGCATTTTGAAATTGGTGGAAAGTAATTATCAGACTACCCAAACTCCTGGAGAAAGCGAGCCATTGGTAGGTGCCGGTGGCAAGGAAATATGGATATTCCGCGCTCTTAAGCCCGGGCAAACAAATTTTAACATGGCATACATACGTTCCGGACAAACTGTTACCAGTAATATTAAAACGTTTCAACTCACGGCTATTGTCAAATAGCTTTATCTTCAAACGCCATTTCTCAATCTTGAGTTTGGAAAGAGGTAAATGGGTGAGTATCAAATTACTTCTGTCTATAAGCAGCTACCCAACCACATAAGGATAAAATTTAAAAGAATCGTCCTTCTTACTAAAATTCTGTAAATTAATACCAGCAGTTATTTACGCACGATTTTTCCAGTAAGAAATTAAGTTTTATAGCCCTTTTCTAAAATAAAAAAGCTCCTATCTTGTTTCCATGGTTATCACTTTCCCTTATAGAAACGGCGGAGAGTCGAACTCCATTGCCTTAGAAAATAGCTCAGGTTAAGAGCGTAAGGACAGACTTCAATGCCGAATTGTGCCAGATTCACCCCTTGCACCAGAGACAATACCCCATCATCGCTTTTCTCCAAAAAACCGAGGTTTCTAAGTTCAAGAATCTCGCTATTCAGACTCTGATAATAGACTCAGAAAATCTTGCTCACGCCTTTCTGTGGTCTTGGCCATTGTTCAATTATCAGGTTCACGATACGCGAGCGAAAGTTGGTTCGTTTCTTCTCCTTATCAGCCCTTAGCACCGATTTCGTGACTGAAAAAAGAGAGCGCGCCTGGAGGGATTCGAACCCACGACCCCCGGTTCCGAAGACCGCTACACTTATTCAAATTCTAAGACATCTAGCCGCCATCCGCCAATTATCACAGCAAGTTTTAACATCCCCGGATAACAACGGACACGAACCTGATAAGCTCCAAGAAACAGAGGAATTTTTACGGCACCAGCTTGATAAATAGCTGGTGCTTTTTTATTGAACAATTATTGGGGCAGCGGCTTGGCTAACTCTAAAGGAGAAGCGCAATGGTTGAACTACTAAGACCAGCCAGAGGAGGTTTTCTCCGTCCCTTTGGTTGTGGCTGGTTCATCCGTGAATTTCTCCTGGGTCATGGTCCTCATGGTTCGCCCAGGATTGACTCTGACCGAGGCAGGGCTGATGCGGGTCGCCAGCTATCAGGTCACCGAATACTGGGAGCGCCTGCGCCGATTCACTACATGGCTTGACTGCGGTAACTGTACTAAAGGGCAGAGGCAAAGGTGTCGAGAAGAGCTTTTATACTCCGAGTGCCCGAAATTTCACCAGATAGTCAGCCTGAACGCCACCACAACGCTGGCGGTAGACCATAGGGGACTGCTGTCATGGTTCTTGAATCAATAGTGGCGCAAGGAATATAATCAGGTACGCCCGCACAGTGCCAGGAATAACCACCCACCAGCTCCTGAGGCGATTCTAAGCGCAGTTTTGACTTGAAGGGTGGTATCATTAGTGGGGGCAGGTCATGTCTGAGAAAATGAATCCCTGCACTAGAGTTTGCAGGGACAATTTAGCCCTATCGCTCATTTTCTTTTTAGGGGGCCAGCTGTATTATTCTTTATTTTGCAGATAGGCTCTTGGTCTGGAGCAATCTCACCCAGCTACACTCTTCAGATGGTTGCTCATGGTCAAGAGCCTTTTACTTACGTTTGTGGTGGTAGCTGGTGGATATAAACCGCCGACCAAGTTTTTATGAGATTCACTTCCGAAAGGCTGGCAACCCCTTGCCCTTTTCCTAACAAATAAAGTTAAATATATGCGCATATATGAATTAATTGAGAAACTAAATATTATGTAAATGTCTAACGTTTCACTTGATATTACTATTAAATATTATATATTATCTAATTTGGAACATTTACTATATGAATATTTTCATTTTAGTAATTTAGCATTTAAAACATGGTTTTTTGTAAAATATTTTAAAAAACATTAAAATAAAATATGTGATGAAAGAATTATATTTCTATGTAACAAAGGCAGATTAAACTACCTTTTTCATATATCGCTTTATTTTTTACGTTAAGAAAAGAGTAGACTAACAGGTTCATTAAGATAAAGAAAAAGGAGGGATAATGATGAAGAAAGTCTTGACTCTATTATTCTTGTTCACAGTAATCGCCAGTCTCATCGCATTTCCTAGTTGCGGACAGACCGAGAGCTCTACACCCGCAACGCAGCCTACTTCATCCCAGCCGACAACTTCGTCCCAAGCCCCAACTTCAACCACACCCGCTGTGCCTCAAATCCTCCGCGTTAACATCGCGGGAGAACCTGCGCAGATTGACCCCAACCGTGCATCATGGTCAACCGAACGAACTGTCATCATGCAGGTCTTTGAAGGGCTACTTGGTTTCAACCAGGACTTAACGCTCCGGGCTATTGGCGCTAAGGAAATCCCCACGGTTGGCAATGGGGGTATTTCCGTCGATGGCAAAACGTACACCTTCACACTCCGCCCCGAGGTTACATGGAGTGACGGCAAGAAGGTTACGGCTAAAGATTATGAATATAGCATAAAGCGCTTATTCGACCCCATCAATGCCGCAGAATACGCATCTTTCTACTTTGACATCGTCGGTAGCGAGGACTATTTCACATCCGCTGATAAAGACGCCGCTACCCAAGCATCGCTTAAAGCCGCCATTGGCGTGAAGGCGATTAATGATACCACTCTCGAAATTAAACTCAATGCGCCGCGTCCAACCTTCCTGCAATTAATGGCTCTCTGGCCGGTTTACCCCATTAGAGAGGATATCGTTACTCAATACGGTGATACCTGGACAGAGCCGCCGCACTATATCGGCAACGGGCCTTTCCTGATGACAGAGTGGGTACATTCCGACCATATCAAACTCGTTAAGAACCCCAACTACTGGGGAACAAAAGCTAAACTGGACGAGATCTGGCTCAAGATGATAACAGATGTTAATGCAGAGTTTGCCGCCTATCAAAACAACGAACTTGACATCGCCCAGGTACCAGCCGGCACCGAACAATCTGTCATGAATGACCCGTCATTGAGTCCAGAAATTCTACGTTATGCGGAACTGGTTACCTTCGCCTTCCAGTTCAACGTCACAGTACCACCATTCGATAACGTAAATCTTCGACGGGCACTCAATGCCGCTATCGACCGAGATGCGTTTATCAATAACGTTAGAGCCGGAGTCGGTAAAGCTGCTTACAGCTGGATACCGCCGGGCATGCCGGGATACGATGCAAGCCTTGGTAGCGATTATCACTTCAACGTTACCAAAGCTAAACAGTTCCTGGCAGATGCCGGATATGCAGATGGAAGCGAAGTCCCCGAGTTGCGTCTGCAATATGCTGATACAGGCGCCAATCCGACGATTGCCCAGTTTGTTCAGAACCAGATTAAAGTAAATCTGAATATCGACGTTGCACTTGAGCCTATGGAACGGAAAGCCTTCACCCAGGCGGTCAACTCTGAACAATATACCTGGGCGTGGTACGGCTGGGGCGCCGATTATCCCGACCCGGACAACTGGTTACCCGAATTATTCGGCACAGATGCTGGCAACAACCACACAAACTACAGCAACCCGGCTTTTGATGCGCTTTGCGCCCAGGCTAAGAATGAGCTTGATAATACCAAGCGTCTGGCTTTGTGGGCACAGGCACAAAAGATGGTTGTTGACGATGCACCGGTTCTGTTCATGCAATATCGCGAGCGTTTCCGCCTGGTTAAACCGCATATTAAGGGACTGAAATACACGGGTATGGACGGTGATGTACCGGGCGATATGTTCTTTGCCGACATCTATATAGAGTAAATAGAAAAACGATAGTCAAACCAAGATACGAGGAGAATCAGGGGAACAACCTAGCTCCCCTGGTTCTCCTTATAGGATAAAATGACAAGATTTATCATCCATCGTATATTCTGGTTAATTATCGTATTGCTTGTTGTCAGTTTTATTACTTTTTCCCTGATGCATCTTGTCCCGGGAGGTCCCTGGGATAAGGAAAAAACTTTAGCCCCTCAAGTAGTTGATGCGCTTAACAAGAAATACGGTCTAGATAAACCGTTTATTGTCCAGTTCGGAGATTTTTTATGGGGGATATTACATGGTGATTTGGGAGTTTCATATACTTCTCAAGACCGTGGTGTAACCCAAATCTTACTAGAGGGGCTTCCCAAGACGGCCACTCTGGGCGTTACCGCTTTTATACTGGCTATTCTCATCGGCGTTCCTTTCGGTATGGCGGCTGCCTTAAACCAAAATTCTGTTATAGATTACATATCTGTTCTTTTTTCTACTATTTTCGCTAGCATTCCCGGGTTCGTACTGGGGATACTTCTGATTATTATTTTTTCCGTGACGTTGCACTGGGTACCCACCGGAGGGTGGGGGAGCATCCAGCAGATTATTATGCCCGCTTTCGCTTTAGCCACCTTACCAGCAGCATACATCGCACGTATTACCCGTGCCAGCACGCTTGAAGTGATGCGCCAGGACTACATTCGCACCGCACATGCGATGGGTATTAAACGTAATGTTGTTCTTGTCCGCCATGTGCTCCGTAATTCTCTAATACCCGTTGTTACAGTTGCCGGCCCGGAATTAGCTTTTCTTATTTCCGGCTCTTTCATCATTGAAAATCTTTTCTCAATTCCGGGTATAGGGCGTATGTTTGTAAACGGTGTTTTTGCCCGGGATTACGGTTTGATAATGGGCAGTGTTTTATTTTATGCCTTTGCTGTTGCCTTTATAAATCTCGTTGTTGACGTTTTATATGCAGTAATTGACCCGAGAATCCGTTTCGATTGAGGTATAAAAGTTGACTGTAATTACTGATACGGGAAGAACCCATCGTAGCCTATGGGGTGATGCATTCTTAAGGCTTAAGCGGAACCGCCTAGCGATAGCCGGCGGTGTTATTATTATCTTAATCGCCCTGTTTTCTTTCTTTTACCCGCTTTTCAGCCGTTATGATTTCGCCAGCCAGGATTTGAATGCCGTCCTGCAAAGTCCCAGTCAAGAACATTGGCTGGGTACTGATGAACTAGGCAGGGACGTTTTTACGCGGTTGATTTACGGTGCTCGCACTTCACTAGCGGTTGGTGTCTTTACCCAGATAATCGTGCTCGGCATCGGTTTACCTATCGGGGCAATTTCGGGCGGCGTGGGCGGCAGGATAGATAATTTATTGATGCGTTTTGTTGATGTGATCTATGCCTTTCCTGATTTACTGTTGATTATCCTTCTCCGCTCAATCCTCGGCGGGAGTATTTACATGATATTCTTCGCTATCGGGCTTGTTAACTGGGTAAACGTGGCTCGTCTGGTGCGAGGTCAAATAATGGCTCTTAAGCAACGGGATTTCGTGACTGCGGCACGGGTTTTTGGCGGACTTGGCGGCTATATTACCACACGTCACCTTCTCCCGAATTCACTCGGCCCCGTTATCGTTGCGGTTACATTTAATATTCCACGCGCTATTTTTGCGGAAGCGGCACTTTCCTACATCGGTATTGGCGTTAAGCCGCCAACGCCAAGCTGGGGCGCAATGATCCGGGACGGCTATAATGTTATTTTCGCTGCACCGCACCTCGTACTTTTCCCAGCTATTGCCATTGCTATACTGATGCTTTCATTTACATTTCTCGGTGATGGACTGCGTGACGCGCTAGACCCGAGGTTAAGAAGATGATGAACCAGCCTTTATTAGAAGTCCGTAACCTTACGACATATTTTTACACCAAAGACGGCGTGGTCAAAGCGGTCGATGACGTATCATATAGCGTTAACAGAGGCGAAACAATTGCTTTAGTCGGTGAAAGCGGCTGCGGTAAAACCGTAAGTGCCCTTTCAATATTACGCCTCATCCCCGAACCGCCAGGCAAAATCGTCTCCGGTGAAATATTGTTTGACGGAACAAACTTGTTAACATTATCCAAGGACAAGTTGCCCGATATACGCGGCGTTAAAATAGCGATGATATTCCAGGAGCCGCTTACTTCGCTAGACCCAGTTTTAACTGTCGGGCGGCAGATAACCGAAGCCCTGGAACGGCACCGCAATATGCGTGGACAAGAAGCACTGCACGAAGCTATAAGATTACTCCAACTGGTAGGTATACCCCAGCCGGATCAACGTGTTAAGGATTACCCTCACCAATTTAGCGGCGGTATGCGTCAGCGAGCTATGATTGCCCTAGCAATTTCCTGCCAACCTCAACTTATCCTCGCTGATGAACCGACCACAGTTGTTGATGTTACTATCCAAGCCCAGCTACTTGAACTCATTAAGAATATTACCCGGGAACTTAATACCGCCTTAATCCTTATCACACATAATCTGGGTATCGTTGCCCGCTACGCACATCGTGTTTACGTGATGTATGCCGGTCATATTGTAGAGTATGGTTCGGCTTTAGAAATATATCATCAGGCTGCGCACCCTTACACTAAAGGTCTATTAGCATCGGTACCTCGACTCGATGAGCCCAGGAAAACCCGACTGCAACCGATTGAGGGACAACCACCCGATTTGATAATGGCGCCAGAAGGGTGTGCTTTTAGACCGCGTTGCGTACAAGTTTGTGAAGCCTGTAATAAAGAAAAGCCTCCTCTGGTTAAGGTTTCACCGGGGCATTTCGCCGCCTGCCATATGGCAAAACCAAGTGTGAAGTTATAGTAATGAAAAATGAAGTAATCATTGAAATTAGGAACCTGACCAAGCATTTCCCGATCACCTCCGGTCTTATACGCCGTAAAAAAGTTGCGGTATTAAAAGCTGTTGATGGAGTTTCTTTTCAGATTCACCGGGGAGAAACGCTCGGACTGGTAGGAGAAAGCGGTTGTGGCAAGACTACTCTAGGGAAATGTCTGCTTCAGCTTTATCGTCCTACCAGCGGCGAGGTATTATTTGATGGAAAAGATTTATGCAAATTATCAAGTAAGGAGCTTCGTCCCCTGCGGAAAAACCTCCAGTTAATTTTTCAGGACCCGTATGACTCCCTTGACCCGCGTTTCACCGCTTCTGATATCATCGGCGAACCGATGCGTATCTTTAAAATGCACCGTACGCCGGAATATCACAAAAGAATCGACGAATTGATAAATATCGTTGGTCTCTCATCTTATATGGCAGATAGGTATCCGCATGAATTTAGCGGTGGACAGCGCCAGCGTCTTGGTATTGCCCGGGCGCTTGCTTTGAATCCGAGTTTCATCGTTTGCGATGAGCCTATTTCCGCTCTGGACGTTTCAATTCAAGCCCAGATTATTAATCTTCTTGATGACCTCGGCGAACAATTCGGCATAGCTTTCCTGTTCATTTCTCATGACCTCGCGGTGGTGCGGCATATCAGCGACCGCGTAGCCGTTATGTACCTAGGTAAGCTTATGGAGCTAGCCAGCCGTGATAATCTCTATGAATCACCGCTGCACCCTTATACCCAAGCGCTTCTCTCGGCAGTCCCTATCCCTGACCCGGTTGTTGAAAATAAACGCCAGGTCATAATCCTTAAAGGCGAGGTCCCCAGTCCGATAAATCCTCCATCAGGCTGCGTATTTCATCCTAGATGCTTTCAAGCATTCGAGTCATGCTCAACTACCGTGCCTGTTTTGGCTGATAATGGTGGCGGGCATTACGTGGCTTGTTTGCTTTACCAGAACTCGTGGCCAAAGGAGAAATAGTTACCTCTACCATAATTTGACTGCTGTGAGAAGAATGAGAATGTGGTCGCTATTGATTGTTATATGGCTCCATGCCTATTTTCAAGTATTTCCATTTAGTTTGTCAGTATAACATTCAATGGTGCCGTAGGACTTACCTTCCACTTTGCAGGATAACAGGAAATTATCAACAGCCTGTTTTAGATAAATCCCTTAGTCGGAACTGATGTGTGAGGATGCATGAAGATTTTGACTAGTGACTTGGTCGGTTGAGGTGTGTCTAGTGTATTGGTGGTAGCGGGTGGATTTGAACCGCCGACCAAGGGCTTATGAGGTTCGCTTCCGAAAGGCTGGCAACCCCTTGCCTCCTTTCTGGGAATAGCTTACTAGTCAGAAAGTAGGATGTCAAGCTGGTAAAACTGGATGAAAAAATTTAGTAAAATTCAATACTTTGCAGGCTCACCAGTACCGATTTAGTGGAAAGAACCTAATTTTACTGAAGCTGGTTAGCAAGGGTGAATTATCTCCACTAATAATTCGTCAATGTGGATCGTTGCGCTCTCTGATCTCTCTGATTTCATTTTCAGATAGAATATCCTCCGGATAACATGAAATTTCATATTTATATAGGAACTCGAGCTTGAATTCCTTCTTTGTTATCCATTCCCATCCCTTTATTGAAGACCTTGGATGTTCGTAAATGTCATCAGTAGTCACCTGGTCGGCTACCTTATAGACACGCCCTTTTAATTTTCCGTTATGCTTTATCTTTCCATCATCAGATACTGATATCATACTTGGCTTACTCGAGAAAGCCTGCGCCAGTTTCTCGATCTGTGTGATAGAGCTCCCTTTTCGCAATGTGTCTAGTTTTAAAGATGAGCCATGGAACCATATTCCCTGTTTCTTCAATGACATGTTGAACCTGAGTTTAATCCTATTCTGGGGCTTTGTCAATGTAGATTATGGATATGTGACAAAATCAACAGGGTGCCGTATTAGGTAATAAAATGGACTTTAGTTATTTTAATTGTACATTTCACCCTTTTGTGACCTAAGAGAACAGGTCGGTCAAGTGTTGAATTTATATATTGCCCGTGGAATTTTTAAATGTTATCATGTTGGTAGAATCTCAAAAATGGCGTAGGTTCTCAAGCGTGCCACAGGCAGACCTAAAAGTCGGTAATGATAATAATTTGAGACTATTTCCTTTTAATATCGAAACCAAAAAAAGAATAGCCTCAATATTTGAGATGGGGGGGTTGCATGATGCGTAAGATTTTAAGCAAGAGGGAAATAAGAGCCGTCCCGGTTCCAAAGAAGAAAGCAGAAGCTGTTCCTGTCCTGGAAAGGTTTGACGGGAATCCTATTCTCGAGCCGCAGCCCAATCATTGGTGGGAGTCAAAAGCAGCCTTCAATCCCGGGGCTATTTATGAGCAGGGGAAGGTCCACATTATATATCGGGCGATTGGGGACTCAGATGTATCCGTTTTCGGGTATGCTTCAAGTATTGACGGATTCCATGTAGACGAGCGGCTAGATAAACCGGTATACGTCCCGCGAGAGCCATTTGAAGGCGCTGGCCTGGTCTATCCCACTGTAACTAATCCTCAAGTCACCTATGTCTCTGCCGAGGATGACGAGGAAGGTGAAGAGGAGGAGGATTACGTGTCGGGAGGGGGAGGATGGGGTGGATGTGAAGACCCGAGATTGACCAGGATTGACGACACGGTGTATATGACCTATGTTGCTTTTGACGGATATAGCCCACCTCGTGTGGCGCTGACCTCAATACATATCAATGATTTCCTGGCGCGGAACTGGCAATGGAAGAAGCCGGTGCTTATCTCTCCTCCCGGATTGATAGATAAGAACGCCTGTATTCTCCCGGAGAAAATAGGCTCCAAGTACGTTATATTCCACCGGATTTACCCTGATATCCTTATTGATTTTATTGACGACCTGGATTTTAATGGCACAACCCGATGGTTGAAAGGAGAATTCAAGATACGACCGAGGGCGACTTACTGGGATAGTCGAAAGGTGGGCGCCGGTGCTCCTCCCATCAAGACAAAGGATGGCTGGCTACTCATTTACCAGGCTATCGATGAGCGCGACCCTGGACGATACAAGATGGGTGCGATGCTACTTGACCTGCAAGACCCGGCCATGGTCTTAGCACGCTCCGGGGAGCCAATCCTGGAGCCCGAAGCATGGTACGAAAACGAAGGGTGGAAATCCGGCGTTATTTATCCCTGCGGAGCGGTGGTAATTAGAGACCGCTTACTGGTTTATTACGGCGGAGCCGACAAGGTGACCTGCGTTGCTTCGGTCAAACTGGATAAAATTCTTGACCAGCTTGCCGGCAAAAGAAGAGCGGTGCCAGGTGTTGTCGGTGCGCCAACAGCCGCAGTCGGCATCACCCCGGCGGCGCCGGTAAAAATAAAAAGAATAAGAGCATACTGCGTAAAATGTAGGGCGAAGAGGGAGATGAAAAATCCCACACCGATAACATTGAAAAATGGCCGACCGGCAATCCGAGGGATATGCCCCAGATGCGGGGCTAGGATGTCCCGGCTGGGAAAGCCTGGCGGGTAGGCGCTGCCGGCGCCAAAGTCTATGACTGAATTTAAACGCTCGGAAGAAAATCCTATTTTGATTCCGCTCGCGGAGAATGATTGGGAATCGGAGGCGGTTTTTAACGGCTGTCCGGTGGTCAGCGGCAGAAAGATTCATCTTCTTTACCGTGCGGTTTCGTCACCGCAGATAATTTCAGGTACAAGAATGAGCATATCGTCCATAGGGTATGCTCTAAGTGATGATGGTATACACTTCAAGTACCGCAGACAATTCATCAAACCCGAGTATGATTGGGAACGGTTTGGCTGCGAAGACCCCAGAGTGACCAAACTTGACGGTAAATATTATATTTTTTACACCGCGTTATCTACCTACCCATTTCATGCCACGGGCATCAGAATCGGTCTGGCCATTACGAGAGATTTCAAGGAAATCGAAGCTAAACATCCCGTCACTCACTTCAATTCCAAAGCCATGGCACTCTTTCCAGAAAAAATCGGGGGTAAACTTGCAGCGATACTCACCGCTAACACGGATAATCCTCCAGCCAAAATCGGACTTGCCTTTTTCAACTCCGAAGAGCAAATATGGTCTCACGAGTACTGGGAAGGCTGGTATCACTTCCTGGACGACCATGTTTTACCTTTACAGCGAACGCCTAAAGACCATATTGAAGTGGGTGCGCCACCGATAAGGACACAATATGGCTGGCTTCTGATTTATTCTTATATCCAAAATTACTTCTCTCCCCCGCCGATTTTCGGCATTGAAGCGGTTCTGCTTGATTTGGAAAACCCGGCCGAGATTGTGGCACGCTTGGAAAAACCATTGCTGGTTCCCCAGGCGATATACGAGACCTATGGCAGAGTGCCTAATATCGTTTTCCCCTCTGGGGCTCTGGTGAAAGGTAAGACGCTCAGGATATACTATGGCGCCGCCGACACCACCTGCGCTGTCGCCAGCGGTAACCTGAACACCCTTATCGGCGAGATGCTGTTAACCAGGGCAGCTAGGATGAAACTGGAACGCTTCCCCGGAAACCCCATCATTCAGCCGAATCCGGAGCACGGGTGGGAGTCAAAGGCAGTTTTCAATCCTGCCGCTATTTATGAGCAGGGGAAGGTTCATCTTGTTTACCGGGCGATGTCAGAAAATAACGTATCGGTGCTTGGGTATGCCTCGAGCAAGAATGGAACTAACTTTAAAGAGAGACTTGATAAGGCAATCTATACGCCTCGCAAGGCTTTTGAGAAGCAGGGGTGCGAAGACCCCAGGTTAACCAGATTGGATGATACCCTGTATATGTGCTACACCGCATTTGATGGTCACCTGCCGCGCGTAGCCTTAACCGTTATTACTTTAGACGACTTCCTAAACAAACGCTGGAATTGGACAGAGCCGGTACTAATTTCGCCTCCCGGTGTTGATGATAAAAATGCCGCTCTTTTCCCCAGGAAAATCGGGGGCAAGTATGCTGTTCTCCACCGTGTTGGCAGAAGTATCTGGCTCGACATGGTGGATAGTCTAAGCTTCGGAGAAGGAAAATGGTTAAAAGGAAACGTCATCATGAGCCCGCGCCAGGAACAGCCATTGGCCGAGAAGATCGGAATCGCAGCACCGCCGATAGAGACGGAAAGGGGTTGGTTATTGCTTTATCATATTGTTACCAGGAGAAATGATAAGGTTTACTATCACGTAAGTGCCGCCCTCCTTGATATTGACCAGCCATGGCGTGTTATCGCCCGAAGAAAGACACCACTCCTCGAGCCAGAGACGCCTTATGAAAAAGAAGGGCTGGTAAACAACGTCGTTTTCCCCTGTGGCGCCGTGGTTATCGATGGTCAACTATTTGTCTATTATGGAGGGGCCGATAAAGTAATTGGGGTGGCTACGATAAAACTTTCCGAACTTCTAGAAAGCTTGTTTCTGGAAATCGGCATCAGTTGGAAGGAGAAACCGGCATTTGCTATTAGAGGGAAGAAAGAAGTTAAACCTGCTCCTGCCTGGGTAACCTATGAAGGGTTTATCCCCGGTGTCCCTTTGGTTTTACCTCATGAACTGACGTCCCCTGCAGGTAAGAGGGTCAATACTGAGGTCATCTATAAAGACATACAGGAAAAGTATCGGAAAGAATTCGAGGAGTTTATCCATGAGAGGCTAAAGATACCCCGTGGAGCAAACTCGTTGGAGATTGCTGATGGCATAAGGGCATTCATGAGTCGAGCAGAAGAGGAACTGGATAACGTCTTACTTCAAGGGGACCTTTACTCTGTAGAAGGCACCAAGCAAGTTGCCGAGGCGATATTCGCCAGTTTTCCCCACCGAGATATTTTCGCTTTAAGACCCGAGGTAACCACGAGGATTCTGAGGCAATTTCCTCCAACTAATCTGCTCATCAAATTTGGCAAAGCCACCATTGATGAACTTGAAAAGGAATACGAGCCAAATGATTTGCTAGCCCTGTCCAGTTTCTCTGAAGAAAGAGAGCACATGGACAGGATCTGGGACTGGATATGGGGAAATGCCCACCCGGAGCATTTCGGGTCCGTGTCTCTAAAGCCTCTAGTAGTTAGCTATGAGGATTTCCCTTCACTTATGGAGATGAAAGAGCCTTCGGCTCTGAGCAAGCTTAGCGGGAGAATCATACTGAGCGACCTCCGCAAGCGGGCAGGGGGAGAATTTCCTAAGCTTCGTTATTTCACCATGGTTGCCAAGAACATTGTAGAGGCAGAAAGATATGGAGAGATATGGGAAGAATTCGCTCGACAGAGAAGGGGATTTGGAAGGAAGGTGATAAATTCCCTGGAAGGGCATTGGGGTAAAGAGCCCCTCTCCGCCCACAATATCTTTGAAAATAAGCATCAGCGGATACTGGTGCAGCGGTTAAAGGAAATGGTAAAAGATTTAGAAAGAAGAAAGCCCCATTCTCTGGCCAGAATTCTGGAGGATATTGCTTACTCCTATCATCTGGCTCGAATTCTGCCTGACGGGCAATTTGTTCCTTGCTCTGCCTGGACTTGGGCAAGCTATAGCTTCAAAGGCGGCAGAGGCGTCCCCACACCTATTTCCTTACATGTGGAAAGGGATTGGGCTTCAAGAGAATTCTTAGTGATTGTTTACGAAACAGTGGGCGGGAGTGAGGGGGAGATGGACAAGAAGATAGCTGAGCTTATGGGCCAAGGGAAAGAATCGGAAAACCTGGCTAAAGTACTGTTCCCCGAGTGAGGCTGGGAAAGTTTCACTTAAGGGGTGTACTATTTGGGGGTCACAATCCGCTATTTTGTTGCCTTTGACTGTGCTGGTCGTTTCATCGGGATGTTGCGAAAAAGGTGTTTGCAACAACGGCACGGGAGGTGGTAAAATTCCGAATGTCCGAAATGCAATAGGTTTTACTGATTATTGCATTGGAGTGATAGCTTGTGATCACCAAGGACTGCGTCGCGGTTGTGATTTCGGCTACGGACTTGGATACGGCAACCTTTGAACAGGCATGCTTGGCTAGGGAATTGGCAGAAGCCAAGGTCGCGGCGGCTCAGGACATAGTGAGCGACGATCGATATAGGGACGCACTTCGGCTGCTGATTACTGATATGATGGTACTATTTCACCAAGGTGGAGCTCCTTCCATTTTTAAGGGAAAAGTTATGAATGTGGGGCGTCTGATCGCGGGTGGGTATCTAGCGGGCATGGCCACTTTGAACAATGCCAATCCAACCCCGCACGCGGGATTGTTAGCGACAACTAGGCGGATTTTCCCTACCAAATACTTGGAGGGGTTCCTCTGATTCTCAGAAGTGAACCGCATACCGAATCCCCTGCTAACAAAGTCTATTCTTGGGAGGCCTCCCAGGGCTGGCGAAAACTATATCGTAGTGTGACTGGGTGATTGTTGTTACGAGTCGTTACTAAGAATATGGCGGGTTACCCGCCCGCAGGCAATTTGGACCTAACAACAGCACTAACTCGCTGCTTATATTAATTCAGATGGTTATGTAGCATAAACAATCTGAGTGAATATGACATTACGTATTATATATGTGCGACAATTTGTCTGTAAAACGAAGTAAGATACCAAACATCACTTCATGTGAGATATAACAAGATAAGTCACTCATCGGATGCATTCAATACGCAGGTGGACTGTGCCAGGCTCGTCCCAGGTATTTATCAACAGGTTGTCAACCAGTGTGGTGCGGGCTCTGTTAGTACCACCTGAGACCAGAGTCTCCCTGCTCACGATTGTCCCGTCTGGAGCCAGCACCAACTATACCGTCGCTCTGCTGTCATCCGGCAGTAGAGAACCCAGTTGTTGCGATGGATCTTTCTGTTGCGTAGACACGCCGGTTCGGACGCGGAGATGTAAGATTTTATAGCCGCTGTCCAGACATACAGCGGTGAGCATCGCCTTATTATTTATTTAAATCGGTTGAATCTAAATAAAAAGTTACTATTCTGACCTTAAAGCTTCAATTGGATTTAAGCGGGAGGCGTTCCAGGCAGGATAAAAGCCAAAGAACAACCCGATGCCGACCGACACGGAGACAGCCATAATAACTATATCCGGAGTTATCAGAGTCGTCATAATATTCATTCTGTTAATGATATATGATGCTCCCCACCCCACAGCAACCCCAATAATGCCGCCGGCGAATGTCAGGCAAGCAGCCTCGAGGAGGAACTGAATCCAGATGTCCCTTTCCCGGGCGCCCAGCGCCTTGCGTATGCCTATTTCCCTTGTCCTTTCCAGTACCGAGACCAGCATGATGTTCATGACGCCAATACCGCCTACCAGCAGGGCAATAGCGGCGATAGCTCCCAGTAGTAGGGTCATCGTACTCGATGTACTTTCGAGAGAGCTAATCATCTCTGACATTGACACAATATTGAAGTCATTATCGGTGGTAGCGGCTAGATTATGCCGCTCACGTAGTAAAGCGGTTATATCGGTAACTACCTGGGCGCTCTTCGATGTATCGGTGACAGCGACGATAATGGACTGTACTATTTTATCTCCTTTAGCGTTCTTGGTCACGGATATTGATTTTTGCATCAGCGTAAGCGGGATTATAGCGTTATTGTCCACGGAATTAAAAGAACCGCCTTTACTCTGCAAGACGCCGATAACGGTGGCGATAACTTTATTCCCCAGGCGCACTTTTTGCCCAATGGGGGAAGTAGAGTTATCAGTGAATAAAGTTGAGGCGACAGTTGAACCGAGGACGACAACCTTTGCGCCATAGGTATATTGTTGTTCGGTGAAAAAAATGCCGCTGGCTAGTTTAAGATTGTTCATTGTCTGGTAATCAGGTGTGGTGCCGATTACTTGGGCGTTCGTATTCTCGTTGCCGGCGATTAGCTGTAGGCTGCTGGAAGAGATAACAGCCACTGATGTAATATTAGAAATCTGCGCGGCAATAGCATATGCATCTGCTTCAGTTAGCGTGCCGGTGGAGGCAGCTGCCCTGACACCTCCGAAGGACATAGTCATACCGGTTTGGATAGTAATCAGGTTGGCACCCATACTCTCAATATTGGAGAGGATTTTAGCGGTGGAACCTTTGCCAATGGACATCAGTGCGATTACCGAGGCCACGCCAATAATAATGCCCAACATCGTCAAAAAACTGCGTAACTTATGCGTCGTAAGCCCAAGCCAGACAGTTGCTAAAGGGCGAAAAAAGTCCTTCATAAATTTTCCTCGCCAACTACCTCTCCATCCTTGAGGTGGATTATTCGCTGGCAGCACTGGGCGATTTTAGCATCGTGTGTGACGATTAGCATGGTAATGTCGTGCTCCGCATGTAAAGATGTCAGAAGAGAAATCACTTCATCACCAGAGTGACTGTCCAGTTGACCGGTAGGCTCATCTGCTAGAAATAAGTCGGGGTTCTTTACAATAGCACGGGCAATGGCGACACGTTGTTGCTCCCCTCCGGAAAGCTCTATAGGTCGATGGTGAATTCTTTCGGCGAGACCCACTTTTGCCAATGCTTCTTTGGCTCGTTGCCGGTTAACACCACCGGCATACACCATACCGAGTTCTACGTTTGCCAGAGCGGTAAGACGTGATAGTAAATTGAAAGTCTGGAAGATAAAGCCGATCTTTTTACCTCTGACCTGCGCCAATTCCCTGCTGGTGAAGCGACTAACTTCTCTATCATCCAAAAAATAGTTACCTGAAGTAGGTCTATCCAGACAACCAATAAGATTTAGCAGGGTCGTTTTGCCCGAGCCGGAGGCGCCCATAATAGCCACCATTTCACCCTTTTTTATTTCGAGGGTAATGCCCTTAAGTACGGTTAGCTTTTGCTTACCCATAGGATAGACTTTGGTTATATCTTTTAAGCGAATCACCGCTTTTCTCCTCGAAAGAAAATCAGACTAGCCACCCGGTTCCCCGCCAATACCGGGAATAATAAATTCGTTGCGCCGATTTGAACTTGGGCTTGTCGATGTTGTTGTGGTTGTTGTCGTGCCGGTTGATGATATGACAACCTTATCGCCCTCGTTTAAGCCGCTTTTTACCTCGGTGTAGGTGTAGTCGGTATTGCCAATCGTGATGATACGCCTTTCTATGGTGCCATTAGATGTCATTACCTCGACAAAGGACATGTTATTCAACGTAGTAATGGCTGAACTGGGCACCAGCAGGACGTTGGTGCTCAAAGGAATGGTGAGGGTAACGGTAACGGTCATGCCGGATTTAAGTGTATATTCTTTAGCTGTGGTGGTATTGGCTGATGTTGCCAGAATTTGACTTAGGGTGGAATTATCTGAACGTAGAAAACCATCTCTATGCGTAAAGTTCCCAGAAGGATTAAAGCCTGCCGGAGGTGTAAAATTGCCGGAGAGCGTGGGCAGCGTCGATGTTTGTGTTGGAGTCACTGCCTTTAATGAAGTTACTTCTACGGTGACGGGATAGTTCACTACACTTGAGGAAATAGTAGCCGTCGGCGATATCCAGTCTACGGTAACAGGGAAACTAACATCCGGTATGGCATCGGCCGTCATCGTGCCGTTGACGCCAATTGCTACATTCAAGATATCCATTTCGCTGACCAGTATCTGCACTTCAAACTTATTAGGGGCAGCAATTTGAGCAACTACCGTGCCATTCAGTACTTCATCACCACCGATAACATTAACTGCCGTGATAAAGCCATCAAAAGGCGCGACGATTTCGGGGCTGACAGTTTTAGCATCATCAAGGGTTTTTTGGGCTTTAGCCAAAGTCTGGTTTGCATCTTGTAAATCTGTCTGTGCATCCTCTACATCCAACTGGGCATCTGCCACAGCTTGCTGGGCATCAGTTACAGCTTGTTTGGCATTTTCGACGGCTATTTGAGCGTCTTCAAGTGCCATCTCGGCTTTTTTAATCCCTTGTTGAGCTTGGGCTATCTGCAGAGCGACTTCTGCTGATGTTAAAGGGCTAGCACCATTCAAGAGGTCTGCAAGTTCAGCTTCGGCTTCTCTCAATTCGGCTCTAGCTTGAGCTATGATACTTAGCCAGTAATTATATTCACCTATATTAGTCGAAGCTCCTATTTCAAGACGGGCATACTCAATAACGGAATTGAGCATATCTATTTCATCCTGAATCTTTTTAACCTCATTGATTTTATAAAGGGTGATATTTGCTGAAGTAATGCCAAGTTCAGCATCGGCTACTGCCAGTTCTTTCTCAATAACTTGGTGTTGGGCTGCAAGCACAGCGTTTTCCTTGGTGGTTACTGTACGTTGCGCGGTAGCTAAAGCCCGTTGTTTCTTGGTGACATTGCGCTGGGCAGTGGTCAGAGCGTCTTCCAGCGAAGTGAGTTGGTCAGCCCATTCGCTTTTATCCATGGTTACCAGCAACTGTCCCTCTTTAACGAAATCGCCTACTGACACAAGGACTTCTCCGACAGTGGCTTTAGTCCCGCCGGTGTAAAGAGGCGAAAGTGCTACCGCCAAGTCTTCAGTTTTAGAGAGTGCAAGATTGCCGGCGGCAGTGATTTCCAGTGAAAGATCTCCACGCTCCACAGTGGCTGTTTGGATTTTGACGGCTTCTTCGTCTGAATTTGAACTACAACCGGCTAGAGTAGTTATAACGATTCCCAGGACTAATATAGTCAGCAATTTATTGTAGATTTTCATCAGGCTTACCCCTTTGAGTCTTTACCTTTTTCCAGGGGTAATTTTGGTTTAATGTTTATAAGACAAATATAATACAAAATTATTAATAAATTATTAATAAATAAATTTTATTTTTAGATAGGAAGAGTGAATGTGAAGGTGCTACCTTTACCCTGCTGACTGCCAACGCTGATTGTTCCGCCGTGAGCTTCCACCAGTCTTTTAGCGATTTTGCATTAAAAGAGTAAGGCGCGAACCAGCCTGCGGTCTCTTCTTCTTCATTATATACTGTGGGCGGTGAGACCTCTCTCATCGATAAGGCGGCTGTCCTGGCACCGCTTATCATGTTGCCGCTTTTATTTATCGGAGCTATCGTCATAA
>DAOUCO010000110.1:0-8972 GCA_034432135.1 Dehalococcoidales bacterium | reverse complement strand
TAGGGCCTCACCTTATCTAAAACATCCTTCACTTTTTCTTGCATTTTAAGCTGAACTCCTTTAAAATTTATACGAGGTTCCTATATAAAATTCTATCTGCAACCAGATTATTTGTCAAACAGGGCATTTTTTTTGGTCTAAATCCCCTTGAATGACTTATTTTACTGATGTAGAATATATTAATTTAAAATTAGCCTTTTAGAGGGATTAATATGGCACATGAAGATGTAAAACAATTGAAATATAAACAACAGCGCAGTAAAGAAGCTATAGATATGGCGATGCAGGCGCGCTGGCAGGAAGCCGTCGAGATCAATAAAGAAATCCTCGCTGCTTTTCCTGATGACGTCGATACCAACAATCGCCTCGGCAGGGCTTACATGGAACTGGGCCAGTACCAGTTGGCCCGGGAAGCCTATCAGAAGGCTGCCTCCCTTGACCCGTATAATGCCATCGCCAACCGTAACCTGCGTCGCCTTAACGACCTTAAGGGAGCCGGTAAAATTGAAATTGAAACGGATAAAGTCGAACCCGACCATTTTATTGAGGAACTCGGCAAGGCTGGCGTAGTCACGCTCGAACAACTCGCCCCCAAGGAAAAGCGCGCCAGCACTGTCGCTGGTGATAGAGCGGTCTTGAAGGTTTCAGGTTCTCAACTGGTGGTGGAGAACACTCGCGGCGAATATCTCGGCAGGGTCGAACCCAAACATGCCCCGCGCCTTATCAGGCTGATGCTGGGTGGCAATAAATATTCGGCTATCGTCGTCAAGTCAACTGCCGAGGGAATGACCGTCATGGTTCGTGAGACTTATCAGGACCCGTCGCAGGCCGGTAAGCTCTCCTTCCCTCCCAAGGGCATGGAAGAGTTCCGCGCTTACGGGAGTGATAAACTTACTAAAATCGAGGGCGAGGAAGAAGAAGAACCCGGCTATACCATTATCGGCGGCGATGAAATAGAAGTACTGCCGGAAGAAGTGGAAGAGATAGAAGACGATACGGGCAACGAAGATGAATAGGAGGTCCTGAATCTCATGGTATCCGAGACAAAGCCCCCGGTCGTGGTAAATATTGAAGAGCAGGTAAAAACCTCTTACCTTGATTACGCCATGAGCGTTATCGTCTCCCGCGCCCTGCCGGATGTACGCGACGGGTTGAAGCCTGTGCATCGCCGTATCCTTTACGCCATGAACGATATGGGACTCCGCCCCAATGGGCCCCACCGCAAGAGTGCCCGTATTGTCGGTGAGGTCCTGGGTAAATATCACCCCCACGGCGATTCCTCGGTCTATGACGCTATGGTGCGTATGGCGCAGGACTTTTCCATGCGTTATCCTCTGGTTGACGGTCAGGGTAACTTCGGTAGCGTTGATAATGACCCCCCCGCCGCCATGCGCTACACTGAAGCACGCCTGGCTAAGATTGCCGAGGAAATGCTCGTTGATATTGATAAAGAGACCGTCGACTTCATGCCCAACTTCGATGACAGCCTTCAAGAACCTACCGTGCTTCCCGCCCGCCTCCCCAACCTCCTCCTTAATGGTAGCTCCGGTATTGCCGTCGGCATGGCTACCAATATCCCTCCTCATAATCTGGGCGAGGTCTGCGACGCTATCGCCTATCTCGTTGAGAACCCCCAGGCGACCATCGAGGAGCTTTGCAAATATATTAAGGGTCCCGATTTCCCCACCGCCGGCATCATCATGGGGAGGGAAGGGATAAATAACGCCTATGCCACCGGACACGGTAAAATCGTTGTTCGCGCTAAGGCGCATATCACCAGCGTCTCCGCCGTCGGCAAACGCCAGATTATTGTCAGTGAATTGCCTTACCAGACCAATAAAGCCGCTCTCGTGGAAAACATCGCCGACCTTGTCCGAGAGAAGAAAATCGAGGGCATTGGTGACCTACGCGATGAGTCCGACCGCCAGGGAATGCGCGTCGTTATTGAGATAAAAAGAGAGAGCCAGCCGGAAGCGGTTCTCAACAATCTGTTCAAGCATACCGCTATGCAGTCGTCCTTCTTCGTCAACATGCTCGCTCTGGTTGACGGGCAGCCGAGGGTCATTAGCCTTAAAGAAGCCCTCCAGCACTATATCGATTTCCGCCGCGATGTCATCACCCGGCGCTCTAAATATGAACTGAAACAGGCTAAGGCACGCGCTCATATCCTCGAAGGCTTAAGAATCGCCCTTGATAAAATTGACGCTATTATCAAGACCATCCGCGAATCGGAGACCGCCGAAGCCGCCCGTAAAAACCTGATGAGCCGGTTCGGTCTTTCCCAGCTTCAGGCGCAGGCAATCCTCGATATGCAGTTGCGCCGCCTCGCCAGCCTGGAAAGACAGAAGATTGAGGAAGAGTATGCCGAGGTCGTCAAGACCATTGCCTACCTTGAAGACTTGCTGGCTAATCCCCGGCGCATCCTGGCGGTAATCAAGGAAGATGTCACCCAGCTTAAATCAAAGTACGGTGATAAGCGCCGCACCGAGATTCTCGAGCAGGGCAAGCTGGACTTTACCGAGGAAGACCTTATCCCCCATGAAAGGGTCGTCGTCACTTTAAGTTCCCGCGGCTTCATTAAGCGGATACCTTCGCGCCTTTACGCCCTGCAGCACCGCGGCGGCAAGGGCATTATCGGGCAGGTGACCAGGGAAGAGGACGCCGTCATGATATTGACCGTGGCGGATACCCACGATGACCTCTATTTCTTTACCGATAAAGGCAAGGTCTATTATCTAAAGTGCCATGAGATTCCCTCCGGCTCTACCCGTACTTCCAAAGGTCTGGCGATTATCAATCTGGTCTCCATTGCCGAGGGCGAAAGAGTCACCGCCATGGTAGCCACCACCGGTTTAATGAAAGGGACCTTCATGGTGATGGCGACCAAGCTGGGCGAGGTTAAAAAGACCCCGGTGGATAATTTTACCGTAGTGCGCAGCAGTGGCTTGATTGCCATGGATCTGGAGCCGGGCGACGAGCTTGTGTCCGTCTGTCTGGCTACGGATAAAGATGATGTCCTGATGGTCACCCGTAAAGGCCAGTCGATTCGCTTTGACGTGAAAAGCCTGCGTTCTGCCTCCCGCACCTCCGGCGGCGTGCGCGGTATGCGCCTGGCAAAGGGTGATGAGATTGTCAGCATGGACCGCGCTGCTAAAGACGGCTATGTCCTGGTGGTAACGGAGAACGGCTACGGTAAGGTTACGCCGGTGGAGCAATATCCCAAGCAGCACCGCGCCGGCAGCGGCGTGCGGACTTTTAAGATTGTCGATAAGACCGGCGATGTTACCGCCGCCCGCGTCGTCAACCTTAGACAGCAGGTCATGCTGGTCTCCGCCGAAGGCATGATGACCCGCACCCCTGTCAAGGAAAGCGACCCCCGCAAGGGCATTACCACGCAGGGCAGGAGCACCCAGGGCGTCAGGGTCATGACCCTTGACCCCGGCGACCGCCTCGTAGCTATCACCACCTTCGAAGAAGAGGAAGAAAAGGGTTAATCTCCCGATATAGAAGCCTTGACTCTGTAGAGTTTTACTAATATAATCCTCGTTATCGTGAGACTTAAGGTAACAATTTTACCGTTGTTCATTTTATCTGCAACTATTGTTTTTTCGGGCTGTACTGGAGAAACAATTACTACTGCAGTCACAACTCCTACTGAAGGCTATGAAATTTATGAAATTAAAGCCGACGATATACGTTTTTTATGGCTTAATCACCCTTTGTATTCTTTTGAGTATCCAAAGGATTTTGTTTTAATAGATCTAAATAAAATGACTTCACTTGAAGGAGTTGACTTAATCAAATCAAAAGTGGAATTTATGTACGAACACTCAACTCTCTTTATAAGACTGTCCGTGATCGTTGATGAACCTTTTCCAGGTTATCTTGGTAATGCAATAGATAAATTCAATTATTTAGTCTCTACACAAAATTCTTCAGATGATATTATAATTAAAAAAATATTAATTATTTCCGGTATAAATGCATATTATCTTGAGTATTTCAAAGACCCAGAAAAGATAGGACGTAAGAATTCTTCAAGAGTTGCCTTATTTGATTATGCTGGTCTTATTTGGGAAATCAATATGACTACATATTCCCCTTATCCCGAACCTAAAGAAGTTCAGGAATATTTCGACCATGTTATCGAGACATTCAAAATTTTAGAGTCAAGCTGTGCTAATGTCCCTACTGGTAATGAACTAAATGTTACTATCAGTTACGAAAATGGTGTTTTTACCATTATTAATAATGAAGATTTTACATTGTGCGAAGTAAAATTATTCTTGAATTATGTTGGTGATGATTTATCGACAGGATACGAATACTCGGATATTTATGGAATTCCTAGTCATCAGACTACGCAGATACAAGATTGGCGGTTTGAGAATATTAACAGAGAAAAATACCCAGAGTACCAAAAACCTTTAAAATTTTTAATACAAGCAGAATTCCCCGGCTGCGTTAATAAAACATACTCGTATCTTAAAACCTGGGAATAGACTTCAAAGTTACCTCAACACCAAGTCCCCCGTTCTCTTTACCTCGGGGGCTTTCTTTTTTTCTGGTGGAGAGGGGGGGAGGGTCGCACTCCCCGTCCGGACTTAACTTTCCTTTATCTTTTATCTAAATCTTTGTTTTTTAATTTTTAAGATTTAATTTTACCCGCTGCTCTTCTTTTTCCGGCAGATTTCCGTCTCCTCCAGCCCGCACACATTACAATCGCTAACCCGGCAGTCGGGTGTTACCTCCCCGGCAATCGCTTTCTGGTATTCCCGCTTTAAAAACTCTTCACTTACTCCAATATCGATGTGCGACCACGGCAGTATTTCATCTAAAGAACGTTCTCTGTTGGCATAAAATCCCGGTTCCAGATCGCTTTCTTTAAAAGCCTGTAGCCATTTTTCGTGGTGGTAATGCTCGCTCCAGGCATCGAATTTGCACCCCAGTTCCCAGGCGCGTTTAATTACTTTGCCCAGCCGCCTGTCCCCCCGCGCCATCACCGCCTCCAGCAGGCTTACATTGGTGTCCTGCCACGAAAGCTTTATGCCTTTGTGCTGGAGTCCCTGCTGGAGGATTTCCTGCCTGGCTTTCAGCGACGCCTCGTCTAACTGCGCGCTCCACTGGAACGTTGTATGCGGCTTGGGCACGAAGGTTGCTACGCTCACCCTTATCATCGGCCTTCTGCCGCTGGCTTTCTTGCCCTCCTCCCGCACCTTTTCCACCAGATTTACGATGCCTTGCACATCTTGCTCTGTCTCGGTAGGTAGACCGACCATGAAATAGAGTTTGAAGCTCGTCCAGCCCCGCTCGAAGGCTTTACCCGCCGTCTCCAGCAGACTGGCGTCCGTGATTTTTTTATTGATGGCGTTCCGCAGTCTTTCACTGCCGGCTTCCGGGGCGAACGTCAGCCCCGTACGACTCCGCGTGGGTAATGATTCGACCAGCCTTACCGAAAAATCGTCGAGCCGCAGGCTTGGCAGAGATAAAGTGAGTTTAGGATAGCGCTCGGTCAGCTTTGCCACCAGTTTATCGATTCCTGCGTAGTCGCTGGTGTTCAATGATACCAGCGATATTTCGTCGTAGCCGCAGTTGTTTATAATTTCTCCCGCTGCCTTAATTACTTCCTCGTGGGGGCGTTCCCGCACCGGACGGTAAATCATCCCAGCCTGGCAGAAGCGGCAACCGCGACTGCACCCGCGCTGCACCTCGATTGCCCCCCGGTCGTGCGTTACCTCGATATAAGGTACAACCGGCTTGACGGGCGGCGGCGGCAGTTTTTCTATAAGCCTGCGCTTAACTTTAGGTTTTGCCTCTGGGGTAGCAGGGGAGAAGTCACTTATAAACCCGCCTTTATTATAGTTGACATAATATAATGATGGAATATAAATACCTTCAATTGTCGCCAGCCTGCGCAGAAGTTCTTTTTTACCCCGCCCCGCTCGTGGTGAGCTTGTGGAAACATTTTCCCCCCGCCAGACTTCTAAAAACTCTAAAATAACTTCCTCCCCGTCCCCGATAACAAAAGCGTCGATGAAGTCCGCCATCGGCTCCGGGTTCAGTGCGCAGCTTCCCCCGGCGATTATTAAGGGATAATTATCGTCCCTCTCCGACGCTAAAACAGGTATTCCCGCTAGGTCGAGCATATTCAGGACATTGGTATAGCATAGCTCGTACCCCAGAGAAAATCCTATGATATCGAAGTCTTTAAGCGGTTTTTGGTTTTCCAGGCTGAAAAGCGGGATTTTATTCTCCCGTAACGCCGACTCCATATCTACCCATGGCGCGTAAACCCTCTCCGCCAGCACATCCGCTTGATTGTTGAGGATTTCGTAGAGAATGGGTATCGCCATGTTGGACATGCCCACTTCGTAGGTGTCCGGGAAAGCCAGCGCAATCTTAATGGGCGTTGTTTCCCAATCTTTAACGATGCTGTTCCATTCCCCGCCCGTGTACCGCCCCGGCCGGATGACTTTATGCAGAATTTCGTTATCGAGCACGCTTGAATTATAGGGATAAAAGAGCTAAAGGCGCAAATAAACGCATTATTGTCATTCTGAGCGAAGCGAAGAATCTAGGGGAGGGGAAGGGCATCTGCGCAATTACGCAATAACTAAAGCTTTATTTTTATCACCCTCTCTTTTTGCTTTTTCGGTGAGCCCGGCACTCTGAATTTGCTATTATCTATCCGAGGCACGGCTGTCTCTTTAGGTCTTTCCGCTTGCGGCGCCCAATCGTACGGTACGCGGTAAGCGCGGTAAATCAGGGTGTTCTTCATCCGCCGGTGCTTATATGGACTGATATATTCCCACACGATTTCATGTTCCGGAGTAACTTCGATAATGCGACCGCTGTTGCCTTCCGTTATCAGCGTATTGCCGTTGGGCAGGCGCTGCGCCGAGCAGACAAAAGCGCTATAGAGGCGACTTAACCCCGGTCCGGGCGTCGGGTATTGCCATTTGATTTCTAATGTTATCGGGTCGATTTCCAGTACTCTTGAAAAGTCGCGTTTAGCATTATTTGTTCCATCGAGTGAAGTAGGATTGGGTACGCCGTAGCCCGCCGAACCGCCGTTATCGAATAGCAGTATGTTCCCCTCCCCCGGCAGTCCCCGCGGTATCATATGCGCGTGGTGCTGCCCGATTATCTGTCCTAGAGTACGTAATGCTTTGGTCGCCGTGAAATAAGGCCCCAGCTGCCAGACGATTTTCCCCGATTTTCTATCTGTAATGGCTACAATATTGGTCTGCCGGCCGCTCCAGATTATATTGTCCGGGTGAAAACGCTTGTCTCCCTTATCAAAAAACTTGTTTGGCCCCAGCGTCGATATCGAGTTCATGTGCATCCAGTCGCCCTCTTTACTCCACATCGGACTGATGCCCGGGTTGCGCTTTATTGTTCTTTTCGCGCTCTCATTGAACCCCATTTCCTCGTAGTGCTCGCTGCAAATCCATTCCCATGTAATTTTGCCCTTTCCATCCACCTCGATAATCGCATCGTCCAGCAGTCTTTTGTCGCTTATTTTTTGATTTATCAGGTTTTTATGGCAGAGTATCAGCGTCTTGCCTCCGCTTTTAAATGCCGCCCCCGGCACGTAATAACCTACCGGGTTTCCTTCCCGCTGGTAGTCGTGGTGCTGTCTTGCCATCCATCTAGGCTTCTGCCGCGGGTCTTTAATGAGTTCGTATTTATCGAATTTCCAGACAATATTTCCTTCCCAGTCCACTTCCACAAGGTCGACCATATCCTGGAAGCCGTATTTCGGGTTGCGCACCCCCGTGCTCCCCATGATATGCCCGCCCGGCAGCATTTTATTGGGAAAACCGTCCAGCCCCTGCCACCGGTTGACCACATTCCCGTTCATGTCTATCAGCACCGCCCCGTACCCGTTATTTCTATGTAGCTCTGCCCCGAAAAGTGTGTAGCCGTTCCAGCACTTTTCTGGTTCGTAAATCGTCGTCCCCGTTGGATATACGCTTGGCGGCATTTTCATACACCTCAATCTTTAAATACATACATAATAACTAATACGACATGATTTTTCTACTTTGCTTATTCAAATTGTCATTCTGGTCTTGAACGAAGCGCAGCGAAGGGCAAGAATCTCTTCTTTCTTGTCATTCCCGCCCCGTATCAGGTACGGGGTAAACTCCGGCGTGAATCCAGAGGGAGGAGGTTTAACCTCACCCCCTTGCCCCCTCTCCAAACGGTACATCATTACAGGTTCAGGCTTCATCTGTTTGGAGAGGGGGTTTAGTTTTTAGAAGAGGGGTCTGCACCCCTCTTAAACGCCCCGTTTTACCTATCATTCTGACCCTTGAGCGAAGCGAAGGGGAAGAATCTCTTCTTTCTTGTCATTCCCGCCCCGTATCAGGTACGGGGTAAACTTCGGCGTGAATCCATTGGGTGGGGGAAATAGGCTGTAGAAATTCCTTTACCCTTGTGGGAGAGGTTAGGTGAGGGTGAAATCAAGAATAAACAAACTAAAAAAAGGGGGGCATTTTCGCCCCCCTAACTGTAAACTGTATACTTTAAACTGTAAACTCCCCCCTACACCTCTCTAAACTCGCCCTCCACCGTCCCCTCATCTTTACCGCCCTGTCCCCCTCCCGGAGGCGGTGGCGGCGGCTGTTGCCCTCCTGGCGGCGGTTGCTGTTGCTGGTAGACCGCCTGGCCTATCTTTTGCATCGTTTCATTTAAAGACTGCGTTGCGTTCTTTATGGCGTTGATATCTGTGCCTTTCAGTGCTTCCTTGACCGCCTTGATTTTTTCTTCCGCCTCGCTGTTCAGGTTGGCGGGTATTTTATCTTTGTTGTCGCGCAGTAACTTTTCTGCCTGGTAAGCCATTGAGTCGGCCATATTCTTGGCATCGATTTCCTCCCGGCGTCTGGCGTCCTCGGCCGCGTGCATCTCCGCCTCTTTCTGCATTCTATTGACCTCTTCCTTGGAGAGACCGCTGGACGCTGTTATCG